>NZ_JACJPC010000110.1:0-425061 GCF_014695875.1 Leptolyngbya sp. FACHB-541 | reverse complement strand
CTCACGCGTTACTCACCCGTCCGCCACTAAAGTCCGAAGACTTCCGTTCGACTTGCATGTGTTAAGCATACCGCCAGCGTTCATCCTGAGCCAGGATCAAACTCTCCATTGTAATTAAACAAATTCGAGATTTGTTAGGCTCCCGGAACTTGACTTAGTCCCGGTTTTCATTTTTGCTTACTCTAAAGTCGAAACTCTAAAGCAAACTAATTGATTTAACGGGGTATAAGTGTTATTCTGGCTTTCAAACTATTAGATTTTCAAGGTTCGGGGTCGAAGCCAGTGCCTTCCGTTTCCGTTCGGCTCTCTCTCGACCGCTTAACCAATATAACGAGACATCCAAGAAACTGTCAAGCATTTCTCAAAAGTTTTTCGGGAAACGCTGAAAGCATGGAATCTGCAGGGTTTCAGCCTTGTGGGTGCTGGGAATCTTCGAGAGATCGCCTTTAAGGTCTATGATTTCTTGAGATGAATCTCTAACGCGATAGGGTGAGTCCCGAGCGGAGTGGTAGCTGCAAAATCCTAAAAGCCTTGATTGCTATTGGATTAAGACTGCTGTCTGCTTAGTTGGGACAAGCGAGATACTCATCCAGAGGCTTGGAAAAGTTGCAGGTTGCATCAATGAGTCCTATCTAATTACTATTGTTGGACTTAGCGAAGCTGGAAAATTATAAGTAATGGCTCCTGTGTTACCGCCTGCTTTGGTGCTGGATCAACTGCTGAAAAGCTGGCTTTTGGAGGATATTGGGCGGGGCGATCGCACAACTCAAGGCCTTTTTGCATCTGACGCTGTTAGTGGACAGGCTCAGTGGATTGTGAAAGAAGCAGGGGTCGTTGCGGGATTGCCGATTGCTGCGCGGGTTTTTCATCTACTCAGCGAACAGTCCACTTTTACGGCACTTGTTGAGGAAGGGCAGTGGTGCGCTCATGGACACCCCATTGCTCGGTTGAGTGGATCGATGGATGCGCTCTTGACGGGGGAGAGGGTCGCGTTAAATGTAGTGATGCGGCTGAGTGGGATTGCAACGCTGACCAATAAGTATGTGGAGCAGATTGCAGATTTGCCAACTCAGTTTGTCGATACGCGCAAAACTACGCCGGGACTGCGACTTCTGGAAAAGTATGCAACTCAAGTGGGCGGTGCTGTGAACCACCGCATGGGATTGGATGATGGCGTAATGATCAAGGATAATCACATTGCGGCGGCAGGGGGAATTGGAGAGGCGATCGCCCGAATTCGTCCTCATATTCCTTATCCGCTGACCATTGAGGTGGAAACGGAGTCGCTGGAACAGGTCGAAGAAGCCCTGATTCACAAAGCGGACATCATTATGTTGGATAATATGCCGCTGGAGATGATGAGACAGGCAGTGCAAACAATCCGTCAACGTAGTCCGCATATTAGGATTGAGGCTTCAGGTAATATTACGCTGGAGACGATCCGGGCGGTGGCGGAGACGGGTATGGACTATATTTCTAGCAGTGCGCCAATTACTCGCTCTTCTTGGCTAGACATCAGTATGAGGATGGTCGTTGCCAGTTAAGAGTTAAATAGTTTTTGATTTATGAATTCTACAATCCAGAAAATTCGAGAGCAGTTTGAGCAGGCGTTGGTGGCTGCGTTTGGGTCTGACTTGGAAGGAACAGATCCGATTTTGGTACCTGCTAGTAATCCTAAGTTTGGGGATCATCAGTCTAATGTAGCGATGTCGCTGGCGAAGCGATTGGGGAAAGCACCGAGGGCGATCGCTGAGCAAGTTATTCAGCACCTTGATGTGAGCGAGTTTTGTGAACCACCTACCGTAGCAGGTGCGGGTTTTATTAATTTGACGTTCAAGACGAGTTACCTGGAGGAGCAGCTTCGGTGTGTGCAGGCTGATTCCCGACTGGGAGTAGCTCCAATTGAGCCGCCTAAACGGGCGATCGTAGACTATCCCAGTCCCAACATTGCGAAGGAAATGCACGTTGGACATTTGCGTCCCTCAGTGATTGGAGATTGCATTGCCCGAATTCTAGAATTTTTGGGTTATGAGGTGTTGCGGCTCAGCCATGTGGGGGATTGGGGAACGCCTTTTGGGATGCTGATTGCATATTTGCGGGAAGCATATCCAGAGGCGCTGAAGTCTGATGAGAATTTAGATCTGGAAGATTTGGCATCGTTTTATCGTCATGCCAAAAAGCGATTTGATCAGGATGTGGCCTTTCAGGATGCAGCGCGACTGTCTGTGGTGCAGCTTCAGGCGGGTGATGAAGAAACTCTACGCGCGTGGAAAATTGTTTGCGATTTATCTAACCGAACCAATCAAAGAATTTTCGATTTGATGGGTTTGTCTCCTCTGATTATTCGAGGTGAGTCTTTTTATAATCCGTTTTTGCCGGATGTAATAGGGGAGCTGGATCGGCTTGGTTTATTGGTTGAAGATAGCGGGGCAAAGTGCGTTTTTTTGGAGGGTTTTACGAATAAGGAAGGGGACCCTTTGCCTCTGATCGTGCAGAAGTCGGATGGTGGATATAACTATGCCACTACTGATTTGGCTGCCATTCGCTATCGGGTAAGTGTGGATAAGGTAGACCGAGTGGTTTATCCGGTTGGGGCAGAACAAACAAATCACTTTGCTCAAATTTTTCAGGTTGGTAAACGAGCGGGCTGGATTACGGACGATGTGGAGTTTGTTCACACGCCACTTGGGTCTGTACTAGGGGAAGATGGGAAAAAGCTAAAGAGCCGTTCTGGAGAAGCAATTCGGCTGGAGGATATGTTGAATGAGGCGATCGCCCATGCTCGTACTGACCTAGAAAATCGTCTTAAAGAAGAGGGACGTGAGGAAACAGAAGAATTTATCAAACATAGCGCTCAAGTAATCGGGATTAGTGCGGTAAAGTATGCTGACCTGAGCCAAAACAGAACGAGTAACTATATTTTCAGCTATGACAAAATGCTGGCGCGGCAAGGCAATACGGCTGTATATATGCTTTATGCCTACGTAAGGACGCGTGGGATCAGTCGGAAGGGAAACATTGATTTTGAAAAATTAGGTTCCGACTGTCCGGTTGTGTTGAAAGAAGATGAAGAGTTTGTATTAGCAAAACACTTACTTCGGCTAGATGAAATTCTCAGCATAATTGATGCAGACCTGCTGCCGAATCAGCTTTGCCAATATCTATTTGAACTGAGCCAAAAGTTTAATCAGTTCTACGATCGTTGCACGGTACTGGATGCGGAAGAACCTATCAGAACGTCGCGGTTAGTGTTGTGTGATTTGACTGCGAGAACGATCAAATTAGGACTATCTTTGCTGGGAATTCCCGTGTTGGAGCGGATGTAGCAGTTAGGGAAACTTCTGGTTGACGATAAAACTTCTGATAACCTTTGAAGAATGTAAGTTGGGTTGAAGTATGAAACCCTAACGCAGAGCTTATGTAAGTGTTGGGTTTCGCTATGCTCCACCCAACCTACCAATGCATCTATTACAGGAGTTGGTGTGAATGCTTGATACGCCCCTGGAATGGGTACTGCTGGTTTTGGTAGGGTCAGTTACCGGAGTTGCAGCTGGATTGCTGGGAATTGGGGGGGGACTGCTGATGGTTCCAGCCCTGACATTTCTGGGAGTGCCATTAATCCAAGCTACTGCGACGAGTTTGATTGGGGTGTTTTTGAGCGCGGTTTCTGGTAGCTTGCGGAATTTAGGAGCCGGTGAATTGAACTGGCGGGTTTCGTTAATGCTAGCGGCTTTTGGGGTTGTTACGGCGCAAGGGGGTGCCTGGTTGGGCGATCGCCTCCCTGACCCAGCTTTGGCTCTAGGATTTGCAGTTCTGTTGCTAGCTACGACGTATTTGATGGATCTACGTCAAAGACTCAAGCGAAAAACTGAGAAGACGATGGAGCCAGAATTAACATCTGGGGAAGAAGTGCCAGAAGCAGAGAAAGAGGCACCGCTCACTTCAATTGCTGGAATCGGTCTGTTAGCAGGTGGGCTATCTGGTTTGTTTGGCGTGGGTGGTGGGGTGGTGATGGTGCCGCTGCAAATGCTGTTTTTGGGAGAATCGATTAAGGCGGCAGTGCGGACGAGTTTAGGCGCAATTGTGGCGATCGCCGTTTCAGGACTTGCCCAGCACACGTGGAATGGCAACGTTTTATGGATTCCTGGGTTGTGTCTGGGATTAGGTGGAATTGTTGGAGCACAGGCAGGAACTCGCTTGCTGCCTCGATTGCCTGATCGAACGGTCAATTTCCTGTTTAAGTTTTTGCTGTTTGCTCTAGCCGCCTACATGATTATTCGAGGCGTTCAGGGTTGGATCTAGTTATTCCTGTCAGCAAGTTTCAGCAATCAGCTTGAGGTATTCCTGGTCAGTAATAATGTTTCGCGTGGATTCCAGTCGATCCAGAAAAACGTAGCCTTCCAGATGATCGAACTCGTGCTGGAAGATGCGAGCGACGAAATCGGTAAGTTCTTGGTGTTGGAGGTTGCCGTAGCGATCGTAATATTCAATCGTAATTGCTTGATACCGAGGCACCAGACCGCGAATTCCAGGAATGCTCAGGCAGCCTTCCCAATCTTTCACGATTTCATCGGAATGGCTTACCAACCGAGGATTAATCATCGGGGTTGGTTCCATTTCGGGAGCATGAGGATATCTAGGATTGGGACGGGATGCGACGATCAGCAAACGCCGAGAAACACCTACTTGAGGCGCTGCAATTCCAACTCCATTGGAATGCCGGAGGGTTGCAAGCAAATCGTCGATCAGGGACTGTACTGGCTGCGCTTGAATCTCGGTAATGGGTTCGGCAGTTTGGCGCAGGACAGGATTACCCAGTTGGGAAATTTGCAGTAATTCAGCCACGGCTTTGATCAACTCCTGAACAGGTCAATTAGGTTTGATCGCGATCGATCCACTTGTGAATTTGGATGGGCTGATACTGGTTCAGCTTCTCCAAGAGTTCTTCACAGGTTTGCGTCTCGATTACCGCTGAGCGATGTTCGGGACGGACAAATTGCGCTTGAACTGCGTGGTCGAAGAAGGCGATCAAAGAGTTGTAATATCCCTCAATATTAAGCAAACCACAGGGCTTTTGGTGTAGTCCTAGTTGCCCCCAAGTGAGAACTTCAGCAAATTCTTCAAGCGTACCAATGCCACCAGGGAGCGCGATGAAAGCGTCGGCATAGTCTGACATGAGGGCTTTGCGTTCGTGCATCGAAGCAACGATGTGCAGTTTGGAGAGACCTGTGTGAGCAATTTCGCGGTCGGCTAGCGCTTGGGGGATCACGCCGATGACTTCACCCCCTGCGGCAAGGGCGGCATTGGCGACGGTGCCCATGAGCCCAACTTTACCGCCGCCGTACACTAGCCCGATGTTTTGCTGTGCCAGCAGTTTACCTAGCTGCTCGGCTGCAAACCCGTAAGCAGGGTTTGCTCCCTGATTTGAGCCGCAAAATACGCAGACTCGTTTCATACTTGCCTCTTAAGCATCAGTTTCAGGCAAAATTTTGAGACGAATAGTGCGAGAGAAACTACCCCCATCCGGATCACCCAGTTGAACTTCCAGCACTTCACCCGAAAGGGGACTAAGGTGAGCAAGGAGCGATCGCAAGTGAGGTGTACTCGCGCCGCTATCCAGGTAAACCCGCTCTGAAAGAGTGTTGAGCCGTTTCCAAGTGGTGTAGAGTTTGACGATCGCCTGCTCCAACTGCGAAGCCTGATTGACTAAGTCAGCCGTAGAGCTAAGGCAACCGACCCGCAACGCCTCTTCTAAAGCAGATTCCAGGTCAAGCGCTTCGTTATCTAAGGCCTGCACGTTGGTTGCAGCATTGAGATACTTCGCCAAATAGCGGGCTTCGGCGGTAACTTGCTTCAGCGTATCCACGTCAGGATTTCCTGCCACCTCTGCCTGGAGGGAAACCTGATGCGCTTCTGGCAACTTTTCCATTTCTCGCACCAGTGGAGCCAAATAGCGAGTAGGAATCGTGCTGTTAGCAGCTTTTTCCTTTACGACTTCAGGAATTAGATCTGAAGTCATCGCTGTCCATTCGTCGGAAAGCTGGCGGACTTCTCGGCGAGTGATGCGATCGCCCTTTCGCGCTGCATCACCGACCATTTGCTGAACTTCCGGGGATGACTGGGCCGTTTCGACAAAGGCGCGTTTGCTGAACTGGTTAACATCTTCCGGCTCCAGGTAACCCTCTTCCAGCAGTGCATCGGCGCTATTTGCTAGTTCGATTAGCGAATAAGCCTGAGTTTTGCTGATTTCCCGATCTTTGAGCCAGTTGAGAAATCCGCTGCCTCGACCATCGCCGCCACGCTTTTCACGATCGCGCACAGCCCGAAGAATACGACCGCGCCAAATTTCGGTTTGCAGGTCAAAGCGATCGCACACCTGCCAGGCTGTCTCGACCTGACTCAAAAATTCTGCCTCGGGAATCAGATCATCCTCTGGATCAGGAAGCTGAAGGCTGAGATCAGGGTTTTGCTCAAAACTAAAGTTGTTCAAATCAGTGGGAAGTGGAGGCGCTTGAACCATGAGAAGACTCTGGAAGACAGTGCATCATTATTGCATAATCCTCCCTTGGAGATCACGCCAAATGTAGCGCTAAGAATTGAGTTAGCCGCCACCGATAGCGCCAATCAGCAGGCGAACCAGCAGTACAGAAAAAGTAGCAAAACCTATAATAACCACTGCTAAGCCGAGAATTAGCAGAATTAGAAATTTGCGATCGCTCCCTCGACTAGGTTGGGGCATATCGACATGAGTTTCAAGCAAGGCAATATTTCGAGCATTTGCTTTCCAGGTCGCGTCAAACACATCGCCTAGCATTGGCACCGATCCCAGCACAACTTCCAGAACAATGTTGGATGCCATTCGCAACAGGATTTCACGAGGCACGCCCATTCGCGCTGCTTCAACGACAATGTAGGCTGATAGCGCTCCTGCAACCGTATCTCCAGCACCGGGCAGTAACCCCAGAAGTGGATCAAGTCCAATTCGATAACCTGTACCAGGAATTGGAATGGCGTTGTCTAAGACATGGCTGAGTTGGCGCAGACGTTGAAGCGAGGTGTTTCTGGAATTTACAACCGATGGGACCCGCTTGGGAGGAGGCTGTGACATCTAGGATGCTCCAAATAATGCCAGGAATTTTTGCTGGGCGATCGCCATCAGATCAGAATCAACGGGCTAAAGCATTTGTGGCGATCGCAACTTCTGTCGCGATCGCCACAATAGCGTAAATCAAACCAGGAGAACCAGTCTTCTACCAGGAGAACGTTATTCCTTCAAAAATCGCCTGACTACTTTTCGTTTGGAAGGTTGTCGAGACTGGCGATCGACCCTATCTAAAGCGAGAGCGACCCGTCCACGACGAGACATTCGCTTCACTCCATTCGTCCAACGGGGATCATGGAGTAGCAGGTAAAAGCAGGGAATGATGAACAGCGTCAAGAACGTTGCTAGAGATAACCCAGAAAACACAACGATGCCGAGCGGCTGCAAAAACTCTCCCCCTTCGCCCATTCCCAACGCCAAAGGAAACATTCCTAATACAGTTGTGATCGTCGTCATGAGAATCGGACGAAGTCGTTGGGGAGCCGCTTTGAGAATGGCAGTGCGGCGATCGACCTTTTCTCGCTCGCGGATTTGGTTTGCTAGTTCCACCATGATGATGGCGTTGTTAACGACGATACCGACCAGCAGCACTGCTCCCACAATCACTGTTGCACCGATCGCCGTTTGCGTCACATACAGTCCCAAAATTCCACCTGCTAGAGCTAGGGGAATCGTGAACATGATGACTAGCGGGTCTATTAATGAGTTATATTGCACCGCCATGACAACGAATACCAGGAAGGCAGCCAATCCACCGAGAAGGGGCAAAGCAGACTGAATTTCCTGGTTACTTTGGGCCGCAGCACTGGGCAAACGACTAACCCCTTCAGGCAACTCTAATCCTTGCAAGATAGTATCTACTTCAGCCAAAGCTTCACTCAAGCTGGCACCTTCATTCAAGTTGCCTGCTGCGATGAACACCTGCCGCTGGTTGATCCGCTGAATTTCGCCAGGGGCTTCTCCTTCTTCTAATTGAGCAACATCTCCTAGCCGAATCAACTGGTTGTCTTCTGTGAACAGAGGTAACCGTTCTAGCTGCGACGGCCGGGTAATCGCGTCCTCGTCAAGCTGCACACGCACATCTACCAAACGGTTACCGCGCTGAAGCTGGGTTGCAACGACTCCTTGGACGGCAGTTTCAAGCGTTTCCCCGATGTCCTGGGTGTTGAGTCCGAGGGCGGTCAGGCGCTCCAAGTCAGGACGGATTTGAATTTCAGGCTGGCGCTGGTCAGCATCTGGGCGAAAGGTTGCCAGCGTTGCCTGCTGGTCAAGTGCGTCGAGTACCTGAAAACCTGCCTGAGTTAGCGATCGCTCATCTTCTCCTTGCAGCACCACATCTACTTCTGCACCACGCACCGGAGAATTGTTTAGTACCAAACCACGCACTTCACCCGGCCTTATGCGAATCCGAGTATCGACCAGGTTAAGCTGCTCAATCTCTTGATTGACCCGAGCGACAAACTCCTCAACATCACTTCCTCGCTTCAGCGTGATGTTGCTGGTGCCTCTCAACGGGTTTTCGTTTGTACTGCTGCCAAAGAGGGAGCCTCCCGCTGTCGTGAATACGTATTCTGTCTCCGGTTGCGCCTGAATAATCTTGTCTACCTCTTCCATTACCTTCCGATTGGTTTCGAGGGGAGTTCCGGGGGGAAACTGGGCATTCAGGTTTGCTTGCCCGGTGCTAATGCGCGGCAGAATTTCCTGAGGAATCTGACCGATTGTTAGCAGACTGCCACCCCCCAGAACCAGAAAAGTTGCCAAGACGATTAAGACACGCTTTCGCAGCACCCATTCCAGAGTGCTGGCGTAGCCTCGTGTCGAGGCTTCAAAGCGACGATTAAATTCTTTTAAGAGCCAAAATTCTCCGATGCGGCTTGACCAGCGAATTCCTAGCAGTCGAGAAGACATTGCGGGCACGACGGTTGCCGCAACAACAATCGACGCGGCGACCGCAAAGCTGATGGTTAGAATCAACTCGTTAAACAGCAGGGCGATAAAGCCACCGATCAGCAGGAAAGGCAGTACCGCCACCAGGTTTGTGCTGGTAGAAGCTAGCAGGGCCGATTCCACCTCCTGGCTGCTCTGGATAGAGCGCTCGATGATTTCGTCGGGGGGCATTTGCGATCGCGTATCCTGTCCTGGTGTCATGCCTGCTCCTTCGGCGATCGCCTCCAGCATGACGATGGAGTTATCGACCACAATTCCCACACCCAACGCCAAACCGCCCAGACTGAAAACGTTGAGCGACAGCCCAAACACGCCCATCAAGATGATTGCGGCTAGCGTTGCCAGAGGAATAGAGAGGACAATAATCAGTGTTTGGCGAATGGAGCCAAGGAATAGGAGAACGGCGATCGCTGCCAATCCTGCGCCAATCAAACCTGAACTGGCAACGTTGGAAATAGAATTGCGAATAAAAACTGACTCATCCAGAGTTGGCAGCAACTCCATGTCTTCGGGAATTACACCAGACTGGCGCAATTCCTCAAGCCGTTTTTGAACTGCATCAACCACTTGGATAGAGTTTGCGTCAGGCTGCTTCTGAATGCTTACCTTAACGGCAGGCTGTCCGTTGAGCGACACAAAAACCCGCTGTTCCCCAGATTCATCAATGACCTCTGCAAAATCTCGCAGGTAAACTCGCCGAGGAGCACTGGGAGACAAGCCAGATTCTGTATCACTATCGGTCTCCTCAGTGTCTGTTGATGTGCTGCTTCCTCCAACAACAAAAGAAATATTGTTAATTTCCTCAGCGTCTTGAAACCGCCCAATTGCTCGCGTTAAGGGTTCAGCATTCTCTCCAAAAATTCGTCCGCCTGAAACATCCTGATTGGTTTGCTCTAGCTCATCCAATACGTCCGTCAGCCCGATGCCCAGTGCTTGCAGGCGATCGAGATCAACGTTCACAATGACCTCTTCTGCCTCTCCGCCAGACACATCCACCGAGGCAACGCCTGGAACCACACCCAGTTCACGGCCTAGCTCTTCATCCGCAAATACCCGCAGGGCGACCGATTCTAGTGAAGAGGAAGTCAGCGCTAACTCGTAAACTGGCAACTGTGAAGGGTCAGCCTTGAACAGACGCGGCTCCTCGATCGTGTCGGGTAGCTGTCCCCGTGCACGGTTGAATGCAGCCGTTGCATCGTTCAACGCCTGATCAATATCTCCGCCTGGCTCAAAGTACAGGTCTAAGCTCACCTGCCCTTCACGAGTTTGGGAATAAACCTGCACCACCCCTTCTGTGGCAGAAAGGGCTTCTTCGAGTGGACGGGTTACTTCATCCACCGCAACTTCGGGCGAAATTCCGGGTGCATCAACCCGTACTCCAATCCGGGGATAGGTAATAGAAGGCAGCAAATCAACCTGAAGGTTGGAGATATAAAACACGCCAACGACGATCACTGCCAGGGTCAGCATTAGCGTGCCGATGTGACGGCGGATTGAAATGCTGCTAATGCTAAAGCCGGAAGGTTTTTGGGTTTGCATTGCTTCAACGAGTGAGTGAGGACGATCAGCAGCCTAGATGAGCAGTAGGCACAGGTATCAGGATTAAGAAGCGGGCGAATAAATGGGATGAAGGGGAAAACGTTAGTTCTAGGAGGATGTTTCAGAAATTAGGCTGAGGCGGACGGCGGCACCATCTTCCAGAGCGCCACTGCTCCGCGCAACGTATTGATCCCCGGGTTCTAGTCCAGAGAGAATTTCTACTTGCCCGTCAGCGCGATCGCCCAACCTTACCGTTCGGGCCACCACAGTCGGCTCCTCTTGAGAACCTTCTAAGACAAAAATGGTGGCTGTTTCGCCGGATTGCTCATCTGATTGCTCTGATGCCGAAGCTTCTGCCTGCGGTGATTCTGCGTCTGAGCTTTCTGCGTCTGCCTCTCCTCCGATTTCGATCGCCGTCAACGGAATAACCACTCGTTCAGCAGCCTGTTGAGAGAAGCTAACCCGTGCCAGCAGTCCACTGCCGATGCGTTCATCTGGGTTCGGTATTGTCACCTCAATTGGGATTAGACGAGCAGTGGGGTCAGCCGCAGGAGAAATGAGCGTTACCTCGCCCGAAAAGGTTTGGTTAGGAAGTGCATCCAGGCGAACCTGGACGGGTTGACCGACTTGAATACCTGCCAGTTCGAGTTCTGAAATTTGGACTTCTACTTTTATTTGGCTGAAGTCTCCCAGTCGTAAAACTTCACTGCCGGGTTGGGCCAGATCGCCCGGTTCTATTTCCCGCGATAATACCGCTCCAGTGACGGGAGAAACGAGCGTACTGTAAGATTGCCGCTCTTGTTCTTGGGCAACCAACGCTTGCTGAGCAACAACTCGCCGTTCGGCTGCTCTCACCACCTGCTGACGGGTGCGAACCTGCTCTTGCGCCGATCTGAGTGCTTGCTCTGCTGTGCCAACGGTAGTTTGGGCAAGTTCTACCTGTTGCTCTGCGATCGCCCCCTCGTTAAATAATTGCTGTTGTCGTGCGGCATCTGACTGCGCCTGAGCCAACTCTAGCCGCGCTTGTTCTACTAGGGTCAGTGCATCGCTGACTTCTGCTTGCAGGCTGGCCACTTCAGACTGACGGGCTGCTTCCTCTGCCTGCGCCTCAATCACAGTTGCGGTCAGCAACCTATTATCGAGCCGCGCCAATACCTGCCCCCGCTCTACTGGATCGCCCATATCGACCGTTACATCTAACAGTTGCCCTTCAGCTTGCGATCGCAGTGAAACTTCTCGGAAAGGTCGGGTTGTGCCAGTGAATTCCTCTGCTGCCTCCAAAGGGGCAGTTTCAGCAACCATTACATCAACGGATGGTGGGCCGCCTTGCTCTGCACCAGGAGGCTCAGACTGAGCTTCGCTACGAGGAAACAGTTCACATCCGGCTGACACAAGTAATAAACTGAGAGTCAAAATTAGGCGGCTGGCGATTGACACAGGTTTACGCGCAACAGCCAGGGGCACGGAAGGAGCGACCTGCAACATAAATTTCTTGCCAATTATTTGGAAAATTTCTTGCCTTAGCTGATCAAGCGCTTGCTTAAAAATGCAACAGAGTTTATTGCATTTTGTAAACGCTGTATCCTTAACAGGTATATCAATTTGGAGTAGGAATATCAACCTGATATAGAAATA
Source organism: Leptolyngbya sp. FACHB-541 (assembly GCF_014695875.1). Taxonomy (NCBI): domain Bacteria; kingdom Bacillati; phylum Cyanobacteriota; class Cyanophyceae; order Leptolyngbyales; family Leptolyngbyaceae; genus Leptolyngbya; species Leptolyngbya sp. FACHB-541. The sequence goes on along the minus strand of NZ_JACJPC010000110.1, from coordinate 412,838 downwards.
CGTTGAAATAATGTTGGAATTAGCAACACTTGGATTTTTACAAAAGCAACCTTTGCACGGCTACCGTCTAAAGCAGCAGCTAGAGCTATTTATGAGTGGCTGCATCAGCGTCAACTATGGGGCGATTTATCCTTTGCTCAAACGGCTGGAGGCAAGAGGAGATATCGTGACGCTGGTGGAGGAAGCTGGAGAATCGGGTTCGAGCCGCAAGGTATATTGCATTACTGAGGCGGGGCGCGATCGCTGGCGACGCAAAATGCTGGAATATCCGCATGAAAGCTGGGTCAACAGCCGGTCCCGTTTCATCATCAAATATTTCTTCTTTAGCCACCTTCTTCCCATAGAGCGAATTAAGCTGCTAGAGCAACGATTGCTGGTTTGCCGTCTGCGGCTACAGGATCTAGAGCGGGAAGATATGACTAGCAGCACCGATCGCTATGAGTCAACAGCGTGGCGACGGCATCTAGCCAATTTGCGGTTTGAGATTGATTGGCTACTGGAACAGCTTGAGCAAGAGAATCTTGAGAAGAGGTTGCAGGAGGCGGGGGTTGGGGATTAGGGGGAGGAATGAGTTGGCTCGAAGGGCACACTACACCGTAACTCTACTGAAATTGCTGAATGACTTGCAATTCTCGATAGTCCTGCAATATTTCTACAGAGCGATCGCTCAAAAGCAGATCTAGCAGCGATCGCAAGCTCATATCTCCCTTGAATGAACTCAATTCTTCTTTATGAATGCTGATTTTGACCGAACCATGATGCAACGTTGTCTGGAGCTAGCGCGTCAGGCAGCAGGTCAAACAGCCCCAAACCCATTAGTGGGAGCCGTTGTGGTGCAAAACGGTCAGATCGTTGGCGAAGGATTTCACCCCAAGGCGGGGCAACCCCATGCTGAGGTTTTTGCATTGAGGGCAGCGGTTGAGCAAGCACAGGGAGCTACCGTTTATGTCAATTTGGAGCCTTGCAATCACCACGGTAGAACTCCACCCTGCACAGAAGCCCTAATCCAAGCGGGGGTTGCCAGGGTTGTCGCGGGAATGGTTGATCCAGATCCGCGTGTGTCGGGAGGTGGCATTGCCAGACTACAAACGGCTGGAATAGCAGTCAGCGTTGGTGTAGAAGAGACAGCCTGCCAAGAATTGAATGAAGCATTTGTGCATCGAGTGCTTCATCGCCGACCGTTTGGCATTTTGAAATATGCGATGACCCTAGATGGCAAAATTGCTGCTAGCACCGGACATAGTGCCTGGGTTACAGGAAAAACTGCACGAGCAGCAGTTCACCAGTTACGCGCTACCTGTGATGCAGTGGTTGTAGGTGGAAACACGGTTCGGCGTGACAATCCGCTGTTGACCAACCATCAAGTCGCCCAGCACAATCCGCTCAGGGTGGTGATGAGCAGCAGTTTAGATTTGCCCGACGATGCCAAATTATGGAACATCGCGGAAGCTCCAACACTAGTCTTGACTGAAGCTGGCAGCAGACCCGAATTTCAAACTGCTTTGAGGAAGCGGGGAGTTGAAGTGGTTGAGATGTTATCTCTGGCTCCTGCTCAAGCAATGGACTGTTTGTATGAACGGGGCTGCTTGAGTGTTTTGTGGGAATGTGGAGGACGATTGGCAGCTGAGGCGATCGCCGATCGGGCTATTCAAAAAGTTTGGGCATTTATTGCCCCCAAAATTATTGGTGGGGCAACGGCTCCTTCCCCAGTTGGTGAGCTGGGCTTGTCGTTGATGTCAGAGGCGCTAGTACTGGAGCGGGTGAGGTGGCGATCGCTTGATGCGGATTATTTAATAGAAGGCTATTTGCCAGTTGGGCAGCCTTAGCGCATCTTGATTACCGTTAGAAACATCGAAAGGTTGCACCTAGAGAGTGCAACCTTGCAACAGCGGTTCTAAAGGTGGAATCAGAATGTTTATTGAGCGATCGCTCGTAACAGTCTATTGGGGAGGAGCTTCAGTTCCAGGAGCGGTAGGAGCCTCTGCTGGCTCTTCGGTAGGAGCAACCGCCGGATCTTCAGCAGGTGCTACAGCGGGGTCTTCAGTGGGTGCAGTTTCTGCATCGTCGGTACCAGCAGGAGCGCAAGCGCCAACAGCTAGCGTCATTCCAAGTAACAAAGGTAGAGCGAGAAACTTTAATTTCATTGCGATATCTCCTGATTTTTTATCATCCGTCCCTACACTCAATTTGTCAGAAAAAGCGAGACCAGCCTATGCTCCGTAAGGAATAATTCGATTTCTCAAAAACCTCCTCCCGTAGGAAGATCTGCTGAATCCCGGTCTAACTTAAGAGTTAATTTCAGGCAACGTTAGGTAGTGCTTAGAAACACAAAAGCCATTGCTCAACTTGAGAATGGGAGGAAGTTTCTAATATGGCGATCGCCCACTATAGGAGCACAGCATTGCCGTGCCCCTACGGAGTCGTTCGTCATGTGCAACGCCACAAATCGGTACCTTAACAGAAGGGTATAGACGCGCTCACGAAGGCAAATCGAGTTTCCCTACTGAGGCAATTCTTGACCTGAGGCAGGTTCAGCTCGAAGAATTTGCTCAACTTCCTGCTGCAAAGCAGGATCTTGCTGCACAGCAGCAAGAATCTGGTTAAACTGCTCAACTTCTAACCCTTCAGCTTGAACCGCTTCCTGGAATCTAGCTTGGGTCTGCTGACGGACGGTCGTGATCTCGTTTGCGGCTTGCTCAAAGCTCTGCAATTCCTCATCAGAAATCTCTACATCGGCTCCTGCTTGAGGGTTTTGCTGAGCTTCAGCAATTTCATTGAATCGATCTGGGGTTAATCCTTGACCTTCAACGATTTGAAGTAGCTCGGTTTGAGTTTCCTGCTGAATCGTTTGGAGTTGCGCGATCGCCCTAGCAAATTTTTCGATGTCCTCTGAACTTACCTCAGCAGCGGACTGGGGTTGAGCCTGAGTAGGGGGCGTGGACTGAGCTTCAGTAGGAGGAGCAGGCTGGGCTGCAGGGTCTAGCTGTTGGGCTGAAGGCTCAGTTGGCTCAGCTGTAGGAGGAGCTGATGTTTGAGATCGAGCGGGTAGGCTCCCAAAGGCTACCAGCAGCAAAAAGGTGCTGCCTGCCAAAATTTGCTTCAGCATTTCAAGTTTCTCCTTAAACCTTAAGGTGTTTACTCCACTGCAATCCAGTGTCTGCCGTCTTTGCTTTCAACGGATGCAAACTGGTTTTACGTCCAAGTGGATTTTTGCTTAAATCCTCGCAGAGTCCGCAGGATTTAGGAGCCACCCTGACAAGCCAATGTTGAGTTGATGTGTCAGAGACATGAAGCTTATGACACAGCCCGGTTAAGTTACGGACAAAGAAGAGGTGTGTGATTAAACGCCTTCGCTTTTCTCTAAAAGCTGCTGCTCTAAGTTAGAAGAACGTTCTAAAAGCTTGGTGTAAAGGCGATCGCATCGCTTGGTTTCAACCCCAGTTGCTGGTTGATAACCGCTACTCTCGTAAAGCTTGACCGCTTCAAAAAGCACGCTCGCCGTTTCTAACCAAATTTGCTGATAGCCCCGGTTGGCGATTGCCTCTTCTAAGTTTTGTAACAAATAGCGCCCCAATCCTTGCCCTCTCGCTTCAGGCAAAAGATACATCTTGCGAATTTCTACTGCATTCGTCCCTTTCGCAACCGGATAGTAAGCGGTTGTGCCTACTATACGTTGCTGTCGTTCGACCACCCAAAATTCGCCGCCTTTGTTCCAGTAAGACTCCTCAACAGACAAGACATCTCGGTCGGCACCGTCTGGTTCACACTCAAGCCCATATTCACTCAGCACAGAGCGAATCAACTCTGCTGCGACTGTGCGATCGCCTGGTTGCCAATCTCGAATCCGAAACTCGCGGTAATGGCTATTCACTAACTATGAATCCTTGGCTCAGGGTAAAGGGTTGACAAAAGCTGGCTCTCCACAGCCGCAAGCGATTCTAGCCGCTCCATTACAACTGCGCGCTCAAAATAAGTAGTTGCTAGTGTCCAGTAAATGCCATAGTGACGCGCTTCCGATGCCATTAAGCCTCGATAAAACTGCGCTAGTTCTACTTCAGGGCAGTGAGCAGCTAACAGCCCCAAGCGTTCGTGACTACGGGCTTCGATTAGCCCAGAGACGAGCAGCAGGTCGAGCATGCGGTCGGGTTCATGACGGCGAATTTCAGCCTTGAGTCCAGCAGCATAAGGTGGTGCAGACAGTGGTGCCAGGGGAATGTCACGCCGATCGAGCCACTGATTCACCTGCTCGAAATGCTCTAGCTCTTCCTGGGCGATCGCCGTCAAGGTTCGCACTAGTTTAGCGCTGGAAGGATAACGAAAAATTAGATTGAGGGCTACACCCGCCGCTTTCCGTTCACAGTGAGAATGGTCAAGCAAAATAGTGTCAAGATTGGCGATCGCCTGCTCTACCCATTGAGTTGAGGTAGGTTGCTGAAGAAATTTAATCGTGAGCAGGGTTGAAGTCACAGGAAAATTGGGTTTGAAGAAGAATTTCTAAAGGGAGGGGGAGCGGTTACACCTCTGTCAGATTAGCAAACGCTCTATCAGATTTGCGTAATTCTACGATTCAGGGCTGTTGATCTACAAAGCTGGATACGGGGTTTAGCGCTAGCCAGAGGAAGACGTGACTACAAATACTCAGCTATCCAATTCGGCTTTCAAGCGGGAAGCACTGGCAGCGATCGCCGGCTTTGAGCAATCTGCTGCACCCAGCCTGTGGCCGTATCTAGACAAGCAAAAGATTGTGGCAGAGATGCGATCGCGGGTGAATGACCCTTTTAAGGTCAATTAGGGTAAGCAACCTTTTTGTGGTCCAGCTTCCATCTTGTTTGAGCTAATCCGTAAGCAGCCGCTGCGTTACGTCCAGATTTGTAGGAGTTTGTTTGAACAGGGCAATTTCCAAGCAAAAACAAAGCAGATCAATACCTCTACTCGGCTGCGTCAGGAAAGCAAAGGCAATCTGCAATGGGGCAGGCAGACTGGTTAGTGCTGGCAACGCTACGCGATGCAGAAAATTTACTGTTTCCGGTTGATCCCGATGTGCCTGAAATGATGCGTAACCTCAGCGGCATGACTAAATCCTGGGAAATGAAAGGCTGGGTTAGAGAAATTTTGGGCTACGAGCAAGTGAAGTACAACCACACCTACCTCTTGGGCGACATGGGAGCCCTGCAAAATGCAGCTCGGGTGATTGAGGCAAGTGGCGTAGCGTTCCTGCTGGTAACGGCTGATGGCTTGCTGGGGCAAGCTACACCTAGCAAGGATGACCTGCCTGTTGCTCTGCCCAACCACTGGATTGCGCTGGTCGGCAATGTTGCAATTCAAAAGGGCACTTTCGGTCAACACGACAGCGGACACGTCAGCTTTGGCGTATTCACCTGGGCAAAAAAGATGCACGTCGATGTTAACGAAGGTCCGTTTGAACGCTTCTTTTGGGCCATTGTGACAGGACAGTCTGTTTAAAGAGCTAAAGCTAATTAGAAGGCTAGAACGACCGAGGTAGAACGCCTCCTGTTACAAAGTTTGCCTTTGCATAAATCTAGTGAATTGCCGTTTCATTGCTGTTTCTAATAGGCTCTAAAACCGCTGCTTATTTAAGAAGTATTGAACAGCAATTCATCATCTTGCTAATCTCCGCAGCTTCTTGTTCTGGAAGTAAGCGTTTCCTAGAGGGGAGCTTGTCCTGAGTACTTCATCCAAGGCTGCACGAAAAGTCTGCTCACGCGGACTTTTTTTCTGTCGTTTTTAAGTTTCTTTAGTCGCAGATTTAACTACAAAATTGCTTCAAACTTTGAGACTTTCAACAGAGTGTAATTTTGGCGCTTGAAAGTTAGTATGTTTTAATAAAAGTTAATACTCGTTTTTAGGTTGGTGCTTTGAGATGCTAAGAATTATTACTGATTTTGATGGCCCTATCATGAACGTTTCTGAACGGTACTATCGGGCCTACCTGTTTTGTTTGAGAGAAGTTCGATATCCCGATCAGCCAGTTAATCCACTCTCTAAGGAAGAGTTTTGGGCTTTGAAGCGATCGCAAATGCCTGAGCGCCAGATTGCACGGCTCTCGGGGCTAGATGCGACCCAGGCAGAAAAGTTTTACCAAGTGCGCAAACGCACCGTCCACTCGATGCCTTATTTGGCTTATGACACGCCGGTGCCAGGGGCGATCGACACGCTCAAGCGAATTCGGCAAGCAAAGGTCGATCTAGCTGTAATGACGATGAGACGGGTACGGGAATTGGATGATGCGTTTGGTCGCTGTGACCTCGCTCAATTCTTTCCACTGGATAGACGGTTTTGCCTCAGCAATGACTACGTCAAAACAGCTGACGTGAAAGACAAACCTCTGCTAATGCAGCGAGCACTGACCCAGCTTCCAGCAGCTGAGGAAGTTTGGATGGTTGGCGATACGGAGGCCGATATTGTATCGGCTAAAACGCACGGTATCAAAGCGATCGCCGTACTGTGTGGCATTCGCGATCGCACCCAACTGATGCAGCAGCGCCCCGACCGAATTGTGAACAATTTCGGCGAAGCAGTAGATTTGATCTTTAAAGAGTCCAACGTTGTGCCAGCCAACGCTGTAGGAGCAGCCATCTCTTAAGTGGCTGATCGGCAAGCATTATAGGTGGGTGAATGCTTGATCCCCGGTGACTTTATCGCAAAAAGCTGTCGATCAACCAGAGGACTAGGAAAGTCACCCAGGCTGCAAAAGTGTCTGCTTCAATTCTTAGGTCAGCGAGTTGGGGTTGCAGCAGGCTAGCTGCCTGTAACCCCAACACTACGCCTAAAATCAGTCCTACCAAAGTCAGCAGAAAAGATCGACCAAATTTGTGTTCTTTACGATTTAAGAAGTAGAGGCTAAAGCCGACTCCCAAGGCTAACCCCACCGGGGCTGAACTCAGGCTGAGAAAGGCCGTTCCGATGAATAATGCAGCCGGCCAGAGAATGTCGGCTCGACTGGGTGTGTCAATAAAACGCTGTAACCAATCCGGAGTTTGCTTGGTTGGGATTGGAGTGAATTCAGGGGGTACTTCAACCAGCCGCTCTGGAAAGCGAATCCGGTCGGGCACTTTAATTTTGCCTTCTTGTCGCAGCCGTAGCCGATCCATCAGGATCGCGTCATAAGCTGCCTCAATGGACTCTACCAGCTTGCGATCGCCGCTGTGTTCCTGCACGAGACGATTACGAGCATCCTGAATTTCTTCAAACGAAGCGTTTTCATCTACCCCAAGCTTTAAGTAGTGATTCTGGTCACTCATCTACAACCTCCAAAAGACCCCCAATATATTCGATTATGATTGGCAATAAGAAAATCAGGAAGCCCGCAGTCTGTTAGCATCTCTGCCCAGCTTAAGCTGCTAACCGTCTACTGCTAGCCATCTGCTGCTAGCCATAGTGTAACTGTCTACCCTCTTTTCGCAAACTAAGGATGCAAAAGTTTAGTTCAGGTAGTGCATATAAGCTCAAATTTAGCTAGATTTGCTCAGGCAGGTGTTTGCATTGCCGATTTCTAGTGCGGATAATTGTTTTATTAAGCGCTTAATATAACAGGTATCCATTTCTACAGCCTATTCTCTAATGAAGTCTAGTGAAATCTCTAGTGAAATCTATTGACGCAGCTACCCTCACATAGGCTATTGTTTCATCTGCCATTGCATCAGCTTCTGCTTACGTTTACCGATGCTCATCCACTCCTCAATGTAAGGTTATGGTCATGGCTCCAGCCAAGATTCTCGTAGTTGATGACGACCCCTCCATTCGCACTTTGATCCATCGATTTCTGTCGAAACAGAATTATCAGATGGAATCTGCCGAAGACGGCAAGACTGCTTTGGCTATCTTCGAGCAATTTAATCCAGACTTGGTGATTCTGGATGTCAACCTGCCAGATTCTACTGGCTATACGCTTTGCCAAGAGATGCAAAGCCGAACTGGGGTATTTGTGCTGATGCTAACTAGTCGCACAGACGAGGTTGACCGAATTACTGGGTTCAAGAAGGGTGCAGACGACTATTTGACAAAACCCTTTAGTTTAGGGGAGTTAGAAGTCCGGGTGGGGGCAATTCTAAAACGTCAGCGCCCAGTGACAACGGCTGAGCAACAGTGTCTAACTTTTAATGGATTGGCGATCGATCCGGTACGGCGAGAAGTCACGCTCAACAACGACATTGTGCCCCTAACGGCGCTGGAATTTGACCTGCTGCACTTTTTGGCAAGCCATCCTGGACGAGTTTGGCGGCGGGCTGAGCTAATTCAAAAAGTTTGGGATTATGAGTATGTAGGCGACCAGCGGGTTGTTGATGTTCATATTGGGCAGATTCGCAAGAAGATTGAGATTGATACAACTCAGCCCGCATTAATTCAAACGGTGCGCGGGGTTGGCTATAAGTTTGAGGCTCCTGGGGTAGGTCAGGAAGGTGCTGTCGCTCAGTAGGTCACGCACCTGACTTTCCCAGTTCTGACTTTCCCGTTAAACAGAAAAGCACCTCAAAGAGAAGCGCACCTCCCAGGAGGTGCGCTTCTCTTTCATATTGCTACCGATTTAGGATGGGGAGCGGTCGCCTACTTTGTCCACTTCTGAGCGACTAGCTCAGCCAGATCCACAACCCGCTGGCTGTAGCCCCATTCGTTGTCATACCAAGCGACGACTTTAACCATATCGCCACCCATGACCATCGTTAGTGCGGCGTCAACGATTGAGGACTCGTCAGTACCGCGATAATCGCAGGAGACCAGCGGTAAATCGCTGTAAGCCAGAATCCCTTTGAGTGGGCCCTCCGCAGCAGCTCTGAGGGCATCGTTGACCTGCTCAGCAATGGTAGGCTTCTCAACCTGAACAACCAGATCCACGACGGAGACGTTTGGCGTAGGAACTCGTAGCGCAATACCGTTTAGCTTGCCCTTCAATTCAGGCAATACTAGCGCAACTGCTTTTGCAGCTCCTGTGGTCGTAGGCACGATGTTGAGTGCAGCAGCACGGGCACGGCGCAAATCCCGGTGGCTTGCGTCGAGCAAGCGCTGGTCGCCTGTGTAGCTGTGGGTCGTCGTCATGGTGCCTTTGATGATGCCAAAGTTTTCGTGAATGACTTTGGCGACTGGGGCAAGGCAGTTTGTGGTGCAGCTTGCGTTGCTGATGACGGTGTGCTGGTTATGGTCATAGTCTTGATCATTTACCCCTACGACAAAAGTGCCATCGTCGCCTTTGCCAGGAGCTGTAATCAGCACTTTCTTAGCGCCTGCGCTGAGGTGCTTAGAAGCCCCTTCTTTGCTAGTGAAAACGCCAGTCGATTCGATGATCAGGTCAATGTCCCAGTCTCCCCAGGGCAAGTTAAGGGGGTTGCGGTCAGAGGTGCATTTGATGGTTTTGCCATTGGCGGTGATGGTGTTGTCGTCAGCGCTGATGTCAGCGTTGAACCTGCCCAACATTGAGTCGTATGTTAACAGGTGGGCGTTGGTTCTAGGGTCAGAAGTGTCGTTGATGGCAACGACTTCCATTTGGCTGTCTTGTCGAGTCAGCCAGCACCGCATAAAGTTGCGCCCGATGCGCCCAAACCCGTTGATCGCTACTCTAATCACTGCGTCTTGCCCTCTGTCTACTAAAATACTTGCTAGTAATGAACCAGATCATACACGTTAGCCGTGCCCCTCTCAATAGCCACCGATGAAGGGTTTTGCACTAATTGTTAGCAAATTGTGATCTGGTCACTTGGGTCTGGTAGACAGCTCAAGCCAGTGCTTTTTGTAGCTATGCTTCGTTATCGGTATAAACTGTGAGCAAGAATGTAGTTTTCTACCGATTCAGGCACGAGGTCTCCGAGGGAGCGGCGATCACGACAATATTGCCGAACCAGGCTAGACGAAATTTCGAATAAAGGCATCTGTAAAATTTGCCAATCGATTTTGATTGACTGTGCTGCCAGTTGTTGCACAACCTGATGACCGATGACCTCTGCGGGCTGTCCCGCCCGAGGCGCAACCAGCCAACTGCAGTTGGCTGCCAATTCTTGGCGACGATACCACCGGGGCAGGGAGGCAAAGGCATCTAAACCGACGATCCAATACCACTGGCTGTTTGGATAGCAAGTTTGCAGGTCAAGCAAGGTATTGATGGCGTAAGAAGTCCCAGTACGGTTTTGGTCAACGGTAGATAGGCAAAAGACAGGATAGGAGGCGATCGCCCGCTTGACCATCTCAACTCGGTGCTGAAAGTCTGCTAGCTCAATTGATTGCTTGTGAGGAGGGCATTGAGCAGGCACCCAAATGACTTGATCCAGATTTACTTGTTTGAGAGCCATCTCTGCCATTAGTAAATGCCCTTGATGAATCGGATTAAAACTGCCACCCAGAATGGCTAACTTTGGCATGGCAAAAGAATGGCGATCGCCCTGAGAAACTTCCGGATTAGCAACAGCTCCAACGAGTAGGATTAAACATTGGTTTTCGAGCAAAATCTCTTGAAAAGGACGCGATCGCACTCAAAACAGCTTTTAATTAAGACGCTTATTCAGAAAGCAGAAATGCGAATCGTGAAGCCATTGCTCCTACGAATTGTTTAAAGCTTGAGTAAGCACTAGCCAAAAATTAATAAAGTTAACTGAGAGCAGACAGCCTAATCCTTCAGGAGGTTATATCGCGAAAAAGCAATTCTTGCTATGATATCGCGTGTTATTGGTGTGGTGTGGTGTTTGAGGAGCTAGAATGCTGAATTCTGTCGATTTCAGCGGGAGACCATTCCATTTCATCGGCATCGGTGGGATTGGAATGTCGGCTCTCGCCTATATTTTAGCTAAGCGTGGACTCCCAGTTTCAGGGTCAGATATTTGTCTCAACCACATTACGCAGCGTTTGCAGGAGCAAAACGTCCATATTTTTTGGAGTCAAGACGCTGCGAATTTGAGATTTTTTCAACCCAGCCAAAGGTTGATCTCGTCAGAATCATCACCCCAGGAAGCTGGCAGAAATGGTAATGGTAACGGAAACGGCGCGAATGGCACCTTAAAGCAACAAGAGTTGAATTCGTTGGATTCAAATGACTTACAAGCTGTCCTTCCTCAAGTAATCTGTTCGACAGCGATTGATCCTAAAAATAATTCTGAATATCGAGCAGCGCTGGAATCAGGCTGCCCAATTTTTCACCGCTCTGACTTATTAGCAGCGTTAATGCGTGATTATCAAAGCATTGCCGTTGCTGGGACTCACGGCAAGACAACCACCAGCAGCATGATTAGCTATTTGCTGCTGCAAGCAGGCTTAGATCCGACCATTATTGTGGGTGGTGAAGTAGCTGCTTGGGAAGGAAACGCTCGGTTGGGGAAAGGTCCTTACTTAGTTGCAGAATCCGATGAATCAGATGGTTCTTTGGTAAAGTTTTCTGCTTACATTGGCGTAATTACGAATATTGAGCTTGACCATCCTGATCACTACAACAGTTTGGATGAGGTAATTGAAACGTTCCAAACGTTTGCTCAAAACTGTCAAATCCTAGTAGGAAGTTTAGATTGTGAGACTGTACGGCATCAGTTAAAACCTGCCGTCAGCTATAGTCTACAACCCGAACTTGAGGCAGATTATACAGCGACTGATATTGTTTACCATCCAAGTATTACAGAGGCAAAGGTTTGGGAGCGCGGCGAACTGTTAGGCACGTTGAGTTTGAAGTTGTTAGGTCAGCACAATCTCAGTAATGCCTTAGCTGCTGTAGCCATTGGGCGTTTGTTAGGATTAAAGTTTGAGGTAATTGCCTCCATCCTGGCAACTTTTACGGGTGCACGCCGACGCTTTGAGCTACGGGGTGAGTTCAATAATATTTTGCTGGTTGATGACTATGCTCACCACCCCAGCGAAATCCAAGCGACGCTAATGGCTGCTCGGCTCCAGGCAGCAGCCTCTAACCCTCTACCGCGAAGGGTTGTAGCCGTATTTCAACCCCATCGCTATAGCCGCACATTAACCTTCTTGCCAGAGTTTGCCCGTTCTTTTGGGAACGCTGACTTGGTCATCACCACGGAAATTTATAGCGCGGGTGAACCAAAGTTGGAGCAGGTTAGCGGACAGCAGTTGGCAGAGGCGATCGCCATGCACCATCCTAAGGTGGTCTATCAGCCAACCCTGCCAGATGTCTACGCTTATTTGGTTGAGACGCTGGCTCCTGGCGACCTTGTTCTATTTCTGGGAGCAGGGAACCTAAATCAGGTGATTCCTCAGCTCAATGCATACTATCAGCAGGTTGACCCTAAGGTTCAGCCTCAGTGTCATTAAGCGAATCCCGGGTTGGCCCGTCGTTTCCTCAACGATCGCAGTTCATCCCAACCTTGCTTCATCTTTCAAAACTTGGAGCGCCCCTTTAGCCTCAAGCTTCTTCAAAACCCAAAAAGCTATGACTCTCTCCTGTGACTCCCCCAGCGCCCGTGAACCCGCTTCAGGGATCGCAAGTGCTAAATCCGATTACCCTGCCAGCGAAGAAACATTCAACAAAGAGTTTAAATCTGTTTCGACTGCCGCGGCTAGTCCAAATTCGCTTGCTAAATCGCGTTCTACAACAGCGCTTCACTTACCTGGAACAAGTTGTTTGATCAAACCTCAAGTGCCATTGTCTAGTTTGACCTCCTTTCGGGTGGGTGGCCCCGCAGAACTCTACATTGCGCCCCAAACCTTGGAAGACCTGCAAATTAGCTTTGCTTGGGCAGAAGCAGAAGGTTTACCCGTCACTCTATTAGGGGCAGGGACCAATTTACTCGTGAGCGATCGCGGCTTACCAGGCTTAGTCATCTGCACTCGCCACCTGCGCCATACAGAATTTGACTCCAACACGGGACAAGTCACTGCCGGAGCAGGTGAGCCAATCGCCCGTCTTGCCTGGAAAGTTGCTGAGCGAGGCTGGCAGGGGCTAGAGTGGGCAGTCGGCATTCCGGGCACCGTAGGTGGAGCTGTCGTAATGAACGCGGGCGCTCATGCCGCCTGTACTGCTGACATTTTGGTGGATACGCAGGTTCTATCGAGGGATGGCCGCGTTAACATTCTTACCCCTGCAGATCTCGACTATCGTTATCGCACCTCCTCGCTGCAGGGAGACACGCGCCTGGTTACGCGAACAACCTTTCAGCTTCAGCCTGGAGCCGACCCCAAACAGGTGCTTGCAGACACCACCGCTCACATGAAGCAACGACATACAACCCAGCCCTATCACCTCCCTAACTGTGGCAGCGTTTTCCGTAACCCTGGGCCACACACTGCTGGTTGGCTGATCGAGCAAACCGGGCTCAAAGGACATCAAATTGGAGGTGCCCAAGTCGCTCAACGTCATGCCAATTTCATTCTTAACTGTGGTGGCGCAACGGCAAATGACGTTTTCCGGTTGATTCGCTACGTTCAGCAGCAAGTTGCGGATCAATGGTCACTCTGGTTAGAGCCCGAGGTGAAGATGTTAGGTGAGTTTTAGGGCTGCAGTGGCTTAAAAATCAAATTGGAACGCTTCATCTGTAAACACCAATGTTAAGGTTAGGTGTTAGGGTTACACTGAGTTCATCAACAGCAAGATTTAGAAAGTTATGTCTAAAGGTCAAGGATTTGGCTTCGGTTTAGGCAAGATGAAAGAGCTAACCGAAGCGTTTAAGAAGGCTCAGCAAGTTCAAGAAGGCGCAAGAAAGCTGCAAGAAGAACTTGAAGAGATGGAAATTGAAGGCACTTCTGGCAATGGACTGGTTAAAGTTGTGCTGAGCGGAAACCAAGAGCCTCGTCGGGTCGAAATTTCACCCCAAGCTCTAGAAGAAGGTGCAGATTTGCTCTCTGACCTCGTAGCAGCGGCTATGAAAGATGCTTACGACAAATCTACGGCAACCATGCGCGAACGTATGGAAGAACTAACGGGTGGCTTAAACTTGCCCGGAATGTAATTGATTGCTTTGTCTAAAACATTATTTTTCATGGGAAGGGGTGTGGACTTGCTCCGCACCCCTTCCCATGAAATAGCCTTGTCGATGCTGAATTAGACTAGACGCCTTTAGAGTAGACCTGCTGACTCGTATAGCCGTCGGACGATCGCCACAATCTTTTCCCCATATTGAGCATCCGCTGACCAGCGCCCGCTGAGTTGATTGACGAGGGGCGCAATGCCGCGCCTAACAAAACGAAACCTTGGGTCAACTAGTTCTTGCACGAGTGGTTCTGTGCTGGCATAGGCTTTGAGGTGTTGGATGTGCGCCCTAACTCCAATTCTGGCGCTAGGAAAGGAGGCTGTTTCCTCTTCCACGATTGCACTGCCTAAGCCACCGAAGTTGTTTTGGGACGGTTTTAGAGCGCCACCAAACTGTAAAAATCCTGTTTCAATACACATCTGTGAGAAGGCTACATCGTAGTTAACGCCTTCAATGCTGGCTTCTTCACGATAAAGCTTGGGTAAGTCGGGAAACTGGGTTAAAGCATTCTCGTTGTTGGTCTTGAGAAACATCATGAGCTGCACTTCAGAGGTGGAGCCACGTCCCATGATGCGATCGACGAGTCCTGGGCAAACCGATGCTGACGACCGCAGGATGACCGTGCGAGAGGCACTATCCCAACTTACAGAGATATTAAATTCGCGGAGATCAATTGCCTTAATGTAGACGACATTACGGTAACTGATACGGTTAATACCTGGTGAGTTTGACAGGTCTATATTCAACCGATCGACTAGATCAATGGGGATGTAGGCATTGCCGCTGACGATGACTCCTTGCTCATCATAAATGCCTCCATTGATGTTGATATCGGTGGAGGTGTAGGTTGGGGAGGGAGACGGGGATGGAGAGGTACCTGCCACTGCACGACTCCAGGCGGCAAGACCGTCTGCAATGCCGATGGCGAAGTCACGACGGCGGTTTTGCAATAGCAGGCGATCGTCTGGATTGGTGAGGAAGCCGACTTCTAGCAGCAGCGAAGGCGGAACAAGCTGGCGACAGAAGGGTAGATTGCCCAATCCTGTAGCGGTGTCGGGTCGGGCTCCTCGACTAGGCAATTGAGGGACACGCCGCAATAGCGCTAACAGCAGCAGTTCGGCATGGGCTTTGCGCTGGTCGTTGTTGGCGATGTGATAGGCACTGGCTCCACGCAAGGAGGGATTTGGAGAACCGTCCATGCCAATTTCTAAGGCGACATCGTCTCTTCGCCCTCGCGCATTGATCCAGGCGATTGTTTCTGTGGCACTGAGGTTGTCAGGAACGGTCAACACTTCAAAATTGCGCGATCGCAACTCAGTGGCAATCAGGTCGCGAGTCAAGATCATTTCTCTGGCTTCTGTGGTGCCACCTGCAACGGTGCCGGGGTCGGTCGAGCCATTTTCTAGCCCACCGTGAGCGGCTGAAATGAAAATTCGTCCCATGTGCTAAGTAGTGTCCTTTGACTGTGCCTATTTAAGCGCTTAATGGCTCAAGATACCAGTTAAAACTGGGGATTGGGGATTAGGAGCCGGGGATTGAGGGTTGGGTGAGGAGTTTGATTTTACTCTTTACCCTTTGGCTTTTAGGTCTGACAATGTAGGGAATCATTTTTACTCTGGTGCTAATGGACGTTCCCCGTTTACATCCCGACACGGTTGAGCAGGTCAAGCAACGAGTTGACATTGTTGATGTTGTCTCAGAGCATGTGGTGCTACGAAAGCGGGGGAAGGACTTTACGGGACTATGTCCGTTTCATGATGATAAGTCACCCAGCTTTAGCGTCAGCCCTGGCAAACAGTTTTATTACTGCTTTAGCTGTGGGGCGGGGGGAAATGCGATTAAGTTTTTGATGGAGTTTGGGAAGCGCTCGTTTAGTGATGTGGTGCTGGATCTGGCGCGGCGCTATCAGGTATCAGTGCAAACGCTGGAGCCTGCTCAACGACAGGAGCTACAGCGGCAGCTTTCACTGCGAGATCAGCTTTACGAGATTTTGGCACTGACAGCCCGATTTTATGAACATGCACTGCATCAGGCTCAGGGTGAAGCAGCCTTGATCTATTTGCGGGAGGCACGACGGCTGAGCGAGGAAACAATTCAACAGTTTCAGCTTGGCTACGCTCCGGCGGGTTGGCAGACGCTATACGGCTATTTGGTGGAGCAGAAGCACTATCCGGTGGAGTTAGTAGAACAGGCGGGGTTGATCGTTCCCCGGCAGGGTGGGGGCGGATATTATGATCGGTTTCGCGATCGCCTGATGATTCCGATTCACGATCTTCAGGGACGGGTGATTGGATTTGGCGGCAGGACGCTGAGCGATGAGCAGCCCAAATACTTAAATTCTCCTGAAACGGAGCTATTTGACAAAGGCAAAACGCTATTTGGGCTGGATAAGGCACGAGGGGCGATCGCCAAGCAGGATTGTGCTGTGGTGGTGGAGGGCTATTTCGATGTGATTGCCCTCCACGCGGCGGGGATCAGCAATGTGGTGGCCTCTCTGGGAACAGCCTTGAGTTTGGTGCAGGTGCGGCTACTGTTGCGCTACACCGAGTCAAAGCAGGTGGTGCTGAACTTTGATGCAGATGCAGCGGGGGCGAAGGCGGCTGAGCGGGCGATCGGAGAAGTTGCAGACCTAGCCTATAAGGGGGAAGTGCAACTGCGAGTGTTGAACACTCCTCAGGGTAAAGATCCAGACGAATTTCTTCAGAGTCATTCTGCCGATGACTATCGAGTACTGTTGGCAGAGTCGCCCCTATGGCTGGATTGGCAGATTCAACAGCTCTTGGCGGATGCTGATTTAAGTAAGGCAGACCAGTTTCAGCAAAGCACTCAGGCGATCGTAAAGCTGCTAGGAAATTTGCCGAATGCGACTCTGCGGACCCATTACATTCATCGCTGCGCAGAACTACTGAGTCGAGGAGAAGCGCGGCTCACTTTGCGGCTAGAGGAAGATTTGCGAACACAGGTGCGGGGGCAGCGGTGGCATGGGCGATCGCAAAAGTGGCAAACTCCAGGCGATCGCACTCTCTTAGAAGAATCAGAAGCGCAGTTATTGCGGCTATACCTGAATCTGCCCGACTACCGGACTCTAATCATTGATGCCCTGGAAGAACGCGATATTGATTTCAGCATTTCCCATCATCGGTTTCTGTGGCAGCAAATTTTGGAACTGCAGTCTGACATTACAAAGGATGATTTGATTAGGCAATTGCGCGATCGCCTCACCGAATTTCCCGATCGCCTAGCTCAGGTCAACCCGCTGTTTCATTTGGATGAAAAAACTCAGCGAGACATTGTACGTGCGCCTTTAGTCGTTCGAGCCGCAACCGCCTGCATGGAGAGGGTTATGTGTGAAAAGCGCTGCCGCCATTTTCTCAGCCTATGGGAAAAAACTGACTGTGCCGTTGCAAGTGAACTCAGCCAGTATTACCAGCAGCAAATCTACGCCGAAAAGCAGCGCATCGAAGAACTTGACCAGCAAGAACGCCAAACCACCTTTGCAGATCTAGCCCAGGTGCCCTGGGTCGGAGAGTTCTACCAATCCCTGGAATCTGCCGCAAATTAAATTTGCACCACAAGCAAACAAACCCTTTGCTAACCACCGATGCGAAGCGCGTTATGCCGCCTATCCCAATCTAATCGGAGGGGGTTTGGGGGAAGCGGGCGTCCCCCAATGGGGGTTTGGGGGAAACCCCCAAGGCTCGGATTCTCCCAAATTCCTTTGTTATAACCATGTCTTTCAATGCACGAGGTCTTCGGTTTTTAGCCAAGACCTTCTTGGGGGCTTTGCCCCCAAACCCCCACTGGGGGGCGAAGCACGTCCCCCAGACCCCCTCTGCAAGGAATTGGGAATGAGTGGTATAACGCGCTTCGCATCGGTGGTTAGCAAGGGGTTGTTGCACTCCTTGCCTGTGCCTCAGCCCCTAGCCCCTGTCCCCTAGAAACAATCCAGTGTCTCGCGGGTATTTCGCCCGGTTACAGGGTTAGTGCCTGTGGCCATTTCACAGAGTTTATCTTGGGTGTCTTGACGCAAAAGTACGTCGGTAAAGTCGGCTCCATCCAGGGTTGCGCCCTCAAATTTGGCGTTGAAGGCAAATGCGCCTTCTAAGATGGCGTTTGTTAAATTTGCGCCGACTAGGCGGGCGGAGTCGAGGGTGGCAAAGCTCAGGTTGGCTCCTTCCAGATTCACGTCTTCTAGATTTGCACCAAAGAAGCTCACGCCGCGCAGGTCGGCGTGGCTCAGGTTGCTGCTGCGGAGGTTGGCTTTGGTAAAACTGGAATCGGTCAGGACTCGTCCAGAAAAGTCAACGTCGATGAGGCTTTCTTTGTTGTAGTTGTCTGCTAGGGCTTGAGGAATAAATATAAGGTTTAGGGTGGCGATCGCCCCCACCAGTACCCACCACCCTACTAAACTGGGAAACCATCGCGCTGCAAATCGGCAGCATCGCGTCCAGGAGAAATCACAAAGCCTGATCATGCGAATTGAAGGTAACGGGAATAACAATTCAAGTCGATTTGTTTCAACCCAATCCTACCCGAATGTGTCGTGCCATTTGCAGATCAGGGTTGTAGAAGTGGGCAAACTTCAGTCACCGTTACATTCTTTGAATTGCCTTGTGAATTCTTCACTCAATCCTGCTTCCCAACCTGCCAAACCCGGCAAAGTTACACAAACCATTGGTTTTTTGGCAGAAGACTTGGTGGCGCAATGGCTGATTGGACAAGGCTGGGAAATTTTGCAGCGTCGCTGGCACTGCCGCTGGGGTGAGTTAGATCTAGTGGCGAGAGGGGCGATCGCCCCAATTCCTAAAACCACATCTAAGAACGCTCCTCTCCAATCTCAGCCGGTGCTTGCCTTCGTTGAAGTTAAGGCTCGCAGTCGGGGAAATTGGGATGCGAATGGGTTGTTAGCAATCACGCCCAAAAAGCAGGCAAAACTATGGCAAACTGCCCAGCTATTTCTGGCAGAACAACCTGAGTTGGCAGAGTTGCCCTGTCGATTTGATGTGGCACTGGTGAGCTATGGGCGATCGCCCATTCCCATTTTCAAGCAAGCTAACTCGACTGCTGCTGAAGATTCAACCATTACAATTCCGCAGCAGACCAGTCCAATCATCTCCAGACCTGTCAAATTGGGACAACCCCTAGTCGTAGCAGGCTACCGGCTTGTTCTTCAGCAATATATTCAATCTGCCTTTGGTTAAAACCAACAACCCCTACCGCTCCAACCACGCCCGCATTTTGCCCGGATTCAGCAAACCGTAGGGATCGACCATTTCCTTAAACTTAAGCTGCACTGAATCAATGGTTTTCCGTCCACCATCCTCCAAAACGTAGGTATGCGGATTGGCAATAAACGCACCCTGATCCTCGTGATGTTGAATAATCTCTTGAAGCCGTTCAGCGGTGGAATAGCGAATAATTTGCAGTGCTGCCGGAAGCACGGAGCCATTCACCCGGATAAATTCTAGATGCATCATTGCTTCGTCGCCAAAGTGGTGATACATCTGCTCTACCAGTTTGAGCTGCTTATCTGGCGGAAACAGCGTTTGCAAATAGGTGAGAGACGGGTCAACGCTACGAGCGTGGAGGGTGGTGTGATTCCAGGAGTATTCCACCAGCGTCACCCCTTTGCTGGCATCCTTGGCGGCTTTCTCATAACAGAATGCACCGCCATACTCCCGCACTAGTCCAGTCAGGGGTTCCCGGCAGGATTCTGAGACGACTAGCAGGGCACAGTGGCTATTTTCGGGAATATGGCTACGCAGTGCCGCAAAGTAGTTAGGAATTGGGGCAGCACAAATGCAGATTAATTTTTTAATGACGCCGTCTGAGTCGCCTAGCGCCTGACCAAACCGTGCCGCGCTCATAAAATCGGAGAAACTGACGATGTATTCTGCCCAGGGGTAAGCCGGTCCAAGGGGAATTTCTAGCTCGGTAATAATGCCGTTGGTGCCATAGGCATGGTTCACTTTCTGTACATCGTCGCCGCGTAGCTCGATCACACGAGGCTGGTCTTCCATTGTTACGACCCGAACGGCGTGCAGGTTGCCGCGATCGCGCAGTTGCCCATAAGTAATCGAGCCGATGCCACCACTACCACCACCAATGAAGCCCCCGATCGTCGCAGTCCGATAAGTGGAAGGGGTCATACGAATTTCCCAGCCGGTTTCCCGTGCCTGTTTGTCAAGTGCGGCTAGTTTTACGCCAGGTTCAACGCAGGCGAGTCCAGGTTTTAGCCAGCGAACCGCCTGCATTCGGCTTAGATCAAGAATTACGCCGCCTTCTAAGGGGACGCACTGCCCATAGTTTCCGGTGCCTGCTCCACGAACCGTCAACGGTAGTTTGAATTTCACGCAAACCTCCGCCACGCGCAGCACTTCGGCTTCGTTAACAGGGCGAACCACTAGGTCGGCAACTTTACCCGTCAACTGTGCCTGCAACACCGGGCTAAAGCTGTAGTAGTCTTGCGAGAGTTTGGCTACTTGAGTCGGTTCTCGAATTATTTCAATGCCGCTGAGGGCACTGGTTAATGCATCCCAATCAAGCGATCGCCCTGTTGCAGCCGTTGCAGTCATCTCGCTAGCCTCCTGTATACAAAGTCAAGTTAAATTAAGTGTCCCGTCATTTCACCAGCAAGTCATCCAGTTCGGCGTAGTCAGGAAGAGCGGTATCGATCGCCTTTCCCTGTCGTAACACGACTCGATCATGCTGCGATCGCGACAGCAATTCACTAAAGTAACGCCCTCTAAAGAAAATCAAATCGGCGGGCAACCCAGTTCCGATCCGCCCAATGGTTGGAAAACCCATTAGGTCTGCGGGTGTGGTCGTTACCGCTGTACACCAGTCTCCATAGGCTGCATTAAAATGAGCAATCTTGGCAGACTGGGTAAACACCTCCAGCACATCGTGATCCCCAAAAGCGTGAAATGGGTCGCGGCAGTTATCACTGGCAACCGCTGTGGGTACGCCAGAGTGCTTTAGCTCATGCAGTAGCGTTACCCCTCGCCAGCGTGGAGTACGACTGGGAAACTTGGAGTTAAATGCAAGCTGCTGCTCTAGCGGGGCATACAGGAAATGCTGAGAAGTTTGCTGGTTGCGGTCTTGCAGGTAAAGGTTACACATCGGCAAGCTAACGATTCCGATTCGCGCCTGCTTGACTAGATCAATCGTTTTCTGAACTTCCTCGGCAGGTTGCACCGAGAGGCTACAACAGTGACCACAAACTACCTGCCCGGTGAATTCGTGGCGCAGGGTTGCCGCTGCAATGTGGCGCAGGGTAATGTCGGCGGGGTTGCCGCTTTCATCGGTGTGAAAGTCGAGGTTGAGCTGGCGATCGCCTGCCAACTCAAAAACCCGATCGATCTGCCGCTCTAAATCTTCGTTCATCAGCGGCAAACCGCCCAAACAGCCTCCCGCTTCAGCGATCTGGTCAGCCAATACTTCTCCCTCTGCGCCCATGAAATAGTCCAACGGCACCAGGGAAACAGCCTGAAGTTCTAGCCGACCTTGCCATTCCGCTTTTAGTGCTTTGAAGACCTCCAGACTGATTTTCGCCTGTCCATTAGCAGAGTCGATGTGAGTCCGCAGGGCACGAGTGCCGTGAGCATAGCTGCACTTTAGCCCAAACTCCATACGGCGATAGACATCCTCGGCATCCCAGTGTTTCTCGCGATCGCTACTTACTAGAGCTAAGGCGCTATCAAACGTGCCTGCCAGGTTGGGCGATCGCCCCCAGGTATGGCCTTTATCCAAATGCGTGTGCAAATCCACAAAGCAGGGCCAGACCATTCCTCGCTGCAAATCGACTGAGGGAATTTCACCTGGAACGGTTGCAGATTGTTGTAACGAATGAATTATTCCGTCCCGAATCTCAATATCTAGCAGCAGCAGCGGCTCAATTGGATTCAGTAATTCCGATTCGCCAAGCGTTTCCCCATCGGCTAGCTGAATCAGGGTAGATGGGACATGGGCATTCTTCAGCCAGTAATGGGACGCTCCAGGGATCTTCATCGCAGGTAGATGCTCAATTTTCTCGTCGAACAGCGCTTTCGTGCCACTTGCCAAGCAAAAAGTCAGAAAGCAGCGTCAGCAGCACAAAGATGAGCACGCCCAACCCAGTAGTCATCAGTAGGGCAGCAAACATCCGGGGAATCTGTAGATTGTAGCTGGAAATCAGGATTTGGTAGGCGATCCCCGATTTGGTACCGCCCGTTCCGGCAACGAATTCTGCCACCACTGCGCCGATCAGAGCCAGCCCGCCGCTGATTCGCAATCCACCCAAAAAGTAGGGCATAGCGCTGGGCAAGCGCAGATGCAGCAACGTCTGCCAGCGGGAAGCTTTGTAAAGCTGGAACAGGTTGATCAAGTTGTGGTCAGCGCTATTCAACCCCAGGGTCGTATTGGCGATGATGGGGAACAGCGCCACAATCCAAGCGCAAATTACCAGTGCCACAAAGGTGCTGTTGTCTCCCGGTACAACCTGCCTGACCCAAATAATGATCAGTGGGGCGATCGCCACCACCGGGGTCGTTTGCAAGATCACCGCGTAGGGAAAAAAGCTGCGCTCAATCCACTTGCTCTGGGTAAACAGAACCGACACCAACAGTCCAGAAATCACCGCTACAACGAAAGCAGCCAGGGTAATTTGAAACGTGATCACCAACGACGGAAACAGCGTTCCCCATTCGCTAATTAGCGTTTGCAGCACCAACAGCGGACCTGGGAGCAGGTAAGGCTGAACGCCACTCATTCGCACCGCAATTTCCCAGAATGCCAGCACCAAAAAGCCCACCCCTACCGGAGCCAGCAAATCGGGCGAAAGCAATTGCCGCATCCCTGACAACCCCGCAGTTCCCAGTTTGCCAATCGGTTTAGCCGCAAGGGCAGGGATCGATCCATTGGGGCGATCGCTCCCTGCCGTGAAGTTGATGCGGCCCATCAACAAATTTTGCAGTTCCAGAATTAGGGCAGTCAGTTGGCGCAGCAGCATGGAGGAAGGAGAAAGGGGGACGGAAGAAGGATGAAGGATAGTTAGCAGGTAAGGGGTTAAGACAGTCTTCCTGCTTGCGGTCTACTACCTACCACTAGACATATTCTGCAGCTCGTCGGTCAGGGTTGGCGATCGCCACATCTTGCCCACTCGCAGCCTGGGAAAGGGCAGAAGAAATCTGGCGGCAGTATTCACCGTAGAGGGGGGAGAGGCGAAACTCTTCGGTGCGGGGATAGGGAGCGGCGATCGGCACATCTGCCACAACTCGCCCTGGACGTGCTGCCATCACGATTACCCGATTCGACAGGTAAACTGCCTCATAAATGTTGTGGGTGACAAATATCACCGTCCATTGCTTTTGGCTCCACAGAGCGAGCAAGTCACTGTTGAGCCTGCTGCGAGTCATCTCATCCAGCGCCCCAAACGGCTCATCCATCAGCAATACTTCTGGCTTTGTCACCAGGGCACGGGCGATCGATACCCGCATCTTCATCCCACCTGACAGTTCACGCGGGTAACACTTCTCAAAGCCAGTTAGGTCAACCAGTTCCAGCGCTTCAGCTACAGCCGTCCTAGATGCAGAATAGGAAACCCCCGCCAGTTTCAAGGGCAATCGCACATTGTCTTGCACCGTTGCCCAGGGCATTAGAGCAGCTTCCTGAAACACAAACGCAAGCTGGCGCTGGGAATGACCACTACTCCATTCGATCTGTCCCGAACTCATCTTGCCTAAACCTGCAATCATTCGCAGTACAGTACTTTTACCGCAGCCAGACGGTCCAACCAGGCTGATAAACTGTCCTTCCTCAATCGCCAAATTGAGGTGCTGTAGCGCCACCGTGCCATTGGAATAGACCTTGGTGATGTCGCTGAGCGTAATGGCAGGATGAGTCATTAGCGTTTATGCAAATAAAGTGCAGTGTGCGTGTACCAACCCAAATAGCCTTAAGCCTGATAAGCTTCTGCGCCTTTGTTGACAAAGTCCAGTGTGTAAGCCTGCTTGTAATCCGTATTAGGGTCAAACACGCCTGCCTCTGCCATCGTGTCAAAGAAAGACTTCCAGCGCCCATCGGTCATTGCGCCAATGCCTTGCGTTTCTGCCTCACCAGAAATGGCAATGCCGTATTCCTGCATTTTTTCGATGCCGTAGGCAATTTGTTCGTCGGTCATTTCAGGGTTAGCTTGCTTGATTAGCTCATTTCCCGGAGCCGGATCTTCAAAGTAGCTATACCAGCCCTTGATCGACGCATCAACAAATCGCTGCACTAGATCTGGGTCAGATTCAACCAATTCTCGCCGCGTTTCGATCGTGGTGGAATAAGGATCGTAGCCGTAATCTGCTAGTAGGAATACGACTGGCTCAAAGCCGCCCTCCTTTGAGATCGCCAGCGGTTCAGAACTGAGGTAACCCTGCTGAGCCGCTTGCTTGTCTGCTAAGAATGGACCGGGGTTGAAGTTATAGGGACGCTTTTGGTCTTCGGTGAAGCCGTAGCGTGCAACCAGGAACGGCCAGTAGGTGGTGTTTGCTGCTGCCGAAACAAAGACAGGTCTGCCCTTTAAATCTTCTAGCGATTCGGCTCCCGTGTCGGGGTGAGCAATCAGGATTTGCGGGTCTTTTTGGAACATCGCCGCTACCGTGACCTTGGGGATGTCTTCCTCGATCGCCTTGATCGCATCTGCCGTATAGCCCATGAAGAAATCGACTGCACCGCCCATCAATAGCTGCGTGCCGTTGACTTGGGGACCGCCCATTTGAATGGTCACATCCAGACCATGCTCCTCATAAATGCCCGCAGCAACCGCCTGATAGAAGCCGCCGTGCTCTGCCTGAGCATACCAGTTGGTGCCGTAGGTGACGGACGTCAATTCACCGCTAGGAGAAGGGCTGGCAGCGGCGGAAGATTCTGCTGCTTCCTCCTCTTCAGCGGCGGGCTGATTGCCAGTACAGGAAGCAACCACGCCTGCCCCCACTGCCATTGCTCCATATTGAATAAATTTACGCCGGTTGATCCCCTGGTTGATCCCATAAATTCCAGGCTTTGGATAGCGCAGTCGGCTCATGCAAGTCTCCTTTGAGTTGGAAATGAGATCCCTCGCTCTGAAGCTACTAAAACAAACAGACCAGAGGGAAACTGTATTTTTAGATACGGGTCTTTCAGATACGGGCGATCGCCCCAAACGCTTCTCAGACCGAACGGATTGCGGGTTGCTGTTCCACCCAACGAATCACCTGTTCACCCAGTCGCACATTATTGAGCCGATCCACTTCGCGGATTCCGGTTGGGCTGGTGACATTTACTTCAGTTAGGTAGCCCCCAATCACATCAATTCCTACAAAGATTAAGCCATCTCGCCGCAACGTAGGGGCTAAGAGGCTACAAATTTGGCGATCGCGCTCAGTAACCTCTGCCGCAGCCACCCGTCCGCCCACTGCCATGTTGCCGCGAAACTCACTGCCCGTCGGAATCCGATTCACGGCACCAATGGGCTCACCGTTTAGCAGAATTACCCGTTTGTCACCGTCTTTAGCTTCTGGCAAAAACGTTTGCACCATGATCGGGTACTGGTTTTGGGTGCTGATTTCGACCAGAGAATTGAAGTTGCGATCGCCTGGTTCGATTAGCAAAATTCCCTCGCCGCCTTTACCACCCAGCGGTTTAATTACCGCCGCACCCTGTTGCTCAATAAACTGCCGGATCACCCGCTTATCTTGACTCACGATCGTCTTGGGGATCACATCAGCAAACTGAAGCGCATACATTTTTTCATTCGCCAGGCGCAGTCCAGCAGGCGAATTAACCACCAGCGTTTTTGCCGGATTCACATAGTCCAGAATGTAGGTGGCGTAGAGGTAGGGCACATTCACGGGCGGGTCAGTTCGCATGAACACGGCGTCCATTTCCTCCAGGCAGAGGAGGGTGCGATCGCCAAGCTGATACCAGTTTGACTCCACTACCCAGTGTCCATCGACCAACTGCGCCGGAGTGATCTGCACTTGCTGTAGCTCAGCCCAGGCCTTGCCACCCGTCACGCTGAGCAATCTTGCCTCCGTCACCCAAACCTCATGACCCAGCATTTGTGCTGCCTCCATGAGCGCCACGCTGGTGTCGTGACCAGGATCAAGCTTTTGAATCGGGTCAATAATAAACGTAAATTTCACGCAGCCACTCTCCAGCGATGCACTTGGGCAACTCTACATTAAACCGCAAAGCAGCTATGTCCAAGTTCTTATGCGGCTAGCAGATCATCTAGCTTGCCACGAGAGTTGAGTGCATACAGGTCATCGCAGCCGCCAATGTGCTGATCGTTGATAAAGATTTGGGGCAAGGAACGTCTACCGTGAGCCCGTTCAGCCATTACTGCTCGCGCCTGTTCATCACCATCAATGGGGTATTCGGTAAACTCAATTCCCTTCTTATTCAGCAGTGCTTTAGCTCGAATGCAGAAAGGACAAGAAGCCCAAGTGTAAATTTCAACGTTGGCAGTCATAATTCACATTTAAATCACACATACTCCAATCTTAATGGTGTATTAGGAATTGAGGATTAGAGATTAAGGTTTGGAGAGTGGAAATTGAGGGTTGGGAGTGAGAAATGGAGGTTAATTTTCAAAGATTCCTGGAATTCCATCTATCCTTCACCTGCTTACCCTGCCCGAATTGCCCAAAAATCTTGAACAAAATGGATTGCGGTCACGAGCCAGCTTTTGGTCGATTGCCAAACGATGCGCCCATGAGGATCGATATAGTAATCGACGCTGTCATGGTTTACTAGGGCTAGCCCGCCATCAAAGTTTTCTGCAAAGCCGTCAAACTGGGGGGCGATCGCAAAGTCTCCTGAACGGTTGATATATCCCCACTCAGACTGTTTAGGATCCAAGCTCACCGCTGCTAACCCTTCAGAAAAATCTTTGACACCGGAAAACTGAGGCTGAATCACAAATTCTCCCTGCTGATTCATGTATCCCCATTTGTCGCCGACCTGCACGGCCACCAGCCCCTCAGAAAAAGGTCTAAAGTTGCTGAACTGTGGCTCGATGATAAATTTTCCGCTCTGGTCGATATAGCCCCACTTACCATTCACCTGCACTGCCATAAACCCTTCAGAGGCGTAGCTGTACCCCTCATATTGGTCAATCTCAACCTGCGGTGCGGGGACAAAATCTCTTTCGCGCGCTTCTGCTTCTCGCTGCGGATTGCGAACTTCTCTACCAGAACGGCGATCGACAAAGGTGCTGGGTACTTTCCAGGTGGCGTTGCGGCTGCCATCCTCGTAAGAAACCTGTCCGGCAACCTCAGCCACTAGCTGTCCTGATGCATCAATGTAGGTAAACTGACCATCTTTTTCAACAAACGCGATGCCGCCAACAAAATGCTCTGCGTAATCGTATTGAGGCTGGATAACGAATTCCCCGGTGCGGTCAATGTAGCCCCATTTGCCATTTACAGCAGCCAGAGATAATCCTTCAGAAAACCCACAGGCTTCGTCAAACTGAGGCTCAATGACGGTGTACCCGCTGCGATTAATAAAACCGACCTGGTTGTTTTGGCGAACGGGATAGAGCCCACTCTCATCCGCTAGGTTGGTGGTTTCGTAGCAGGTTGGACTGGCGATCGGCGGTAGTGTCCCTCTACATCCAGTAACGATCAGGCTAACAAAAATCAGGCAAAGCAGAGCCGTTTGCTGCATCGCTCATCTCCCGTGTTGCTCTGTTCTGGCAGGTGAATCCTCTAACCCAAGAGTCTAACTCTTTAGAGCGATTTCCTCATCGCCCTATTTGGTCAGATAGGAGGAGGTGCGACTAGGGGTTGGGCATCAAAGGCTAGTAAGGGAGAGCTATTGAGAAAAATTATTCTAAAGAAAAATTTATTTTAGAGTTATCTGGGACCGAAGTTGAAGCGATCGGGAGACGCACAACCGCTGCTTACTCCGGAGGGGCTGCCTGTTGGGACTCGCCAGACCGTTCCAGACTCGTTGCACTGAACCAGAACAACAGCATTGCCCTCGGGCAAAATCAGGTCGCCTGCAAAGAGGTCTGTGTTGACATCAACGAGTTGGTAATCCTGAGCATTAACTCTTTTGCGGGCCACTCGACCGTTGTTAATATCAACGATGCGGGCGATCGCCTCTGAACGCTCGGACGATCGGAAGATTGAGGTGGATTGCTGTGCAGTAGCCAGATCATAAGCAATTACGTAGCCTAACCCCGCCAGTGCTAAGCCCAAAACAACAAAAGTGAAACTTTCACGCCGCATGACCTGTTTTACCTAGTTTCCAATTTAGCTTGGTGACTGCTACTTGCTTCAAAATGCAAAAATGACCCTCGTGTAGTACGGGATCGATATCCTTCCAATTTAGACTGTGCAACCCCTGATTCGATGCGATCGCTGACAGTTCTTATTGCGGCAACGCTTCCCGTTGCGGCGTTAAAGGCGATCGCTCAAGCACCCAATTAAACTAACTAATTTAAGAATTAGACCCTGAGTATATAAAAGCGCAATTCTCATACTGAATGCATCCTTCATGTTGTGTAGATGCTGCAGCAAACTATCAAGTTCCATTCCTTTGAATCTCTTAAGAACCTCTTTAACCTTGAATTTAAACTGTAAATTAAATAATCCGTAGAGCGAATAGCTTGTCCACTTAAGGGGCGAGATGCCCCTTTCGCAAGAAATATAGTCTATTCAGTT
This sequence comes from Leptolyngbya sp. FACHB-541, assembly GCF_014695875.1. Classification (NCBI taxonomy): domain Bacteria; kingdom Bacillati; phylum Cyanobacteriota; class Cyanophyceae; order Leptolyngbyales; family Leptolyngbyaceae; genus Leptolyngbya; species Leptolyngbya sp. FACHB-541. The sequence goes on along the minus strand of NZ_JACJPC010000110.1, from coordinate 384,244 downwards.
GGGGCATCTTCACTTTGAAAGACCGTCTGAGGCACCATTTCTCCTAATCTTTCTCTCGCCATTCCATACCACTTATCCTCATCTGGGTCGGTCACCTTCGCAGACGAGAGGCAGCGTTCCCATACGGCGATCGCGTCTTGTGGCTGATCCAATTCCTCCAACACCTGTGCCAGCAAGCAGTGTGCGGGTGCCATAGCATTGTTGACTTTAATGGCTTCCTGTAGATATACCTCCGCTTCGTCATAGCGCTCCTGGCCCAACCTGGCCCAACCCAGGTTTTTAAGAATGGAATACCGCAGATATTCTGCTTCAGGTTTGACCTGATCCTTTGCTTGCAGGAGTAAAGGAATCGCCTCGTCATAGTCTTCAGCCAAAATGTATAAACGCGCCAGGTTGTTCAATCCTTCTAGATTCAGCGCATTTGGGTTAGTTTTGCGGCTGCTGCTGACGATGCGATATTCGCGGCTGGCATCTTCCAATTCGCCCAAATCTTCTAGCGCCAGTGCCAGCTTAAATCGAGCCTCCAGGTTGTCTGGGTTGAGGTTGATTGCCCGCTGATAGTTCAACTGAGCTTCGACCAGCCGCCCCGCTTCATAATCCTTTGCGCCATTGAAGGTGTAGGCATTAGCAATTAGCGGAAAAGATAGCCGAAAACCAATTAGAGATGCCAGCAGCAGCGTCACCAGAATCAGCCGCCCTTCTTGCTTAAAGTGAATGGGGACTTTGAGCGTGGTCAAAACGCGATCGATCGTCATATGACCATCTTTGGTTACGACTCCGCCAATTACTAAACCTGTGAGTGCTGTTTGTAAGGCAACCACAACTGAGCCCAGAGTGTCGCGATCGCCACTCAAAAACCGGGTAGAAATGCTGTACAGCGCAAACAGACTGAGCAGCGATAGGAAAATCGCCAGCGCATTCCACAGGCGATCGAACCGATCCCACCAGTAAACTGGGACGGGAGCTTCAAAGAACCACCACCAAGCTTCAGCTTTAGGGTGAAAGCTGGTTCGCAGATCTTCTAGGTCAGCTACCCGGGTGATTCTGTCAGACTGCTTTCGCAGACGGCGATCGAGGTACGTGAGGACGGCAGGGCGACGGATGACATCTCTGGTGCGATCGCACAACAATGCATGAACCACATCTCGCGCCGTCAACACATCTAAAACTTGCTCGACCGACGGCAGCGGATCAGCCGTTTCTAATTCAAACAACCTATCTTCATAATTTTCCAGCGAATGCTCTAGTAAAGACATGGGTTAGAGACATGGGTAGCTTGTGGGGTTGCTATGGGGAAGTAGCTGTGAGGGATGCAGACACTAGTTTTTGGCTTCTGGGGCTTCCGGTTCTTCCGGCTCCACAGGCGATGAGGTGACGTTATCAACGGTGAGGTCAAGCTGATAGTCGATTGGCTCCGAGGCAGTTGAGACCACTACCACTTCATAGAAGCCCGACTGGGGCAGCTTGCTCGACCAGCGGGTGTCTGTAGAGTCTTCCAGCAAAACGGGCAGGTTAGACGTGGGGCGAGGTAGATACACCGAAAGTTGAGTAGCGTCAGAGGGAGCATCTAAATCCAGGCGCAGAATTTGCCCTTCTGAGAGGTTAGCCGTGTAGACTCGACCTTCTCCTGGCTCTAGACTTTCCTCTAACTGTTCGCTGTAGGAGTCAGCGTCAAACTTTATCTGTTCCAGCATTGAGCCATCTTGCAAGGTTCTCAAGCGGTCAAACACGATTCCTTGCCACACCTGTCCCAGTGGCTGGTCGAGAAAATCTTTGCCTCGCTGCTCAGGAAACAGATGAAAGAATTGAGCATCTGCCAGGTCATAGAGCGATCGACTGCCAACATAAAGCTGATTGGCTTGCTGTTTCCACTGTTCGCGATCGCCTTCGTCATAGCTGCCCAACTGTCCGCGCGCTTCTGGGCTGAGGCTAGTTTCTAGAGTATCCAGCCACTCAGCGGCGATCTCGTCCCAGTGCGATCGCCATTCTTCATCCTCCGGACCATCAGTGAGGGTGCGTCCTCGCTGGTCAGGATAGCGTTCGTAAAACGTCGCATTTGCCAGGTTGACGTAAAACTCGTAGGGAATGCCTAATTCCTCTCGCTGTGTTTGAAGTTCTGCTTTGCGGGCTTGCTCTGCCTCTGAGAAGCGGGGAGACTCATCGGAACCTGGCTCAACAGCTTCTTCTGTAGGTGGGTCGGGTGTCCGTTCTGGCAAGATCCAGTTTGTGGTTGCCCACCAGCCCGCCCCGGCGGAACCCGAAATTAGAGCTAGCACTACCAGAAGTTTACCAAAGCCAAAACCATGGCGAGAGGGGGTGTGGGGTGTAGGGGCGTAGGGTGTAGGGCTGTGAGGTGTGACAGGGGGGGCGATCGCCACAGTTCCCTGAATCTCAGAGTTAGGCGGCGCAGGGGGAATGTAGCTGGGGGGCGGCTGGGTTTGAACGTAGCCAAGATCGACGGGGGTAATTCCCAGTGCTTGCAAGACTTCCGCAGCGGATTGGTAGCGATCATTGGGGCGGGGCGATCGCATCTGTTCCAATATGGCACTCAGCCCTGGACTGAGGTTTAGTTCCTGACTCCAGTTGCGGCGCGGCAAGCTGCCCAAAAACTCCTGCGGCTCTTTGCCCGTCAACAGCACCAACACCGTCATCGCTAATGCATACAAATCGCTGTGAGGATAAGCCCTGCCAAGCTGCATTTGCTCTTCGGGAGCATAGCCAACCTTGCCGAGTCGAGTCTCTGGCGCAGACATCGGCTGTGCCTGCATCGTTCCCTGCACATATTGCGAAACTGCCGCTGCCACTTGCTTGACGCCACCAAAATCAATCAACACAGGTAGCTGATCGCTGTAGCGCAAAATCAAGTTGTCGGGCGAAATGTCTCGGTGGATTACTCCAACGCTATGGATGTACTGCAACACAGGCAAAAGCTGAATCAGAAGCTGCATCACTTCCGACTCAGTAAAGCTCATTCCCTGAAGCTTACGCGCATCTAAAAGCTGCCGATAGGTTTGTCCCTCAACATAATCCTGAACTAGAAATAGATGCGCCTGCTTCTCAAAATCTGCCCGAAACAATTCTCGAAAGCGGGGAATTTGGGGGTGTTGAAGCTTGTACAGTACGCCTGCTTCCCGCTCAAACAATTCCTCTGCTTTCTGTAGGGCGTAGGTTCCGTGGACCTGGGGGGCAAACTCTTTCAGCACGCACGGTTCGTTAAACCGATTTAAATCTTCTGCCAGGTAAGTGCGACCAAAGCCACCATGACCTAACTGCCGCTTGATTCGATAGCGCAGACCAATCGTCGTGTCTATCCCTTGAGCAATTGAGCCTGGGTATACCTGGCTATTGACCACAAGCTTCTCGCCACACAATCGGCAAAATCGACTGCCTGGTGGGTTCTCATGACTTTGACTACAGTAAATTGATGACATGGAACTCAGGTCACACCAAACTTAGCGATAGGACGAGGAAAGGTTTTCAGCACCAGGCTTACTTCAAGATTATGCGGGCGATCGCACAAGTGTTGGCTGTTGGTTGCCAATTTTGAAATTGGAAATCTTTAATGCTCTTGACATGGGCACCCACTCACCCTCAAAAGCTGCCCTTTGATCTACGATCTGAGACCGCCTGATTCCTGAAAATTGCCTTTATTTAAGGCGATCGGGCTGTTGATCGCGCTGTTGTTTAAATGTGAACGTTGCGATCTGCCAGGGAGAAATGTGAAAAGCTCCTGTCTCTTGCTCTAAAGAAGAACCATCTGACTCCTCCAGCAGAGTTGTGATTTGGGCAGTTTCACGATCGAAATATTTAGACAGAAGATCTCCTAGATCCGTCAGCCTTAGCTCTGCCGATCGCCCCTCACATTCATAAACTCTCAAAACCCACCGATCGCCCTGTTCTGATTGCTTAAAGGCAGTAAGAACCAGGTTTTGTGATTCTAGCTGAAGGAATTGTCCGGTTGGTGGCAACAATTTGCGGTTGCCTTCCTGCTTGGGGCTGACCACCAGCAACGGTTGATTTAGCTCATAGCCGCGATGCACCGTCTCGGCTGATTGCCAGTCGCCACTATGAGGATAAAGCGCATAGCAAAATCGGTGAATGCCGCGATCGGCTGCGGCATGGGGCCATTCTGAACTACGTAGCAGTGTCAACCGCAACTGAGACGGCTGGCTATCGTATCCATGCTTGCAGTCGTTCAGCAAACTCACGCCATAGTGAATGCCCTCGTCAGACTGGCTCAGGTCAGCCCACTGTAAGGCTGGAACCTCCCACTTAGCTCGAACCGCATCGGGGAGTGAGGCAGTATCGGCTTGGTCATTGGTTTGGTCATTGGGAGGAAGCGTGGGACGAGCGATCGCCCCACAGGGAATTTCATAAGTCGCGAAGTCGGCTTTCAAATTGAGCGGAAAAGCTGCTTTCACCAACACCTGGCTTTCTTGCCAGTTGACGACAGTGGCGATTTTGAGAACGGGCAATCCCCGCTGCAAAATGTAATCTTGCTGAAATTCCGATTGCCCAAACTGGCGTACTACTCTGAGCCTCTGCTGAATTTCACCCCGCTCTAGCCAGCAAATTTGCTTCAGCTTTGCTGCTGGCAAAGCATGTTTGGCGTAGTCAGGGTCAATATTCCAGGCATCCCAATACTGACCGCTATCCTTGAAAAACTGAAGCTGATTGCCCGCATCGCTCAACACCTGCCGCTGCTGCACTTTGTCAAACACGCTGCTCAGGTTTCCCGTTTCGGGATCGATGCTGACCCGCAGAGTTTCGTTTTCCAGTACCCAAGCCTCTGAAGGGGCAGATGATTCAGCCAAAATTTGAGAAGAGTGCGAAGCAGTTTCCCCTGTGAGGCGATCGCCCTTCAACCAGTACACTTGATAGCCCAATCCAGGAATACTTTTCGCGTGAAACAGCAAATGAGCATCATGATCCCGCTGCATCTGGCAGGAAAGTTCACATCCCTCCAGGTCGAAAACTCGCCATTCTAAATTTGCTTCAGAAACGGGAACTGCGACGACTTCCGATCGCGCCCAGTTCAGTGAATTGAAGACCACAATGGGCTGACAATCAGGCTGTGGTGGAGCAGGAAGATGAATTTGAGTGGCGATCGCCTCCAGTGCCTTCACCAAAAGCTGTTCTCCGGTTTGCTCTGCCTCTATCCAGGCTTGATTGGCATCGTCAAAGACTTCTGCGATTGAAGAACCCGGCAAAATGTCGTGAAACTGGTTGAAAAGCACCTGTTTCCAGGCACTTTCGATTTCCGCTTTAGGATAATTTCCACCTGTAACCAGAGTTGCCACAGAGCTGAACAATTCAGCCTGATACAGGAGCCTTTCACAGCGACGATTCCACCATTTCTGGTCGGCGTGAGATGTGTAGCAGCCACGATGGAATTCGAGGTAGAGTTCGGAGTTTAGAGTGGGGAGGGAAGGGGTTGGGGGCTGGTGGGGACTAGGGACTAGGGAAGGGGGGTAGGCATTGCCCATCTGAGGCAGCGATCGCAGGTAGTCCAGGACGGTGCTAAAGGTGAGTTGGGGGAAGAAAGGGGAGTGCTGCCAGCGGTGACCGACTTCTAGCATGTCGCGAGTGGGTCCGCCACCGTGATCACCTACGCCAGGAAGCCAAAGAGATTGCTGAATGGTGGTTTTGGCTTCCCAGGTAGAAGCATATTCAGAGATTTTTAGCGGATCGATACCTTCACCGATGCGGGGCGACATGAAGCTGAGGATTTGAGTGCCGTCGGGCGATCGCCACCAAAACAGTTCATGGGGAAATTCTGTCGTGTCGTTCCAGCGCAGTTTTTGGGTGACGAAGTACTCAATGCCCCCTTGCTTGAGAATTTGCGGAAGCTGCCAGCAAAACCCAAAACTGTCGGGCAACCAGGCGATCGCGCTCAGTTTGCCAAACTTTTCCTGCACATAGCGCTGACCATAAAGCACCTGCCGCACAATCGACTCACCGTTGACCAAATTTAGCTCTGGCTCCACCCAAAGCCCCGCTGCGATTTCCCAGGTACCCGCTGCAACCTGGGCTTGAATTGCTGCAAACAGCTCCGGTCGGTGCTGTTCGATCCAGGCAAACAGTGCAGGTGACGAGTGGCAGAAGGTCAATTCAGGAAAATCTTGCTGAAGCGAGAGAACCGACTTAAAGGTGCGCTCTGCTGCTTCCCAGGTGTCACTTACCGTCCACAGCCACGCCAGATCCAGGTGGGCATGTCCCACAAGCTGAACTTGCCGCTGTTTTAGCCAGTCACCCAACGGCTGAAGTTCTTGTCGCAGGGCTTGCAGCGATTGGTCAAAGCGAAGACGAGCCGCTATAGATTGATCCCGCAGTGCTGCCCAATCGAGTTGAGCAACGGCAGTCGCTAGCGTTTCCAGCTTTTCGGGTGCAAAGGCGGTGAGATATCGCTGCAAAACAGCCAACTCATCTGCCACAAATCCCGGTTCAGGAGTAGGCGAATTGGGAAACGAATTTTCGTAGAGGCAGAGCGACTTGACCAGCGCACCATCGTCATGACCGGGACTGACCAGCCGCAGCGCAACGTGAATTTGCTCTCCCGGTTTGGCAGATGGGCTAAGCAAAATTCGGGTGGAAGCGTCAAAAATATCGCCTTCCTGCACCAGCTCCCCATTCACAAAAATTTGCGCGTCCTCTGCCCACCAGACCATAGCCAGCCGCAAAGCCAGCCCTTCCAGGAAATATCCTTCCAAAGCTGGCGGAATGGTCAGAGTTTGTCCCAGCCACAGCACTTGCTGTCCTTTTGCCCAGGCGACGTGATGCCGTGAGTTGAGGGAAGCGGTCGCCCACTCTTTCCACCGTTCAGGTTGGGTTGCGTCCGCAATCGATAAATCCTCAAGGCAGTAATGCCAGTTTGCCTGAATATCGAGCTGGGTCAGTTGACGCAAATGGGCGATCGCCTGATCGATCTGCTCCATGACAGTTAAGACAGCATTTTGCGGCATTTGATTTTGGGCAACTGAGGTAACATCGGTCATCTTTCGACTAAGATCAGGGCATTCGTATGGCTTCCCCCGACTGTACAACAGAATCCCTCACTCCCCCTCAGCATTGCATTCCCCCTCGACCCATGCCTTCCCCCGGTCGCTATCAGAGCAGCGTATTTAACTTTCTCAATCGGCGATCGCTGCAATTGAGTGAACAGATCAGACGCACTGTTCGTTCAGTTAAAACGACCGCTACCTGGGGCGTGCAAATTTTGCTATATCCAGCCTATGTGGCGTTTCAGACGGGACGAGTGACGGCGCAGCAGCTTCGCCAGGCGGTGCAAACGACTTCACTTCGGCTCAAGGCAGTCGAGAAGGCAATTGAGAAAGTGAAGCACGTCAACGCGCCTCCCCGGCCCGAACCTACCCTCAGTTCTGATACGCCAATCTATAAAGTGTTGCAGACGGTAGAAGCGTTCGCGCTGCTGCCAACGGTGAAAACGGCGCTGGAGCTAGCCGCCTCATCCGATCTGTCTCAGCTTCAGGATCAGGCTGAACTGACTGTGCAAGCGATTCAGATTGATGGACTAACAGTCCGTCACGATGCAGCTAAATATAGTGCGACTGAACACGGTGCGATTGAACACAGGGCGTTTGGAAAGACAACCGAAGCAGGAATTGCTGTCAGTCAGAACGGCACTATCAGTGGAAGCAGTGCTGTTAATGGGAATGGGGCTGTTAATGGGAATGGGACTATCAGTGCAAATGGAACCGCGCGATCACTTTCCCCCTCCAGCAAAATCATTGGTATTGCATCTTCGTTGACCAGCCGTTCCTTGGTGCTAGTTACCAATCAGAGTCAGATTCTAGACATTTTGACGACTGAGCAGCAGGTTCAGTTACACCGACGCATTGTCTGGGAAGTGGCTCAGTACTGGCGAACCCGACGAGCCTTGTGGGCGGAGCAGCAGCCGGTCCCGTTTCCCCTGCCGCTACCCGAAGTTCACCAAAATGCACTGCCTCCCGTGCGACTGTTTCGGCGGCTAATGGCGTGGATGCAGACCGGCTCGGTGGCGATCGCCACCAACTTATTCCACGAATCTGTTTTGGTCGCAAGACTGCAAGCTGATCAAGCGATCGCCTACACCCACCTTGCTAACTTTACTGAGCTTGGGGCTGACGATCCCTGGACTGAGGATGACGACACTAGCGGCTTTATTGAGATGACGGAGTTTTCAGCGGCAATGGTCAATCCTTGGGAACGACGGCAGCGAGCAACTTTGAATCCCTCAGCCGCAACACCTATGCGCCTGCTAAAAAGTTCTCGCTTTAGCGGTGTGTTTCCGTTTGCGGGTAAGCGGCAAGATTCTCCTCAGGCAAATTCTCAAGCCAATCCTCAGGCAAATCGCTTCAGCAGAATCTTGCCAAGCTTGAGAACGGTCTGGTCAGAGAAGAGATTAGCCCAGGTTGAAGACTCAGGAAAGACAGTAGCGATCGCCCCAATGCCTCCCTCCCCTGAAACTGGCTCGGCTCTACAACCCTCCCAACCAGACGCAGCCGGACAGCTAGATCAACCCAATCCTCAAAGCTCATCTGACCTGCAAACCACCTGGATTGAAACGGAAGCTACTCTTGTCGGCTACGTCAAACATCCTTTAGAGCAATTCCTGGAATGGATCGATTCAGGCATGGTCTGGATAGAAGAAACCCTTGCTAAAGTTTGGAACTGGCTCCGGCACGGTCGGCGCAGCTAAGGATTATTGGTTTGCATGAGTCCTCCGACTATCACGTCTTGCTGGACTTATATTTCATCTGGGTCAAACCCCAGCTCCCTTAACCTATTCGCTAAGCGGTCAGCGCGCTGTTTTTCTTGTTCAGCGCGTTGTTTTTCTTGTTCAGCGCGTTGTTTTTCCTGTTCGGCTCGCTCGTCGCCGTTCAACAGCAAATTGCCGTTGCTATCCCACCAGCGCAACCAGGGAAAGGTCTGATTAATGTACTGCCCCTGCCAAATTCCCAATTCCACACCCATCGGTGCAATGGGGAAATGCCCTCGCTCGTTGGGATCACAGCGTTGATAGTGATTGGCAATTAATTCGTAAACTTCAACTGAGGCTTTGTCTACTTCATAAATGGCGTAAAACGGCACTCGAATTGCCTGCTCATACACCCAGAATTTCCCAGCCTTCGTGGCATCGTCTGTGAAGGGCGAGGTCGTGTCTCTTTCCTCGGAGCCATCACCCGAAACAAACTCAATCACAATCAGGGGAGCAACAATTTCCTTCCACATCACGTAGGAGCGTCGCCTTTTTCCATCAAGCAGCGGTGGTACGTTTGGTACGTAAAACCAGTCAGGAGCCTCAGCACCCCGCTCTGGTGGCTCGGTCAGCCGCCAGTAGATGCCGCAGTCTTGACCAATAGTGTACTGTCCTGTTGGGTGAAGGGCATCAAGAATTGGGCGGATAGAATCAGTCAGCAGCAAACTCTGCGGATGCTCCTGGAAATTTTTCACAAATGTACCGTCGGTTTCCGGCAGTTGCGTATGGTCCGGAAGGGTAAGGGCCGGCTGAGATGAGGCGATCGTCATCGGAACATCCTGTCGATCGAAGTGTCCTGATCCTACCTTATCTCCCTAGACCGTCATCTTGGGGAACATCCAATTACCAGAACCCATCTGACTTAAGGTAGAGTGTATTGTTGCTGCCTTAAATGGCGATCGCTGTGCCCCTCAGTGATGCTTCAGCGAATTATCTCTCATCAAGCATTTAGGTCAAAATCTTCAGTCATCCGACAGCAATCCAAATGCTGTGTAAGAAAAAGGACACTGTTTCGATATTATAAGAAAGCCTATTGCTGGAGATGCTTCACATGCTGACTCTTAAAATCGCCGTTTACATCGTTGTTAGCTTCTTTATTGCGCTTTTTGTGTTTGGATTTTTGTCAAATGATCCCGCTCGTAACCCTAATCGTCGGGATTTAGAATAGACAGCCAAAACACTCCTTGCTCCCCCAGGCAATCAGTCTGCGCTGAGGACGGCTAAAGCGATGTATCCGGGCTGTCCGCATAAATTTGTCGTGCCAAAGTATGCCCTACCCGGTTCTGCCGCCTACTTCTCCGGTTATCGATCTGTCGCAACCAGAGGAAATTAGCCATCCTTTACCTTCTTCAACGGCTGTTTTGCCTGCGGAGCCTGCCCAACTCACTTCGGGCAGCGGTGTTGCTCCGGTTCCTACCCCACCCGAACGCTTTGCGCCAGAGCGCTCGCCCGCTTCAGTCGAGTGGTCAACCGTCTCAGATGCTGCCAATACTGGAGCATCTGATGCGGCTCTGTTAGGTGCTCCCGTTGAACTCAACCCACCGCAGTCAACCCTCTCAAGTCAGCAAGAGGCTGCGATCACCTACGGCGTTACTTCCGAAGACTTATTTTCTACAGCTTCGCCGTCTGCTTCACCTGCGGCGATCGCTCCATCGACTGCAACTAGAAGAGAAGCGGCTGCGAGTGCCGTATCCCCGTCCTCATCCCCAGCGATCGCTTCGCCAACCTTAGTAACCGAGCGCGAAGCGGCAGAAAGGGCTGCACCTTCTGCCTTGCCTGCAACCGTTCTCCCATCTATAGCAAGCGAGAGAGAAGCAGTTGCGAATGGAGCCTCTTCCGCTTTGCCTGCGATCGCTTCACAGGCAGGTGTCGGGGAAGTAGCTAGTGAAACAGTTGGGGATGAAAGCATTAGCAATTCGGTCGTGGCGGGAGCAACAGCCGCCGAGTCTCCTCTGTCCCTCTTCCAGCGGCAGATTTCATTCCGTTACTTGTCTGAATTGGCAGGGCGATCGCCTCAAAGAACTCGTTCTCCCATTCTCGAGTCGCTACGGCTAAATATCTTTGCTCAAGAAGCGGAATCAGAATTGGCTCAACTACCTGAGCTAGAACCTCAACCTTTGCCTCCGCTTGATTCAGCTCCATTGCCACCCGATGAATCGGGTGAACCCATCGACCCTGAATCACTACCCGATCGCTTGCCTGACTCAGATAGCACCCAGCCATCAGGGGAAACTTTAGTCATTCCCGATGAACTGCCTCCCCTTCCAGAATCGCCATCAGAAGAAGTGGAACTCGAAGAAGGTGAGCCGTCTGATTCACCTCAAATGAATGGAGAAGAGCAAGAACCCCCTGTAGATGGGGTCTCTCCTGATCAAATCCCTACGGATGGCGAGCCGTTTCTGCTCGACCCATCGGGCACCGGAGAAGTAATCGAACTTTCTGCCGATCGCCAGCGGTTTGACCAAATTCAGCAGGTATTTGTCGCCGAAGGCAGCGTTGAAATGCGCTTTCGCAGAGCCGTTTTAACCTCAGATCGACTACGGGTGAATTTGCTCAATCGCATTGCAGTCGCCGAAGGAAATGTCACCCTGGTTAGCGGACAGCAGGAGTTCAGGGGCGAACGTTTCGTCTACAACTTTGTTCAGGAGCGCGGCGACATCCTCAATGCCAGCGGTGAAATATTTCTGCCCTCAGCGGGTGACGACTTTTCGGCAACGTTGCCTACTGACGCCAGTGCTGGAGCGCAAGAGCCACTCAGAGGCGACTTGATCAGCGCTGAACAGCCCGAAGTTCAACCTGATGAAACAGGTGCTGTCACGGGCGTGGATGATTCTGGTGCGCTACCTGACGTTGACACTCAGCCCGATCTGGATAGCACACCCACTGTAGAAGACGAGGACGAAGACGAAATTCCAACCGATGCCTCAGATGCAATTAACTCTGAAGCCGATGAAGATTCTGATGCGCCTGTTAGCAGTCCAGGTGGGCTATCCGTAACTTTGGGTTCAGGAAATGCTAGGCGAGGTGGCACAGGCGGTGAAGTTCGGCGGATTCGATTTGAGGCAGATGAGGTGGAGTTTACGCCTGATGGTTGGGTTGCAACCAACGTTCGCATCACCAACGACCCATTCTCACCACCAGAGCTAGAGCTAAGGGCAGACACCGCTACCTTTACGCGGCTATCGCCAACTCGCAGTGAAATTCGAGCAAGGCGACCTCGGATTGTGTTTGATCAGGGGCTATCGATTCCTTATTTCCAAAATCGAGTCATTTTAGATGACCGAGAACGTCGTCCTGGACTAGTTCAGTTCGGCTTTGACGAAGAAGACCGGGGTGGCTTCTTTGTTGAAAGCAATTTTGAGTATGCCCTTAGTCCTCAGGTGGAGCTTTCGCTCAGACCGCAAATTTTGCTTCAGCGAGCCTACGATAACGGCTTCAACCTGACTGACCCCGCAAACTACGGGTTAATCGGCGAGTTAAATGTCCAGTTCAGCCCAACTACGGTTTTGCGAGGAAATGCCGTTTTTACCAGTCTCGATCTGGACGAATTGGAGACTCAGTTTCGCGGCAGCTTACGGCTACAGCAGCGGCTATTTAACCATACCCTGACCGCAGAATATAGCTATCGCGATCGCCTCTTCAATGGCTCTCTAGGTTTCCAGACTGTGCAGCGCAGTTTGGGCTTAGTGCTTACTTCACCTACTTATGAGTTGGGCAACACTGGCATTAATCTGAGCTATCAAACTGGTGTACAACTCATTAGCGCTAACACCGATCGCCGTAACTTGATCCTTGCCTCAGATGGCGGCAACCCAATTGAGCTAACTCGCTATCAGGCTGGCGTTGCCCTGCGGCGAGGCTTTTTGCTGTGGCAAGGCGAGCCGCTTCCCCCCACCGCAACAGAGGGGTTAAGATATACCCCCAACCCCGTTGTTCCCTACGTGAGCTTGGTGGCTGGTTTGAGGGGGGTGTTTAGCGCCTACAGCAATGGCGATACTCAGCAGGTTTACACCGCTAGCCTTGGAGTGCGTGGACAATTTGGGCATTTCTCTCGCCCATTCTTTGACTACACCGGGTTCAACCTGACCTATTCTCAAAATATTCGAGATGGAGAATCGCCCTTCCGATTTGACCGGGTTGTGGATGACCGGGTAATTTCGGGCGGCATTATTCAGCAGCTTTATGGGCCCTTCAGGGTTGGATTTCAAACTTCGCTCAGTTTAGATCGCGATCGCGAAATCCAGACGGAATACATTTTGGAATACAGCAGAAGAACCTATGCGATTACGCTACGAGTAAACCCACGACGAGAACAAGCCTCTCTCGGCTTGCGCATCAGCGACTTTAACTGGAATATTGATCCTGAACCCTTTGGTGGGGACGAATCAGGCACAGTAGACGGAGGTGTACGCCGCAGGAACGATTAAGTTTGTGGAAAAACAGACTAACGTTTAGGCTCGGCGGAATGATCAGAATTTTGTTAAAGTTTTGATTTGACTCTACCCTAGCGATGACAGAACTGGCGAGAGATGCTGCTATAGATGCTGCTGAGTTGTTGGCCCATTACAGTTTTGACCTGGGTGGCTTCACAATTGAGCGTCTAATTGACTATTGGCTGAGAGAATATCCGGCCAACTGGTTGCGGTCTGCGCTAGTAGAAGCGCTTTATCAGGGACGCTACAAAGCGGTGTCTGTAACCCAAATCTTGACGCTCTGGAAGAGGCGAGGACAGCCGCTCTATCACTTCAACCATGAGTTTGAGCGCATGGTTTGTGGGAGATTTCCAAAATCTTCGATCACCTCATCTGAACTGCCTGCTCCAACTCGCCCCTCCCCCCAAACTTCGAGCTTGAGTAACGATCGCCATTCTGCCGCAATCTTGCCGAGAAGCGCTGAGGTTTCAGAACTCCAGCTTTTTGAAGATGCGATCGCAGTAGGTGAAACGAGTGAAGCTAGTGTTACTGATGTAGAAAAAGAATCATCGGATGCAAGGGTAGACGACACGCCATCTAAGCAACCACCCGCGCAAGAAATACTGCGACCAGACACCAGCGATCGCCCCGTCCGTGCCCTCCTTCCTGCTGCTAAATCCCCCCTAGAGCCATCACGAACTTCCCTTCCTGAAGACGGCACTGTCGAAATGCCCTCAGCTACCCCTGAACCCTCAGCAACTTCTGCAACCCATGAATCTGTAGAAGCCAACCGTGAACATTCCACTTCTACCCCCACTCAATTACCTGGCTCAGAAGTCACAGAGTCTCCCATTCCAACGTTTAGACCCGTCAACGCTGGGTTAGACGCAACAGAATTGGTGCAATGGGCAGGCGATCGCGTTAGCAAACACCCCATTCACCAGTTTGTCCCCTCTACAGGCGTTTCCAACTTTTACACCAAGCTCAAAGCTGTTGTGCAAAGCAGAGATGACTACTTCACCGACCTTGCTCTAGCTGGAGATAGTATTTCCCTGCAGGAACAGCGGGAGCGGGAGTAGGGATGAGGGATTAAGGACGAAACTTGTCTCCTTGTCCCTCATCTTTCATTCTTAGCCCTGCCCGCCCATCCGGATTTCAGAGCAAAATGTAGCCATGCTAAAGCCGCCGAAACGCTTTAGGATGCTGGTTCTCAGACGTAGATTAGGGCTGGCGAACCAGAGGCGCTCTTCAGAGTACATTGATTCGTATTCAGTAATCAGCGTTAGGGAACCGTCGTCACCCATGACATACCGTCCGGCAACAGGTGCTTTCTCTGCGTAACCTGTATCTCTCAGCAATTTCCCTTCGTTGGGCTTATCTGGATCGGCAACAGGAACTAGAACGGTAGATCCTTCGTGCTTTTCCTTGTCCCATTCCATCGTGCCGTCCCAGGTGACTCGCGCACCGCAGAGCGCCAGAGTCGGCTCGACCTCATTTTGCTGGCACAGCTCAATTACTTCAGGTGCATCCTGGGGCAGCATTTCAATGCGAATGTCAGATTTGCCGCTCTCAGACTGCTTGAAAGCGAGATGATGACTGGTGCGCTGTGAAAACCATTTGCCAGCACTTTGCTGAAAAAATTCTGTAATATCCATGAAGTCGATGCAGTTGCTAACAGTTCTTAACGTTCACTCTAATACTCACTAGTTTAAGCTGAGTTGGCGTTAGTCATTTGTGACTCGCCTTTTGTCCTTTGTCATTTGTAAACCGCTATTGCGGCAAACAGCCCATGACCAATGACCCTTTGACACGCAGAATCGCTATATAATCTTAATCCTGGAATTGCTGAATCTAAGCGCATTTTTGTGTCTAAACTGTCAGCGTCTGAACACAAAGATTTATAGAAGTTAGCGATCGCCAAACCCTTGCTGTGAAGTCTGTAACTTTAAGAGAGAAACTTTAGATGGCTGGACTGACCCAGGTTCCTTATCTGCTGCGGGCTGCTCGTGGTGAAACGTTAGACCGTCCTCCTGTGTGGATGATGCGACAGGCAGGGCGCTACATGAAAGCCTATCGGGATTTGCGAGAAAAATATCCGTCGTTTCGACAGCGTTCTGAGATTCCAGAAGTGGCGATCGAGGTTTCATTGCAACCCTGGCGGGCATTCCAACCAGACGGAGTAATTCTGTTCTCTGACATCGTCACTCCCCTGCCCGGTCTGGGAATTGAGATGGACATTGCAGAAGGGAAAGGCCCGATTATCGAGCGCCCCATTCGTACTCAGGAACAGGTAGATGCGCTGCGACCGCTTGATCCGGCTGAGTCGATGCCGTTTATTCAAGAAATTTTGCAGGCACTGCGGCAGGAAGTGGGCAATCGTTCAACCGTGTTGGGGTTTGTGGGCGCGCCTTGGACGTTGGCAGCTTATGCGGTAGAAGGCAAAGGCTCAAAAACCTACTCGGTCATTAAGGGAATGGCCTTCTCTGACTCGGCAATTTTGCATCAGCTTTTGGCTAAATTGGCAGATGCGATCGCCGTCTACGCTCGTTACCAGATCGATAGTGGCGCACAGGTCGTGCAAATGTTCGATTCCTGGGCAGGTCAACTCAGCCCTCAAGATTATGAAACGTTTGCCCTGCCCTATCAGCAGCGCGTTTTCCGGCAGGTAAAGGAAACGCACCCCGATACGCCGTTGATTCTTTTGGTGAGTGGCAGCGCGGGCGTTTTGGAGCGGATGGGGCGTTCTGGAGCCGATATCATCAGTCTTGATTGGACGGTTGATATGGCAGAGGCTCGTCAGCGGTTGGGACGGCAGATGAAGGTGCAGGGCAACCTTGATCCTGGTGTGCTGTTTGGCTCACGCGAGTTCATTCGCGATCGCGTTCTCGACACGATTCGCAAGGCAGGCAACCAGGGGCACATTCTCAATCTGGGACACGGCATTTTGCCCGACACGCCAGAGGAAAATGCAGCTTTCTTCTTTGAAACTGCGAAACAGGCAGACCAACTGTTGGCGGTTCATGCCTAATGGCACTACACCGCTAAAATGATGCCAACCCTGTAAGGGCGCGGCATTCGGGAATAGATCCTGGGCAAAACTACAGGACCGTTGCCGAATGCCACGCCCTTACTCAATTGAATGCACCCTATTAGCGGTGCGCTGATACAAGATGGTTGCTTGATTATGACTGCGAAGCGAATTTTGGTAACGGGTGCTAGCGGCTGCATTGGTCATTACATTTGCGATCGCCTCATTCGAGAAACGTCTCATGATCTGTTTCTGCTGGTGAGAAATCCGCAAAAGCTGAAGTTTGACTACAATGCTCGTCCAGGAGTCACTATCCTTCAGGCTGACCTGCGAGAAATTGAGCAGTTTGCCGATTTGCTCAAAACCATCGATACCGCAATACTGACCGCGACTGCCTGGGGTGGCGCTCAGGAGGTGTATGACATCAACGTTTTGAAAACGCTGCGGCTGATGAATTTGCTTGACCCGGATGTGTGCCAGCAGGTGATTTACTTTTCTACCGCTAGCATTCTGGGTCGCCACAATCAGCTTTTGAAGGAAGCGGGACAGTTAGGCACAGACTACATCAAGTCCAAGCACAATTGTTTTCAGCAGTTGTCAAGGCTGGCGATCGCCCATCGTATCACCACCATTTTCCCTACGCTTGTCTTTGGTGGAGATGGTCAAAAGCCCTATTCTCACCTCACCTCCGGCTTACCTGAAGTGGCAAAGTGGATCAATCTGATCCGCTTCTTCAAAGCGGACGGCAGCTTTCACTTCTTGCATGGGGAAGATATTGCTCAGGTCGTGCTACACCTGATCGAACACCCGCCAGCACCAGGAGAATCGCGTCAACTAGTTTTGGGCAATCCTGCGATCACGGTCAATCAGGCTGTGGAGCAAGTCTGTCGCTATCTCAACAAACCCATCCTCCTGCGAGTTCCGCTCTCAGCTCGGTTAGCTGATCTGTTTATCGTCCTGTTTCGGATTCAGATGGAAGCTTGGGATCGGTTTTGCCTCAGCTATCGCCACTTTACTTACGAGAATCCGGTTAGTCCTGCTAGCTACGGTTTACCGACTTACTGTCCAACCATTGCTGATTTGTTGAAGGTTAGCGGTATCTCCAGGTAGGGCGATCGCTAATCGTAAGGGTGTTCGAATCTGCGATTTCTCCAAGAAGTCCCAGATCTGCGTGCCAACCAAGGCTGTGTTGGGTTTCGCTTTGCTTCACCCAACCTACAAATCTTTTTGCCCCAGTGCCCATTCCATTTGTCTGAGAATTCCTCTGAGCATAGTCACTTCCTCGGTTGAAAGCTCGGCTCGGTTAAACAGGCGGCGGAATTTTTCCATGCGGCTGGGGGCTGTGTGTGGGTAGAGGTAGCCGATTTTGAGCAGCAGGGTTTCGAGCTGTTGGTAGTAGCCTTCGAGCAGGTCGAGGGAAGGGGGGGTAGGGGCTGAGGGCTGGGGGCTAGGGGCTGGATGTTCGGAGAAGGTGAGGGCGGTTTGATGAAGTTCGTAGCAGCAGATAGCGACGGCTTGAGCCAAGTTAAGTGAGGGGTAGGTCGGACTGGAGGGAATGCGGACGAAGCGTTGGGCATAACTTAATTCGGCGTTGCTTAAGCCTCGATCTTCGGGGCCAAAAATTAGCGCCGATTCCATTGAGGTTGCGTTAGGATGGTTGGCTTCTAGCAGCCAGGGTAAGCCTACTTTGGGTGAGACGAGGGAGGCTTCAGGGCTGCGATCGCGTGAAGTAGTGGCGATCGCCCGCTGACATCCTTTCAATGCATCCGGTATGTTATCCACTCGCTGCGCCGTTTCCAACAAGTTCGCCGCATGGACTGCCATTAGTCGTGCTTCTTCCCCCAACCAGTCGCAGTGAGGATTTACCAGAACCATTTGGCTAAGCCCCATATTCTTCATCACCCGGGCAATTCCCCCCACATTCAGCGGCCCGGCTGGCTCCACCAGCACAATCCTCACCCCTGCTAATACTTGCTCAACCATCTAGGATATAAAAGTTAGATTTCCAAAGTCACGTCGCTACTCTCACCCTACACCCTAGCCCCCCGTCCCTAGCCTCTAGCCCCTTCTATGCCCCGCTCCAAATCAGACCTGCCCACCAAAATTTGCCCAGTTTGCGATCGCCCCTTCACTTGGCGCAAAAAATGGGAAGATTGCTGGGATGAAGTGAAATATTGCTCCGAGCGCTGCCGTCGTCGCCGCTCAACCGCCAAAGAGAACTAAATTAAGTTTTGAATTTTGGGAGTTGAATTGTGAGTTCAAGTTCCAACTCAAAGCTCAGAACTTAAAACTTAGAACTCAGAACTCAAAACTTCTAAAGGAATTTTATGTCAATCGCAGTGCAGCCCAAAATCATCATTCACGGTGGAGCCGGAAGCTCTCTCAAAAGCAAGGGAGGCGTTGAGTCGGTGCGCCAGTCGCTCCACAAAATTGTTGAAGAAATTTATCGACTGTTACTGGAGGGCATGAGTGCTCCATGTGCGGTTGTGCGGGGTTGTCAGTTGCTAGAAGACAATCCTCGCTTCAATGCAGGAACAGGCTCTGTGCTGCAATCTGACGGGCAGATTCGCATGAGTGCTGCCCTGATGGATGGCTTCAACCAGCGGTTTAGTGGCGTAATCAACGTCTCACGGGTCAAAAATCCAATCGAGCTAGCTTTAGCACTGCAGAGCTCGCCCGATCGCGTTCTATCTGACAACGGTGCGGCAAATCTACTGCGAGAGCTTCAGGTCCCTGACCACGATCCCCTCACTGAACTGCGTCTGCTGGAATGGATTCAGGAACGACGGGGCGACTTTAATAAAGAAATGGCTGGAGTTGTTGCCGAACGTGAATTAGTGACTGAAAGCAGTGCAGGACGGGGCACTATTGGCGTGGTTGTGTTAGATCAGCAGGGGCAGCTTGCAGTTGGCACTTCCACAGGCGGCAAGGGGTTCGAGCGAATTGGGCGAGTTAGCGACTCTGCCATGCCTGCGGGCAATTATGGAACTTCCCATGCAGCGGTGAGCTGTACGGGCATTGGCGAAGACATCATTGATGAATGCTTAGCTGCCCGAATTGTAGTGCGTGTCACCGATGGGCTAACGCTGCCAGCCGCGTTTGATCGCTCCTTTACAGAGGCTCAGCAAAATCAGCGAGATTTAGGCGCGATTGGTATCGACCAGAGTGGGGCGATCGCTTGGGGCAAAACTAGCGAAGTTTTGCTAGCGGCTTACCACAATGGCACCGAGATCGGTGACACCCTGGAATGGGACGACGGCTCTCTAACTGGCTGCGTCTAACCTATAATCAACATCAACTGTGGCGGGAAGGCAGCGTATGAACTGGTTGCAAAAACTCAGGAAAAACTCACTAGCCCAATTCGGCGCGATTGTGCTGCTGATTTTTTATGTAGTCGTGATAGCGGCAGAATTTGTTGCACCCTACGACCCTTATGCTTCGCAGGTTGACGGCTCTCTCCTGCCACCGACTCAAGTTTACTGGCGTACTCAAGAAGGACAATTTATTGGTCCACACGTTTACCCCACAACGCAGGGACCAGTAGATCTGGAGACGGGCGATCGCCAGCTATTTGTAGACTTTGAGCGTCCTTCTCCCCTGCGCCTGTTTGTACGTGGTTCAGAATATCGGATGCTGCAATTGCGGCTACCACTGCCAACTCGCTTCTCTTTAACTGATCCTGGATTTGAGGAAGTTCAACTTTTTCCTGGTATCCCTGGGAATCTGCACCTCTTTGGTGCAGCCGGGGACGGCACCATCAACCTGCTAGGCACCGATGAACAGGCGCGAGATCAGTTCAGTCGCTTGGTGCATGGCGGTCGCATTAGCCTCAGCATTGGTTTGGTTGGCATCGTTATCTCTTTTCCTTTGGGGATGTTGGTCGGCGGTATTTCTGGCTACTTTGGCGGAGCCACTGACGGCATACTGATGCGTTTCGTAGAAGTGTTGATGACGATCCCGTCGATCTATTTGCTGGTTGCCTTAGCTGCTGTATTGCCTGCTGGACTGACCAGTTCCCAGCGATTCTTGCTGATTGTGCTGATTACCTCGTTTGTCAGTTGGTCAGGGTTGGCACGGGTGGTTCGCGGTCAGGTGCTTTCTATTAAGGAGCGAGAATTTGTCCAGGCGGCTAAGGCAATGGGCGGGCGACCGCTCTACATCATCATTCGGCACGTCCTACCGCAAACTGCGACCTACATCATCATTTCTGCAACGCTGGCAATTCCCAGTTTCATTGTGGCGGAGGCCGTTCTTAGCTTGATTGGTCTGGGCATTCAGCAGCCTGATCCGTCATGGGGAAATATGTTGTCTCTAGCTACCAATGCCTCAATTTTGGTGCTGCAACCGTGGCTGGTCTGGTCGCCTGCAATTTTAATTGTATTGACCGTGCTGGCGTTTAACCTGCTAGGGGATGGTTTGCGAGACGCGCTTGATCCCCGAAACTTACACGGCACATCAAATATCAGCAGTACTGCCTCTGGAGAACTTGCTTCAGCTCCCGGAGATAGCTAGGCGACGTCCTCGTTTAAGCGTTGGGGATCAGTCTTGATCAGAATGCCAGCTTCTTCACTACTCAAAGGTTTCGCAAAAAAATAGCCTTGCCCATATTCGGCTTTCAGGGTTTTAAGTTGTGAAACTTGTTCAGCGGTTTCAATTCCTTCAGCAACCACATTCATGTTTAGGGTGTGAGCCAGCGTGACGATCGCTCGCACAATTTCAGATCCCTCGTCTTCTATGTCATCGGCTCCCATTCTGCCGACAAAGGACTGGTCAATTTTGACCGTATCAATCGGGAACTGATGCAAATAGCTTAGGGACGAATAGCCTGTGCCAAAGTCGTCAATCATCAGTTGCAGCCCCAGCGCCTTAAGCTGCTCCAGTAGAGCCGTTGCGGACTCAGTATTTTCCATAATGGCGCTTTCGGTAATCTCAATTTTCAGGCAGTGAGGTTCTATCTGATATTGCTGAAGTAACTGGCTGATTTGCTGAATCAGTTGGGGTTGGGCAAACTGCTTAGTCGAAAGATTCACGCTAACGGATAACGCTCTGCTGTGAGGAAACTGAAGCTGCCATTCCCGAAGTTGACGACACGCCTCCGCCAAAATCCACTGTCCTAGCGGGATCACCAAACCCGTATCTTCGGCAACCGGGATAAAATCACCGGGAGAAATCCAGCCACGCTCTGGGTGCTGCCAGCGAACCAACGCCTCAAACCCAATGATTTCGGAAGTTTCTAGCGAGACGATGGGCTGATAGCGCAGTTGAAATTCTTGACTGGTCAAACCTACTTGCAGGGTTGAAACGGCCCGTCTCAGGTCAGTCTCTAGCTGCAATAGAGCAACAGCGCGGGCGTGCATTGCTGCATCAAATATCTCGTGGCGAGCCCGCCCTAAAACTTTGGCGCGGTACATAGCGGTGTCTGCATTTCGCAGCAAGTCTTCAGGGCGATCGCCCCCCGATTCACTTAGAGCAATGCCAATGCTGACGGTAGTAAAGACCTCTTGCCCATTCAAATTGAATGGCAGCAAGAATTCTTGATGGATTCGCTCTGCCAGTTGAGTGCTGTCGGTGTGGCTCCTGATGTCTTCCATCAAAATTGTGAACTCGTCTCCTCCTAGCCGAGCGATTGTATCGCCGATGCGAAGGCAAGTTTGCAGACGTTGGGCGATCGCCACCAAAAGCTGATCCCCAACTACATGACCGAGGCTGTCATTGATCACCTTAAACCGATCGACATCTAGAAACAGCACCGCAAATCGGTAGCTCTGGGGGCGTCTAGTTCGCTCAATTGCTTGAGAGAGGCGATCGATAAACAAAGCGCGATTGGGTAGTCCTGTGAGCACGTCATGCAGGGCATCGTGCAAAAGCTGCTCTTCGGCTTGGCGGCGTTTGGTGATGTCAGTCTGCGATCCCGCCATGCGGCAGGCTTTGCCATTCTCATCTCGCACTGCCAGTCCTCGGTTCAGCAACCAGCGGTAGGAGCCGTCTCGATGCCGCATTCGGTACTCGCTCTCAAAGTGAACCGTTGACCCATCTAGATGAGCATTGAGTTGAGTTTTAACGCGATATAGGTCTTCCGAGTGAACTCGGCTGAACCATTCATCTAGAGTGTTGCCAATCTTTCCCTCCTCGTAGCCCAGCATTTCCCGCCAACGGGGAGAAAAGTAAATTTCGTTGGTTCTCAGATTCCAATCCCACAGCCCGTCGTTGGCACCGCGCACTGCCAGAGCGTAACGTTCCTGGCTTTCCCGCAGCGCTTCTTCAACCTTCATTCGGTCAGTAATGTCCAGCCCAACGAAGACGGCTGCCTGATCCTGAAAATATTTTTGGGCAACGACGATGTAATTGCGGATCGAGTCGCCAACTCGGGATGCAATTTCTACCGAGCTTTCCTTCACTGAACTGGCGATAAACTTCTGCACAAACTCGGCAAATCCGGGGCTGGATTCCATAAAACCCAATTCTCTGCCGACAAAATCTTCTGGGCGAACATTAAAAGTGGCCGCCAGGTAACGATTGATCCCTAAGTATTTGCAGTCTGAGCTAAACCAGGAAACGCAGCCAGGGACAGCATCCAGTACCGCCTGAAGCTGATCTTTTGCCTGTTGCAGGTCTGCCTCAGCTCGCTTGCGATCAGTGATGTTTCTGCCAAAAACGGCTACGCCTGTAATTTCCTCAGTATCCGTGATAATGGGGTTAAACGAGACTTCAATATATGCAGGGCTGTCGGGCAAATCAACATGTAGCTCAATAGCAAAGCGATCGCCCCTCAGTGCCCGGTCATAGTAGTCTATCCAGATGGCTTTTGCGGTGTCGGGTAGACAACTGATAATATTCATACCCAGCGCTAACTCGACCCCATAAACGATCTGAAACTGCTGCTTAAAGGTGGAGTTGAGCGTGACAATCTGATACTGGCGATCGACCGACCAGACCGCATCTTGCGTATTTTCGATCAGAGCTAGAAGATTTGCCTCTCGTTCCCTTAGCGCTTTTTCTACGGTCGTTTCCCGGATGCCTGATTCCTGAATGCTTGATTTCTGGATGGCTGCTTCTTGCACTGCTTCCGATGCAGATACTCTTGGCTGAATTGCCTCGGTTTCTAACCGTCTAGATGCTGAACTGGACGTTGGGCTATTAGACGTTTCGCCATTAAAAGGCTGTGGTGCCAAACTATCCTGTATTTCTGCAGCATCTACTGTAACCATGAGAAAGCAATCTCCGAAGCGGTGATTAAAAAATCCGGCAGATGCCTAGGGTACCCATAGCTCCAGGATAGACGGCGACTTATAGGCAGTAGAGTAAACTTCTGGCAAAGATTGAGAGCCAACCCATGAAAGAATGTTAATGCAGTTAATATTTATGAAGCGGAACTTGTGCAATGCCTGACCTGAGCAGACTAAGTTCTTGCGGCTGCTAAATTGACCGATCGCCTTTTCCTTTTATCCTTCACAGTCTGGAGACTCTACGATGTTGCGCCTGGAACATGTCAGCAAAATTTATCCGACGGGTGAAGTTCTCAAGGATATCAACTGGGAAGTTAAACCCGGCGATCGCATTGGTTTAGTCGGGGTAAATGGCGCAGGCAAATCAACGCAGCTCAAGATCATTGCGGGTGAGATGGAGCCCACTTCTGGTCAAATCATTCGCCCCAACAGCCTGCACATTGCCTACCTGACCCAAGAGTTTGAGGTTGATCCCGGCCGCACCGTGCGGGAAGAATTTTGGACGGTGTTTACTGAAGCCAATGCAGCGCAACAGGCGATCGCCCTGGTTCAGCGGCAGATGGAAACCGCCAGCATGGAAGAATTGGATAAGCTGATTCATAAACTAGACCGAGCACAGCGGCAGTTTGAAGGGCTGGATGGTTATGGCTTGGAGGCGCGAATTGAGAAGATTTTGCCAGAGATGGGGTTTGACCCAGAAGATGGCGATCGCCTGGTGAGTGCTTTCAGCGGCGGCTGGCAGATGCGGATGAGTTTGGGCAAAATTTTGCTCCAGGCACCCGACCTACTGCTGCTGGACGAGCCGACGAACCACCTCGACCTGGAAACGATTGAATGGCTAGAGACTTACCTGAGAGGGCTGACTACACCGATGGTGATTGTCTCCCACGACCGCGAATTTCTCGATCGCCTCTGCACCCAAATCGTTGAGACTGAACGAGGCGTTTCCTCCACCTATCTTGGCAATTACACCGCCTACCTCCAGCAAAAAGAAGAGGCACAACTGGCGCAACTCAGCGCCTTTGAACGGCAGCAAAAAGAACTGGAGAAACAGCAGACCTTTGTCGATCGGTTTCGGGCTAGCGCGACTCGCAGTACTCAAGCAAAAAGCCGTGAGAAACAGTTAGAAAAAATTGAGCGAATCGAAGCTCCCACTGGCAGCGTCAGAACCCTTCACTTCCGCTTTCCGCCTGCGCCCCGTAGCGGCCGCGAGGTGGTGATCATCAAAGATCTGGTGCATACCTATGATGAAAAGATTCTATTTTTGGGAGCGGATTTGCTGATTGAACGGGGCGATCGCGTTGCCTTTGTTGGTCCAAATGGAGCAGGTAAGTCTACCCTGCTGCACCTGATGATGGGCATGGAGCAACCCACAGAAGGTGCCGTTGAGTTAGGGGATCATAACGTAATTCCTGGCTACTTTGAGCAGAACCAGGCAGAAGCGCTGGACTTAGATAAAACCGTCATGGAAACAATTCATGATGAAGTGCCCGACTGGAAAAACGAAGAAGTTCGTACACTATTGGGTCGATTTTTGTTCAGTAGTGATACCGTTTTTAAGAAAGTTTCGGCTTTAAGTGGAGGCGAAAAAGCGCGGCTGGCACTGGCAAAAATGCTGCTACGTCCTGCTAACTTATTAATTTTGGATGAGCCAACAAACCATCTAGATATTCCTGCAAAAGAAATGCTAGAAGAGTCCATTCAAAATTATGATGGTACTGTAATCGTTGTTTCTCACGATCGCTACTTTATCTCTCAGGTCGCCAATAAAATCGTTGAAATTCGGGACGGAGAGCTACGGCTTTATCGGGGTGATTATCATTATTACCTGGACAAAATAGCCGAGGAAAAAGAGAAAGCTAGACTAGAAGCGATCGCTGCTGAAAAGGATGCAAAAGCTGCTGCTAAGCGCGAGAAACAAAAACAAAAAGCCAAGGTCAAAAAGGTTTAGGTGCAGCTCTAACCACAGACAGAAATACAGGAAGTACAGACAAATATCAATTTCCCCAGATTGACTTAGTCAGACTTAGGAACTCGAATGATATTATTGCTGAGAAATTATTCAACAAAAGGGCTATCTGCATGACACAAGCGCCGGTTTCTCCTGTGGTGCTAGTCATTTTAGACGGTTGGGGTCATCGGGAAGACTCCAATGGCAATGCGATCGCCGCTGCTAGTACTCCAATCATGGATAGCCTTTGGGCTGCTTATCCCCGAACTCTGATTCACACCTCTGGCAAAAACGTGGGGCTTCCCGATGGGCAAATGGGGAACTCCGAAGTGGGGCATTTGAACATCGGCGCAGGTCGAGTCGTTCCTCAAGAGCTAGTTCGCATCTCAGATGCAGTCGAAGACGGGTCGTTGTTAAGCAATCCAGCCCTGCTTAAAGCCTGTCAAGAAATTAAGCAAAGCGGTGGCAAACTGCACCTAGTTGGGCTTTGCTCATACGGTGGAGTCCATTCTCACCTCAGTCATTTGCTGGGACTGTTAGACCTAGCAAAGGCTCAAAATATTTCTGAAGTCTGCGTTCATCTGACCACAGATGGGCGGGACACAAAACCGACCGATGGTGTAGCCGCGGTTCAACGCATTCAAGACTACATTGCTCAAATTGGCTTGGGGCGCATCGTGACCCTGAGTGGTCGCTACTACAGCATGGATCGAGACCACCGTTGGGATCGAATTCAGCGCGTTTATGAGGTGATGACTCAAGATGGCGAAGGCGATGGTCGCACTGCATTAGAGGTGCTGAAAGCCTCTTATGCGGAAGAAGTCACCGATGAATTTGTCATTCCCACTCGCATTGCACCCGGAGCGGTACAGCCCGGAGATGGGGTGATTTTCTTCAACTTCCGCCCTGACCGCGCCCGTCAGTTAACCCAGGCTTTTGTTGACCCCAATTTCAAAGGGTTTGAGCGAGAAAGAGTTACGCCGCTAACCTTTGCCACCTTCACCCAGTACGACTCCAATTTGCCAGTATTGGTTGCGTTCGAGCCGCAAAATCTCGATAACATTCTGGGACAGGTGATTGCCCAGCATAGTTTGCGTCAGTTTCGCACCGCAGAAACGGAAAAATATGCCCACGTTACCTACTTCTTCAATGGCGGTATTGAAGAACCGTTTGAAGGAGAAGACCGGGAACTGGTGCAAAGCCCGATGGTGGCAACGTATGATCGCGCTCCTGCAATGTCGGCTAAGCAGGTGACAGATGTGGCGATCGCTGCTGTCGAAAAGCAGATTTATTCGCTCATCGTGATCAACTACGCTAACCCCGATATGGTCGGTCACACTGGCCAGATGGAAGCAACTGTGAAGGCGATCGAGACGGTTGATCGCTGCGTCGGTCGGCTGTTGGAAAGCATTGTTCGGGCTGGCGGCACAACCATTATCATTGCTGATCACGGTAACGCTGAGTACATGTACGATGAGCAGGGCAATCCCTGGACTGCTCACACGACCAATCTGGTACCCTTCATCCTGGTTGAGGGAGAGGGACGTAAAATTCCCGGACACGGCACAGAGGTTAGCTTGCGCTCAGATGGACGCTTGGCAGACATTGCTCCGACGATCCTGGAAATCTTGAAGCTGCCACAGCCTCCAGAGATGACTGGGCTCTCCATTCTGGAGCCAGTTGGATTTGAAGTCAAAGCAAACCGCACACCCGTGCGAGTTTCTCTATAGGGGCTTCACCAGGTTTTTGGTGCAAGAGCGACGCTTCTGCACCCAAAAAAACTAACTCATCCCTGTTGTCTGTAGAATAGAGTCAGCTATCCAGGTATCCGTTATGACGTTGACCAGTGCAATAGAAATCTTGTGGTTGTTGTCCGCTGTTGGTTTGATTGTTCTTGTGCTGCTGCATAGTCCTAAAGGTGACGGTCTAGGCGGACTGGGCGGACAGGCGCAGCTCTTTACCAGCACCAAGAGCGCTGAGACAACCCTCAACCGCATCACCTGGACGCTCACTATCATCTTTATGGGGTTGACCATTGTACTGAGTGCGGGTTGGCTAAACCCTCCCCAGTAGGATATTTCTCAAGAATGAAAGGCGATCGCCCTTCAGCTTCTTTAAATCGCCATCTGAGTTGCAGGTGGCGATTTTTGCCGCAGGTGAGCCTGTTCTGGAGTGGAGTGGCGATCGCCGTTCTCCTATCGATCTTTCTACATTTTCAATTTCCCATTCCTGCTCTGGCTCAGGTAGAGCCGCAACCCTCATCGCCGCTAAGTTTGCCTGCGCCCCAGGTGCATCCACTCCCGCCGACGTTGGCAGAATGGCAGGATTCCAGTAATCAAGGCGATTACTTTTCAGAAATCACTCCCACTGAGCTGGGCTATCTGGTGTGGTCAAGGCTTCCAGTGAAAGTTTATGTGCAGCCGCCTACGGAAGCCTTGGTGGGAGGCAACCGCTCTCAAGCCTGGTTTGAGGCAGTCACGCAGGCGATTCAGGAGTGGAGTGCCTATTTGCCGCTAGAGCAGATTGATTCCTTTGAAGCGGCTGATATTTCTATTTGGCGATCGACTCCGCCTATCGAGGGCTGGCAGGAAGGGAATCTTCGTGCCCGCTCTGCGGAAACCCGTTATCAAATTTATCGGGTACGTCCAGTCAACGCGCCCGCCTATCTCACCCAACGCTTCAACATTCTGCTGCGCCCCAGCCAAACCGACCACTACATTCGCGCAGCGGCAAGACATGAGCTAGGTCATGCCCTGGGCATCTGGGGACACAGCTTGTCAGAAACCGATGCGCTTTATTTTTCGCAAGTTCGTAACCCTCCTCAAATATCAGTCAGGGATGTCAACACACTCAAACGGATTTATGAACAGCCAACTCGACTAGGTTGGGCATTGGACTAGTTTGGGGCAGTCGAAACTTGTGGGGCTGAAGATTGTCCCGCCAAGTCTGAATTCAGCTGAAACACTAGGGGCGCTCCGCCTTCGCCACCACCAATCACAACTACTTTGGCATTGTCAGACGTAGCTAAACTTTCAGTTGCCTCGATCGCCCTCAACTGCAAGGCTTCAGCCGTCAAACTTTCAGCCACAATTGCCTGAGCATCTGCTACGCCTTGCGCCTCAACTCGTTTGCGTTCTGCCTCTTGGCGTTCGCGCTCCAGGGTAAACGCCATTTGCTGACTTTCCTGTTCCGCGCTTAGCTTTTCTTGAATTGCAGCTTGCAGTGTTTCAGGCAAAATCACCTCTCGCAGGTAAGCGCCTTCTACGCTAAATCCTAACGGTTCAAGTTGTTCACTCAGTCGTTCTTGCATTTGCTCCGATACTTCCTGCCGTCGGCTAGAGTAAACCGATTCGACTGGATAACTTGCCGTGATTTCTCGAACGATAGAGCGAAACCGAGAGCGAACAATTTCTGTTTCATCATCCCCAATCGACTGGTAGAAATTAACGACCTGCTGGGGTTCCAAGCGATATTGCAAACTAACATGCAGATTGAAGGTCAACCCTTCCTGGGAAGTCACCTCAATCTCTTCGGTCACGTCTCTGAGGCGAGTTGAGAAAACTTCTAAATCAGAGAATGGATTAACCGCATGAATTCCCGGAGTGAGAGGACGCTCCGCAACCTTGCCAAAGGACTCTACTACTCCAACATTGCCAGCCGAAATGATTCTTAACGTGCGTGAGAAACAAACCAGGATTGAAACTAACCCGATGAGAGCGGCGATCGCCTGCACGCCAGAACGATTGCGAGAACTCGTCATCTTTTTGCTAGAGAAATAAACCAGTAGCGCAACTAGAGTCGTCAAGAGAGAAACAACAAAAGCCATAAACCTCTTCTAAGTAAAGATGAAAGGTCTAGCCAAACTCTTCCCACAACCCACACTAGATACAACAATCGCTCCTGAATAAATTTCGGTTTAACCACAAATTTATAAAGCTAATACCGTTTCTACATTGAGGCTGCATATTTTGGAGCGTGCTCTGCGTACGCGGAGCACGCTCCAAAATATGCAGCCTTAAAGAGAATTAGTATGAGATAACTTAAAGCTGAGATAAGAGCCAGGCACTCACTTTGCCATGATTCATATGGCGGCTGCGACGCAGTGCTTCCTCCAGTAGTCCTATGTCTAACCCTGAAAAAACTTGGGATTGGGCAATTCTACGACTACCTCCGTTTTGCACCTCAAAGGCGATAATCTGCACATTCTGCACGTCGATGATCCAGTACTCTCGCACCCCTAGCGCCTCGTACAACAGCCGTTTCTCACCTTTGTCATCTGCTAAAGAAGAATAAGCGACTTCAACCACTAGATCAGGCGGCGGGTAGACATCCAGGTCGATAATTGTTGCTTCCCAGGGTACTGCTTCTGCATTCGCACCCAGGTAAAAAGAAACGTCGGGTTGAGCCTCTTCACAGCCCATTTTGCGATAGGTGCAGTTGTCATGTCCGTCTAAGTCAATTCCTCGGACACTCGCGAACAGGGCGATCGCACTAATCACAATGAAATGATCGCGTGAATGGGGATTACCAAGAGGAGACATTTCGAGCCTCATGCGTCCGTTGTAGTAATAGCCTTTGGTTTCCGCATGGGCAGGATCATCAATGACCTGAAGGTACTCCTCCCAGGACGCATTCACCCAAGTGTCGGTTGGCATCTTTGCCTGTAGCTGACTCATCACGGCACTTTAGCGACTGATATTTCTTGCTTCAGTCTAAAGCAGTTTACCTTTGGATAAGGCACCCCTTCTATAGAGTAGAATTGCCTATATTAAGCATTTGCAAACCTCATCTCCTCATGCCTGACTACCTGGAACGTATCCTGACTGCTCGTGTGTATGATGTGGCTCAGGAAACGCCGCTCGACTATGCGCCAAATCTGTCTGCTCGGTTGAACAATCGGCTGTTGCTGAAGCGGGAAGATATGCAGTCGGTGTTTTCGTTTAAACTGCGGGGTGCCTATAACAAAATGGCGCAACTGCCGCCAGACGTGCTGGCGCAGGGAGCGATCGCCGCTTCTGCGGGAAACCATGCTCAGGGAGTTGCCCTTGCCGCTCAACACTTGGGTACACGAGCGATTATCGTCATGCCCGTCACCACTCCTCAGGTCAAGGTCGATGCAGTCAGAGCCAGAGGCGGAGAAGTGGTGCTGTACGGCGATACTTTTGACGAAGCCTATGCCCATGCCCGTCAGCTAGAAGCAGAAAAAGGACTGATTTTTATTCACCCGTTTAATGACCCGGATGTGATTGCAGGACAGGGCACGATTGGAATGGAGCTGTTGCGACAGTGTCAGAAACCCATTCATGCAATCTTTGTGGCGATTGGCGGTGGCGGTTTGATCTCTGGAATTGCCGCCTACGTAAAACGCTTGCGTCCTGAAATTAAAATTATTGGGGTTGAACCCGTTGATGCAGACGCAATGTATCAATCGCTCAAAGCCGGACATCGGGTGCGATTGCCTCAGGTTGGCTTGTTTGCCGATGGAGTTGCGGTGCGGGAGGTGGGTGAAGAAACCTTTCGCCTATGCCAGCAATATGTAGATGACATCATCCTGGTAGAAACCGATGATATTTGCGCTGCAATCAAAGATGTGTTTGAAGACACGCGATCGATCGTAGAACCTGCTGGAGCACTGGCGATCGCCGCTGCCAAAGCCTACGTTGAGCGAGAGCAAATTACAGAGCAAACCCTGATCGCGATCGCCTGTGGCGCAAATATGAACTTCGATCGCCTGCGGTTTGTGGCAGAACGGGCAGAACTGGGCGAACGCCGCGAAGCTATCTTTGCCGTCACGATTCCTGAAGAGCGGGGCAGCCTGCGTAACTTCTGTGAATGTATTGGCAAACGCAATCTCACCGAATTTAACTATCGGATTGCCGATGAGCAAGAAGCCCACATCTTTGTGGGTGTACAAATTGAGAACCGAGCCGATGCCGTTCGGATGGCTGAAATCTTTGAGGAAAAAGGCTTCAAAACCCTTGACCTGACCGATGATGAGTTAACCAAACTGCATCTGCGGCACATGGTAGGTGGGCGATCGCCCTTAGCTCACCACGAGTTGCTTTACCGCTTCGAGTTTCCTGAACGTCCTGGTGCCCTGATGAAGTTTGTCGGCTCCATGCACCCCAACTGGAATATCAGCATGTTCCACTACCGCAACAACGGTGCAGACTACGGGCGAATTGTCGTGGGAATGCAGGTGCCACCCCACGAAATGGAGGAGTGGCAAACCTTCCTGGATGCCCTGGGTTATCGCTATTGGGATGAGAGTCAAAATCCGGCTTATAAGCTGTTTTTGGGGTAGACGATGTTTGAAAAGCTGAATCGTAACCCAAGATATGTAAGGGCTCGGCATTCGGCGGATAGCTCCGGAATAGACCGAGATTCTTTGCCCGAACGCTAAGCCCTTACAGGGACATTCGCTAATTTTATCGAGGCACTCGAATGTACCCCCACTTGCCTCCCTGCAAATTGATGCTGTAAAAACAGCCGTCACTGTGAGTGCAACCCGTTTGTTCTCTAACCCAGGTGCCGCCGACGTTCACCTTTGCTAAACCTGCCGAAACGCTATGCAGAGCCACTGCATTAGGTATTACGGTCCATCGACCGGAGCGATCGACAAAACCAACTTGATCGCCAATACGAGCCATCGCGATGCCACCCGAGAAAGCAGTCAATACACTGCCTCGGAATTCGTAATTGGGAAGATAGAACTGGGCTGGAATCACGGTATTGCCGTTGCGATCGATGTAGCCCCAGCGGTTGGGCGCATCAGCTACATTCATTTCAACGGCGGCTAAGCCTTCAGAAAAAGGTTCAGCATTAGCAAATTGGGGCTCAACCACCATTTCACCGCTGCGATTGATGTAACCCCAATAGCCGCTGGTTATCTGCACAGGGGCTAATCCGTCAGCAAAAGTTTTCGCGTCCCTAAATTGAGGTTCAATGGCGATCGCCCCTGTCTTATCCATGTAGCCCCAATTGCCATTGACGCTAAAACTAGCCAACCCTTCCGAAAAAGCAGTTGTGCTATACAGTCGGGGCTGAATCACAAACTGCCCTGTCTTATCGATAAAGCCAACTTCACCATTATTGGTAAAAACTCTCGCCAGTCCGTCTGAGAAGCCTTCTGGAACATAGTTGAACTGCGGCTGAATGACGAGTTGCCCAGTTCGATCAATGAAGCCCCAACGCTCTCCTACCCGAACAGCCGCCAGTTCTTCTGAGAAGGGCAACGCTTCATCAAACTGCGGTTGAATCACAATGGTTCCTTGCGTATCCATGTAGCCTAGCTTGCCATTTACGTAAACAGTTGCTAAGCCTGCTGAAAAGTGAGACACACCACCCATCTCGGGTGGAATTGCAAACAGGCTGCGATCGCCCCCCACATATTCCAAAGGAACGGTACGCGGTAAGTTAAGGGTCTGACACAGCAGCGCTGCTACTTCACCTCTTGTTGTAGGCTGATTGGGGCGAAGCTGACGCACATTAGGATAGTTGACCACAATGCGTCCAACGGTTCCCGCGGCGATCGCCCGTCGTGCGTAAGCTGGTACCTGCTGGGCATCGTCAAAATATCGGTGTAGGGTTACTTCTGCTGCTTCAGAGCTACTCATGTTTGCGGCATTGGCGAGGATGGCGATCGCCTGAGTCCGAGGAATTGGCTGTGACGGTTGAAAGCTGCCATCTGGATAGCCAGAGAAAAACTGCCGCGCATAAGCATCTCGAATTGCCCGATACGCCCAGTGGCTAGTCGGCACATCGCTGAAAGCAGGCGCTTGTCGAGTTGGCTCAACCCGTGGAAAGGCATTGAGCATCAGAATCGCAAACTCTGCACGGGTGAGCGTCGATTGGGGTCTGAAACTGTTGTCAGGATAGCCACTGACGAGATGCTGACTCGATAGTTGGTTGATGCAAGGATTTGCCCAATGGCTTTGTGTATCAGAAAAAGCAAGGGCGATCGGGCTAACCACACCCCACAGAGCGACAGTCAGGAGTGAAACTTTACTTCTCAGAAGAATCGGTTTCAATAGATTCATAACCATAAATTGAGAGGGATGAAGGTGTTCATCATAAAGCACAGAACTTAATATGCTCTCTTCAAACGTTAAGATCTAAATTTCGCCTGTGAGTGTATAAAAATTAATGGTTAAACCGATAGCTAAAATACTCACTTTTGCAGTTCTGTTGATCTGCTTGACCTGTGTTTTGACCTTCTCACTGTCTAATCAGGCTGTTTGGGCATCTGCATCTACACCGCTACTCACTCTAGAGGACTTGCCGCCTGGGTTTACTTACTATTCGAGTGAGGAGATGCAAAACGGCTCCTCTGGGGCGATCGCCAACTGTGAGACGGCTGAAGCTCAGGGATATGCCTTTGCCTTGCAGCAAGACGGTGAGATCATTGAACGGGTTTGTGTGACCTCATCGCCAATCAGCAATATCTTTGGGGATAGTGAGTCAAATTCTGCTCTTGGTGAGGCATTTCTGGATGCCATGTTAAGCAATCCAGATGCATTATCTCAACTGTTGGGGCAAGAAAAACCGGCAGATTTAGAATTCCTGGAATTAAAAGGTATTGGTGATTCAGCAGTTGGGTTTAGAGGAACAGTAGAGGCGATCGGTGCAGCAGACATCGGGCTATTTCGCAGAGGTGCAATGCTCAACACCGTGTTTATCATTCACCCAAATCATCCAACGCCGCTTACATCTCTGCAAGAAATTGCGTCCAAGTTAGACGAACAAGTGAAGCTTTCTGTAGGAGAAAGCCCGTTCACACCCGCAACAAGCTAGATTCAAACTAGAAACTAGATCAGTGTGCGACCTACTAGAGAACTAGCTTGATAGATCCCTTCTTGCTTGGTTTCGGTTAGCTAATATATCGGTTATATCAGTAGGTTCTATTTTCATAGCGAAAGAGCAAATATAGGTATCAGTTCAGGTAAAGTACCTCAGTTATGTTCTATATGAAAGCGGGTGCGATAGAACGCTTGATTGAGCAGGGTTTTTCATCTACTTAAGGTTAAGTCAAGCAGAACGAGATTGCCGTAATGGTAAGGAACTAATGCTGTGACGCTTCGCCACAAGACGCTCTTGATCATTGCGGCTACTTTGCTGGGTTTGCTGCTGGTGCTGTCGCTGGTTCTCTCCCGGATTTGGTTGACCGGGTTTGAACGGGTTGAAATACAGCAGACTTACCAGAATGTTCAACGAGTCTCAGATGCGATCGCCAATGATATGGCAGAGTTAGAGGCAATGGTAGGGGATTGGTCGCCTTGGGATGAAACCTATCAGTTCATTGAAGATCGCAACGCAGCATACATTGCAGGAAATTTAGATAACAGTTCCATTGCTAATTTCAAACTAAATCTTGTTGTTTACATCAACCAAGCTGGGAAGATTGTTTTTGCTCAAGGTTTTGATCTTCAAAAGCATGAAGTCACTCCTTTGCCCTCAGGCTTACAAGAACACCTGACTAATCATCCCCGTTTGGCGCGTCACGCTGAACTTGAGAGCAAACTGAGCGGCATTCTGATGCTGCCCGAAGCCCCCTTTCTAGTTGCCTCACAACCGATTCGACGCAGCGATCGCTCTGGCCCCATACGAGGCACTTTAATTTTTGGACGATGCCTGGATGCATCTAAATTTAAGAAGCTGGAAGCATTAACTCACCTATCGATCGCTGCTTTTCCTGCACAACAGCCCTTGCCTGAGGACTTTCGGGCAGCACAGATGGCTCTAGGTGACTCTTCATCCATTTATGTAGAACCCCTAAGCCGCGATCGCATTGCTGGCTATACTCAAATCCGCGACATCTACAACAATCCTGCTCTGCTGATACGGGTAGACAGTGAGCGAGACGTTTATCACAAGGGGCTAAGAAGCTGGAGGTACTTGATTCAAGTCCTATTCTCTACTGGTTTGCTGTTTAGCATCGTCACCCTAGTGCTACTAGAAAAGCTCGTTTTATCCAGACTAACCAGGCTGAGCCGGGAAGTTAGCAATATTCGTGATACCGAAGACTTATCCTTGCGCTTACAGGAGGGTGGTCGCGACGAGCTGTCCCGTTTGATTAGGATGCTCAATCAGTTGTTAGTCACATTGGAACACTCTCAGCAAGCATTGAGTCAATCCAAAGAAGAGTTAGAGCAGCGAGTTGAACAGCGCACCATTGCCTTGAGACAAACCAATGAAGAACTGTTGGCAGAAATGGCAGAACGTCATCAGGTGGAACTGCAACTGCGTAGCTCAGAAAACTATCTGCGAACATACGCTCAGCAGCTAGAACAAGCTCTATGGCAACTGAAAGAAACTCAAACTCAGCTCATTCACAGCGAGAAGATGTCTTCTCTTGGACAGCTTGTCGCAGGCGTTGCCCATGAAATTAATAATCCCCTAACTTTCATTGCGGGCAATCTCACTTATGCCAACAGTTACATTCATGATTTACTGGGGTTGCTGGAGCGCTATCAACAACACTATTGCTGCCCTGCACCCGAAATTCAGGCAGAAGCTAACTCAATCGACCTGGATTTCTTGATAGATGACCTGCCCAAGCTGCTGTCCTCTATGCAGGTTGGAGTCGATCGCATCCAAGAGATCGTTCTGGCATTGCGAAATTTTTCTCGCATTGATGGCGCAACTTTCAAACCATCTGACCTACATGAGGGACTTGAAAGTACGCTGCTAATTCTGCAAAGCCGACTCAAAGCAAAGTCAGGATTTGCTGGCATTACTATCATCAAAGATTATGGTGAGCTGCCTTTAGTGGAGTGTGATGCTGGACAAATTAATCAAGTCTTTATGAATATTTTGAGCAATGCAATTGATGCACTAGAGGAATATCAGCAGCACTTTCAGTTACATCCGGAGCTATCAGCAACAATTTGGATCAGAACCCAGAGGCTCAATTCTCAACGGATTGCTATTCGGATTGCAGACAATGGGTCAGGTATTTCCGAAATCACTCAACGGCAATTGTTTGACCCCTTCTTCACGACTAAATCGGTCGGTAAGGGAACCGGGTTAGGACTATCAATTAGCTATCGGATTATCACCGAAAGGCATGGAGGAAACTTACAGTGTATTTCCACACCGGGGCAAGGAGCTGAATTTATCATCGAGTTGCCAATTCAACAGGAGGTTTTGAATGAGGAGCACAATTGAAAATTAAGTTGCTGGGGCGCTCCTAAATTTCCAAACAAATCAAAGGGCTGATTGCACTCGTTGAATCAACTCATCTAGATGCTGTTCACAGAATTGTTCTGCTTGCTCTAGGGAAATCCCTCGCTCAACCGCATAGGTTTCGAAGGCATTGTAAATCATTGCTTTGGATATCTCTTTTTCTGCTTCTCCAACTGCCCAACGATGTTCAATGCATCCTTGGATGATGAGATTCACCAGTTGTTGCTCTTGGCGAAAATCAGCCAGAAGCTGCTCAGCAACACTTTGGGGAGAGAGGTCGGACATTGAATCAGTCACTCAAAAACTCACTTTATACGGCCAGTTCCACAATTTCTGCGTGGACAGCTTTTCCCTCTACGCGCAGGTGAGCCACTGAGATCGGTAACTTAAATCGTCGTGGCCCGGCACTTCCTGGGTTGAGAAAAAGAATTCCATTGTTTTCTACAATCGACGGCTTGTGGGAATGTCCGCTAATCACAACCTGCACACCGGTGGTTCCAAACAGATTGAATTCTCGCCCAATATGCAGAATGTGAACGGATATATCTTCAATTTTGAGAGTTTGGCGATCGCTGATCGCCTTTGCCCATTCATCCGTATCATTGTTGCCACGCACTGCAACTACAGGGGCGATCGCTTCCAACTCTGCCAAAACTTCCAGGTTACCAATATCCCCCGCATGAAGAATTAGCTCAGAATTTGCCAGAGCCGCTACTGCTTCAGGGCGCAACAGCCCGTGTGTGTCAGAGATTACGCCAACCTGCATGTCTTCCTCAGAGTGTTCAAAATTGCTTCCTGATCGTGATTTATCGGGATTTCCTTTCTCTAGTGTAGTTCTCAGATCTATTTGGCAAAAAAATTAGGGGTATAAGATTGCGATCGCCATGTTTTAATTCGTTACAAAATTGAAATTTGACGTTAGCCTACCTCCTGATGATGTAAAAGCCAAATCAAGCGAAAATACTGAAGCGAGGAGCAAAAAAGAACTTTGAGAGAGTTTTCTAGAAAAACAGGGATTATTTTTTGCAGCCGAAATGTTTGATTTGATTTCAACCGGATGAGAATTAACGCAGTGTCTTTAGGATATGTATTATTTCACTACCTTGAAAGGCAGGTAACATAAAAGAACCCGTGAAATGCCTATTTTTTATAAAAGTTTAAATTTCTCAGCCTAAGATATGAGCTATTTATTTTATGGTCAAGCGATCGCTCCGAGTATCCCCTTCTGACATTCAACAGGCTAAACGAGCCTTTGCCCTCAAAGGGTGGACTCAGGAAAATTTGGCAGGGGAGGTCAACCTAAAGACCCGCCAACCGATCTGGCGATTTTTTACGGGGCAACCTGTTGATCGCCAGGTTTTTCTATCCATCTGCTCGATCCTTGACTTAGATTGGCGAGAAATTTCGGAAAATCCGCCTGTGGATTTTCCAGAACCCGGAGAGGTAGGTGAGACTGTTCCGCTAGATATTGATCGGTTGGCGCAACAGGTGCGATCGCAACATCGAGATACCATTCAAAACCAATGTGGAATCTTGCAGTTGCTCGACATTAGCCATCCAGTTAGCCTGGATGACATCTATGTAGATGTGAATATTTTGGAGGAAATTGCCAGTCAACAGTGGTTTGAAATTGCTGATTTGCAAAACTTGAAGCCCACCGAATTCGATCGTGTAGGCTTGGGAGCGGTTGAGCAAAAGCAAATACCGGGAATGCAGGCGGTTGAAACCTACTCAAAGCTTAGAGTGTTGGGCAAACCAGGCGTAGGCAAAACCACTTTTTTGCAGCATCTAGCGATTCAGTGCAACCAAGGTGAGTTTGCTGCCCATCAAGTGCCAATCTTCATTGCCCTGAGAGATTTTGCTGAAGAATCCAGAGATACAGGTAAGTTCAGCCTCTTAAGCTACATCCGTCAGACCTTTCTCACCACTGGAATTTCAAACCCGTCGGTGCTGGAAACGTTGCTGCAAGCGGGGCGAGTTTTGCTATTGTTGGACGGCATGGATGAAGTGCTGAACCAAGACATTACAGCAGTTCTAAGAGAAATTCGCAAATTCTCTAACCAATATCACCGCAACCGATTTGTTGTCTCCTGCCGCACTGCTGCCCAACGGCTGCAGCTGTAAGGGTTCACGGATGTAGAAATTGCTCCCTTTACTCAAGCTCAAATTATCATTTTCGCGCAAAAGTGGTTTTTGGCACTCACCCAAACGACGGCTCGATCAGGGCAGGAGCAGGCTGCTCAGTTTATCCAGAAGCTAGACTTGCCAGAAAATTGGCAGTTTCGTCAACTGGTGGTCACACCTTTGTTTTTGCATCTCGCCTGCTGGGTGTTTCATGGTCAAGAAAAGTTTCCAACTAAGCGGAGTGAGTTTTATAAACAAGGGTTAGATTTGCTGCTGGGACAATGGGATGAATCGAAAGGAGTTGAACGCGATGATGTATATCGAGGGTTTTTGTTGCCCCAAAAACTGAGGCTGCTGAGTCAGTTGGCAGCAGTGACCTTTGAACAGGGGCAATACTTCTTTGAACAGCGCACGATCGAGCAATATATCGGTGACTATTTGCGGAACTTGCCGGGTGCGCCCTTAGAGCCAGAGGAATTGCAACTCGAAAGCGAGGCCATGTTAAATGCGATCGAAGCACAGCACGGGTTACTGACCGAGCGGGCAAGAGGAATTTTTTCGTTTTCCTATCTGGCATTTCAAGAATACTTCACGGCACGCAAAATTGTTGCCAGCCACAACTTGCGGGCACTAGAGCAAACCCTGGGAGGACTGGTCAGCCACATTACCGATCAGCATTGGCGCGAAGTTTTCTTGTTGACAGCTGCCATGTTGCGGAGTGCCGATTCCCTGGTGCAGTTGATGAAGCAACAGATTGATGGATTGGTTGCTCAAGACCCCTATTTGCAGGAATTTTTGATGTGGGCTAGTCAAAAATCCCAAACCCTTTCATCTCAACCCAAAGTTGCAACTTCACGAGCGTTTTACCTTGCTCTTGCCCAAAATCCCCATACAGCGACTCACTTTGCTTTAGCTAGTACCCTTGATCAAGGGATGTTTTTAGATGCGGCATTAGACAATTTACTGCTAGAGTGTGCCATTAATCACAGTCAGGATTTTGCCCATGCGAATGCGTGTGGCGAAGCACTTAACAACATTATGGTAATGGTTTTAGATGCGGGATTTTACAAGTCGCTCCAACAGTTGAGAGACCAGTTACCCTCTCCTAATCAAAATCAAGAACGGTTTCAGGTTTGGTGGCAAACTCACTATTCTGCCTGGATAAAACAATTGCGGGACACAACTGCCGATTACCGAAATATTCACCATTCCTGGCAGTTTAGCCCTGAGCAAAAGCAAGTGCTGCAAAGCTACTACGATGCCAATCAGCTTCTAGTCGATTGCTTGAATAGTAACTGTGAAGTCACAGCAGCAATCCGGCAAGAGATTGAAACTACATTGCTGCTGCCTCAAAAGGAATTAGAGGATCGGGAATGGCAAGGAGATTAAATTGATCAGTCACTCGTTTGGATTTTACGGTATTGCTTCTTTTGGAATTATTTTGTTGCGATATTTTCTGGTGGCAGGAGGAACTTACTTATTGTTCTACTCGCGATTCAGTCAATCCTTTGTTGATCGTAACTTGCAACACCGGACTCCTTCTTGGCGATCGATTCAACGCGATATTCAACTCTCTGTTCTTTCAGCAGGGGTGTTTGCGCTGGCGGCAGCATTTACTCTATCCGCTTACAGTTGGGGCATTACTCGACTGTATAGCCACCCTCAACAGTATGGGCTGTGGTATTTGGGGATGAGTTATGTCGCGGTGTTAGTTCTCCAAGATACCTACTTTTACTTTACCCATCGCTTATTTCACCACCCAGATCTCTTTCCCTGGCTGCACCAGGGACATCATCGATCGCACCATCCTACCCCGTGGACTTCATTTGCCTTTGACCCCTTAGAGGCAGTTGTTCAGTCGCTTTTCCTGGTCGGCATCATCTTTGTGATGCCATTGCATTTCGTCACGCTGCTTGCTGTTCTCACAACGATGACAGTATGGGCGGCACTAAACCATCTTGGGATCGATCGCTTACCCGCTTCGTTTCCTCACCATTGGTTTGGTCGGTGGTTTATTGGGCCTGCCCATCATTCCATTCATCATCTCAAGTACACTACCCATTACGGGCTGTATTTTACCTTTTGGGACATCTTACTCCGCACTGCTGATCCCAGCTATAGGAAGAAAATTAGCGATCGCCAGCCTAGTCTTTGATGCATGAATTCAAAAAATTTCTAACCTATTATGTTGGAGTTAATCAACTCATTCACGAAATCAAACGCTGATCTGTCACCTTGGTGATTGACCGAGAGCAGTAAACGAGCCAATCCGTGAGACTAATTGGGGGTTGGCGAACTAGATTCGGCTTTCATTTCAATCTTTAAGGAGCTGACTCATGAGTGTTATCAAAAAATTAATCGTGGATGCTGATGCCGAATGTCGCTATCTCACACCGGGAGAGACGGAGCAAATCAAGCGTTTTGTGGTGAGTGGCGATCGCCGCCTGAAACTGGTCAGAGTTTTAACGGAAAGTCGCGATCGCATTATTAAGCAAGCCGCCAACCAATTATTCCAGCGTCGTCCCAGCCTCGTCTCACCCGGTGGTAACGCTTATGGTGAGGCTATGACTGCGACTTGCCTGCGAGATTTAGACTACTACCTGCGCTTAATGACCTACAGCGTGGCGGCTGGAGAAACAACTCCTCTTGAGGAAATTGGGGTAATTGGAGTCCGCCAAATGTATCATTCTCTCGGCACTCCCATTGATGCTGTAGCTGAAGGCGTGCGGGCAATGAAAGGTGCCACAACCACAATATTGTCGCCAGAAGAGTCCACTGAAGTTGGTTCTTACTTTGACTACTTGATTAACGCACTTCAATAGCTGTATCTAATTTCATTTCCTCAGGGGTTCAGTGCAAGACTTGAAGCGCTGACAAACTTCTCTTATTGCGTTATTCCATCCCGAATCGAGCTGTAGTCAATCAAGTCTTACAGTAAATCAAACAGCACCGCTTCAAAGTACTAGAAAAGCCAGCTAAACCCGCTTTACCCAAGGTTTAGAATGCAAAGTTTCAGAATACGGATGATTCAATGACCCCTCACACAA
This sequence comes from Leptolyngbya sp. FACHB-541, assembly GCF_014695875.1. Classification (NCBI taxonomy): domain Bacteria; kingdom Bacillati; phylum Cyanobacteriota; class Cyanophyceae; order Leptolyngbyales; family Leptolyngbyaceae; genus Leptolyngbya; species Leptolyngbya sp. FACHB-541. Next base: position 342,514 of record NZ_JACJPC010000110.1, on the reverse strand, counting down.
GGCTACTGAAACAGTTGTCCAAACAAACCTTTCTAAGGGGGGATTGGCAAGCTGATCCTATTAATCTTGATCAGTTTATGAGTAGTAGACGACTATGCCCGTGTTGCTCAAATGTTTTGCTCCGTCATGTTTGTTTTGGTAGGTTTTACTGGCGTTGTAGGCATTGTCACCAGGTAATACCAGTCATAAAAGACAGAATTACATTTGCCACTTAAACAAGCTTGTCGTATCAGTTCATTTGCTCCAATCTTCATCATTACAAGCGAGGAATCAATATGTCGATAACGAATGAACTCTTGCTTAATCCTGGTTTACTTAAAAATGTGGAAATCCTTGTAGTAGACAACGACCGCGACAGCAGGGATCTGTATGCTTGTCTACTAGAAAGCTATGGGGCAAAAGTGACCACAATTAGCTCAATCAAATCTGCATTAGACTTTTTAGACTGGTACATTCCTACCATTCTGATTTGCGACATAAGATTTCTGGGCGAAAGCATTCATCCACTCATTCAACACGTCAGGCATTTTACGCTCAGCACGGGCAGAATGCTCCCAATCATGGTTACTTCGGCTAGTTCTCTCACAAGCTTTGCTCAACAGCGGAGATTGGAGGTTGAAGCATATTTGCTCAAGCCTATTGACCTTAACCGCTTTGTCCAGGAGATCTGGAAACTGACACTCCTATCCAGTGTTGCCTATCCGCTTAACCTTCAAGATTGGAGCACATTGTGTTCGAGTGTTGAAGTCAGTTGTATCGATGCATGAAGTCTTTGTCTCCAGTTGGTTTTCTACTTGCTTCGATCGCTGTAGTCACCTGGATCAACGGACGCAAATAGACCCTTCTTTTATCTCACGGGAATGTTACTGCTATTAGCCCGGCCGTTGTTGACAGACTTTTAGCAGTACCAATTCTGATTGCAAAATTTCAATACGTTCTGATGCAACTCATACAATTCAAACACCTGCATCAACATTATTTCAATCGTTCCTATGCGATGTTGCTTAACAGTATAAAAATGATGCTTCATCTAAATTTAGCTTCAACTCGAAATCATGACTTACTTGCTTTCTCTTTTAACGACTGAATCTTCTCAAGAAGCTGCTCAGATCCTTTGCTATCACATGAATGACACAAACAATATTCAAGTCATTCGGGTGATGGTGGGGTGAAGTGTCATTTTGAGCGGGTCGTTTTCCCCGAAGAGCGTGTTTTGTTTGAAGCATCGTTAGAATCTTACTTAGAAATCTATTCATTCCTAATTAATAAGACAAAATCAAGAAAAATTGACTGCAAATCTTTGCAATTTGATGACGGATTCGGTCTTCAAAAAACTTTTTAATTAAAGTTTTTAGGCTGGATTTCTTAGGCTAAATTCTTATGGATTAGAAACACTATGGCAATTAATAAAAGCAGTACCATGCGAGTTTTGTTACTTTATCCTCTTTTTCCAAAATCATTCTGGTCTTTCGACAAGGCTCTTGAACTGATTGGGCGCAAAGTTTCTCTGCCGCCGTTGAGTTTGACCACTGTTGCAGCTATCCTGCCTCAAACTTGGGAGTTTCGCCTGGTAGACCGAAATGTTGGTTATGAGAGTGAAGCAGATTGGTACTGGGCAGATCTGGTGATCGTCTCCGGCATGATTGTGCAAAAAGAAGACATGCTGCATCTGATTGAAGCAGCAAAGCGACGGGGCAAACGAGTTGCAGTTGGAGGCCCTTACGTTACTTCTGTTCCTGATGCTGCACGAGCGGCTGGAGCCGACTTTTTGGTGTTAGATGAGGGTGAAATTACCTTACCCCTATTAGTCGAAGCTCTGGAACGAGGAGAGACTACAGGAGTTTTTCGCTCCAATGGTGAAAAACCAGATGTCACAACTACCCCTCTTCCGCGATTTGATCTGCTCAACCTAAACGCTTACAGCGATATGTCAGTCCAGTTTTCGCGGGGTTGTCCCTATCAGTGTGAATTCTGCGACATTATTGTGCTGTATGGACGAAAACCTCGCACGAAGACACCCGCGCAACTCTTAGCAGAGTTGCAAAAGCTCTACGACTTGGGATGGCGGCGATCGATCTTCGTTGTAGATGATAACTTCATTGGCAACAAACGAAATGCCAAGCTAATGCTGCGAGAACTAGCTCCCTGGATGACAGAATGGGGCTATCCCTTCAGTTTTTCAACCGAAGCCTCTGTCGATTTGGCACAAGATCAGGAATTGCTAGATTTAATGATTGCTGCAAATTTCGGTGCTGTCTTTTTGGGAATTGAGACTCCAGATACTGATAGCCTGTCTCTGACTCAAAAGTTTCAAAATACGCGCAACTCGCTAATAGAATCTGTTCAAACTATCAATCGAGCGGGACTGCGAGTGATGGCAGGATTCATTATTGGGTTTGATGGCGAGAAATCAGGGGCAGGCGATCGCATCATTGACTTTGTGGAAGCTACGGCTATTCCCCAGGCTCATTTCAGTATGCTGCAAGCCTTACCCAATACTGCTCTATCGCAGCGCTTGCAAAAAGAAGGAAGATTACTCGAAACGGGGGAGGCTAATATTCATCAAACCACGTTAATTAATTTTGTTCCTACCCGTCCCCTAGTAGAGATTGCTCACGAATATGTCCGCTGCTTTTGGGATTTATATGAACCCGATCGCTACCTGGCACGGGTCTATCGCCATTTCATTGACATGAAACCCAAACCTCATAAGAAAAAATTCAAGCTGCCAGCACTCATAGACCTGCGAGCCCTGTTCATTATTTGCTGGCGACAAGGGTTAAAACGCAACACCCGCTGGCAGTTTTGGCAGCAGTTGTTTTCAATCATTCAGCATAATCCAGGCGTATTCAAACACTACCTGACTAATTGCGCGCATCTAGAACACTTCATCGACTACCGTCAAATTGTGCGAGATGAAATTGAAGCTCAACTAATTGATGATTCACCCATCGAATCGAAAGCCACTGAGTTGATAGCACCTCGATCAGCCTAGGAAAAGCCTTGCAGATGCTTTGCGATTTCAGCAGCTTCAACTAATGGATTAATTTTGTTTTTAATAACCACAACCTATAGAGTGTATGATTTTGCACAGTTGATGCCGTGGTCGGCACTCTGTTAGCGTAATTCAATCACCATTGAATAGACTATGATGATGTTGTAAGGCTTGCAAAAGGACACCCACGAGCTACACCAAAAGCCGAGGGAAAACCTTCAACCTTCCTGAAAAGCATCGTAGCGATGGTAGTGAACAAATTTCGGCTGAAGTCCAAGCTAATATTCGCTCTGATGGCGCTCGACTGATTGCTACTCGTTTTACGGTTGGTTACATCTCAGACGATGAAGGTCTCATCAATAACTACGCAACTGAGCCCATCATTTCTGTTTCAGCATATTCTTTACGACAACAACAGCGACACTATGCTTCTCTAAGAACGGGAACTGTACTCTCTGTCGCTTCAATAAGGTTCGTTGCATTGGCTGCTAGCTAGGAATTTATAGCCTGGGTAGATTGCAGCAAGTTGTTCTACTGAACTTAAACAGCTTGCTGTCATCATTCACTCAATACAATCTAACTGTCAACCTTTAAGCTTTTACGGATATAGCTGTATTCCTTTTCCTGAAACTGTTCTACCTTGCATGGAACAGTTACATCCATCTATCACTTTTGACAGATTCAATGTAGTCCAAATTTTGGAGTTTTCTATGACTTTTACAACCGAATCTGCTCGCTCTATTTTTCCTGATACCAAGGTTTCTGCTGTTGTTCCAAAAACAATTGAGCAATTTGACAAACTCAAAGCAGAAGACCAACTGGCATTAATTTGGTTTGCCTTCACTGAGATGGGTAAAACGATCACTATTGCAGCTCCGGGTGCCGCCAACATGATGTTTGCTCAGAGCACTCTTGACCAGATTAAGCAAATGTCACCTGCTGAGCAAACGCAGGTGATGTGTGATTTAACCAACCATGCGGATACACCCATTTGCCGGACCTATGGTTCTTTCACCATGAATATCAAACTCGGCTTCTGGAATCAGTTGGGAGAATGGATGGAAAAAGGACTTGTCGCTCCGATTCCTCAGGGCTATCAGCTTTCTTCTCAGGCAAATGCGGTGTTGAAGTCGATTAAGAATGCTGAGCCGGGACAGCAAATCACTATTCTCCGCAGCACCGTAGTCAATATGGGGTTTGACTCGCAGGATTTAGACAGTCCTAAAAAGGTTGCTGATCCGGTTGTGATACCCACGGAGATGGCAAACCGAACCCAAATCCAAATTGAAGGTGTAACTCATCCAACAGTTTTGAGCTACATCGACAATATGAACGCTAATGACTTTGAGGTCGCTGTTGACCTATTTGCGCCCAATGGTGCCCTACAGCCTCCCTTTCAAAAACCAATCTTGGGTCGCGACTTGATTCTTGCGTATATGCGAGAGGAATGCCAGGGGCTGAAGCTGATGCCCGAGCAGGGCGTTGTGGAAAGTGTGGAAGAGGGGTATACCCCAATCAAAGTGACTGGCAAGGTTCAAACTCCCTGGTTTGGTAGTAGCGTGGGCATGAATATTGCATGGCGGTTTTTGCTTGATCCGGAAGGCAAAATCTTCTTTGTCGCGATTGATCTGCTGGCTTCACCCAGGGAACTGTTGACCTTAGTACGTCGCTAATTTCCTAGTTTTGGGCCAATTGATTGTGGCTGGGTTGTGAGAAGTGCAAGCGCTCTGCTGAAGTTCGGTTCTCACGATCCATGCGTTTCATAGGATTTGTGTGCGATCGCTTCCAACTCAATATTTTTATCTCTACATTTCGTGAAGCGCTTAGATAGCTCGAAGATGCTATTTCAACTCGATATTCACCTTAATAAAACCAACTCGATCGAAGGACAAAATTATGGATGCTCAAGAGATTTTGAGACTCTACTCCACAGGACAACGAGATTTTAGTCATGTAAACCTGGTTCAAGTCTGCCTAACCAATGCAAAGTTAATTGGGGCAACGCTGATTGGAGCCGAGTTGATTGGGGCTGATTTACGTGGAGCAGATCTGACTGAGGCTCATCTCAACCAAGCAAAGCTGAATCAAGCCAACCTAGCTAATGCAGAAATGATTCAAGTTTGCTTAACTCACGCTGATTTGAGTGGGGCAGACCTCAGTGGAGCAGATTTGACTCACGCTGATCTGAGTGGGGCAGACCTCAGCGGAGCCAATCTAGGGGGGGCAGATTTGCGGCAAGCCAACCTGGGTAGAGCAGATTTGAGCGGGGGAGATTTGCGGTGTGCAGATTTGACGGGTGCGGATTTACGGCAGACAAATCTTAGCCACACAAATTTAGATGGGGCATATCTGGGTGAAGCAGATTTAACGGGGGCAAATATTCAAGGAGTAAATATGGATAGAGCAAGGTTGAGCAAAACTAAAATGCCGAATGGAACTACACATAACTAATCACTCAGATGGGCGTTTAAGCAAGTCATTGCAAACTAGAATAGAGATATAAACAGCGACAACGCTACACGTTGCGAGGCAGCCAAAATGGATGCCAATGAAGTTTTGAAGGATTATTTAGAATCTGCCAATTGTCTAGGTGATTGATCAACAATCTGCCGCTGGTTAGAGGCGCAGTTAGCTAAGTAGTACTGCTAATCCTTGTCTAAGGTATGTTGAAAATTTTGATTGAGGAGATCTTATGTCAAAGCAAAGAAAAAGCAATAAAGAACCTAAAAAACCAAAAGCCGTTTCTGATGAAACCCGAAAACAGAAGAAAGACCTCAAAAAGCATGATGGAAGAACATCAGGGCTATTTGGCTCTTCAAAATAGACTTTCACTAATGCCTTTTGATTTTGCTCTTATTCTGCAGAGTGCGATCGCTTGATTGCTTTAACTTCCACCGCTTATTCAACATAAGCAGGTGGATTTTTTTATCAGCTCAATCACCCTAATCCCGTTTTTATGAGGTTGCATCTTTTGATTTAGATTGTGAAACTATGTAAATAATTTGTTATACTAGTTTACATAGCGCAATAAATAAGTCAAAAATTTGTTCCTGATTGGCGAAAACTTAATGCTCACGCTCACATAGATTAATTCACCTCTCTCAAATGCTGAGTGTGATCAGTCAGTTTCGGCTCAAGTTTTAAAACCGTTAGTGCGTTACTAGATTCAAAGCTTTTGTTTTTTATTAGAAGGCAGTTATGAACCAATCAATTGAACTCACTTTAGATCAAGAATTTAGCCTCCGGATCTTTGCAGATCAGGTAAAACAGATGTCTCATGAGCAGGCGCAAGAATTTTTGGTTGAACAACACAGACTTATGATGTCTCAGAAGACGATGTATCAGAATCTTTTGAAGCATGAATGGAAGTTGGATTTGGATAGCGTTTCTTCCTAAACCGGAAGGTGATGTTTGACCTCTACACTTAATCGGAACCTGATGTAAGTCAGTCCTTCTCTACAAAGAAGTCTGCTGCTCTGGAGTTATGCCAAACCAGCGCTGGTCAAATTCGTTGAGTGCTTGAACTTGCGATCGCAGCCATTCTTCAAATCGCTCTTGTAACAGTCGTTTTTGCATCGGTTCATCTAACTGAGCAGGAAGGCGCTCTTCTAAGCGCACGACCAAACACCAGTCCCCCAGAACTAGTGTTTGGACTTCACCAATCTGACTGTGATGGAGCAGACCAGCGAGTTTTGTATTCAGGGCACCCAGTTCGACGGTGTAACTCCCTATAGCGTCGAGTCCCGATATTTTGTCGATGTTGCCGTTAGGGGAATAAGTTCCCCTAACGGCAATTTTTTTCCATCAACCTCACTATCCCGAACCAGATCTTGCGCCACTCGAATATTGACAAAGAGTCAGAGTAAAGGTCAGATAAATGTCGGCTGTGCAAGATTAAGCGTTCTCGTTCAGCTTTAACGCTCGACTGGCATTGAGAATTGCCAGCAGTGCAACACCTACATCAGCAAAAACAGCTTCCCAGAGTGTTGCCACGCCAAATATTCCCAAAATGATAAATAGCCCCTTAATTGCCATTGCTAACACAATGTTTTGCACCACAATTTTGCGGGTCTGTCTGGCAACTTGAATCGCTTCTACGATTTTGGATGGCGCATCGGTCATAATCACCACGTCTGCCGTTTCAATTGCAGCATCGGAACCTAGCCCACCCATTGCCATTCCAACATCAGCTCTTGCAATCACGGGTGCATCGTTGATGCCATCTCCGACAAAGACAACTTTGTCTTTACCAGATTGACTCAATAACCTTTCAATTGCCTCAACTTTGCCTTCGGGTAATAACTCAGCAATATAGGAATCTAAACCCAATTGTCTGGCTACAGTTTGAGCAACCTGTTTGTTATCACCTGTCAGCATCACGGTTTGCTTGATGCCAACTCGCTTGAGATCTCGGATGGCTTGTGCTGCATCTTCTTTAATTTCATCTGCAATGAGAATGTAACCCGCGTAGTGATTGTCTACTGCTAGATGAACCACCGTTCCTTCTACCTGGCAGGTATCGTGATCAATGTTTTCTTGGTGGAGGAGGCGATCGCTTCCTGCTAACACGATTTGATTGTTTACCTTAGCCCGAATACCATAGCCTGCTATTTCCTCGTAATCGGTTATATCCGCATCGTCAATTGGTTGACCATATGCCGCTCGAATCGATTGAGCAATGGGATGACTAGAGTGAGATTCAGCTTTTGCTGCTAGGGTGAGCAATTCTGACTCTGAAAACCCATTTTTTGTCACAACCTGAGTGACTTTAAAAACTCCTTGAGTTAACGTTCCAGTCTTATCAAAAACAACAGTTTTGACAGCGGTGAGGGCATCAAGAAATACCGAACCTTTGACAAGAATTCCCCGTTTGGCGGCTCCTCCTACGCCTCCAAAGTAGCCCAACGGAATGCTGATCACCAGCCCACAAGGACAAGAAATGACGAGCAATACTAGAGCACGATAAATCCACTCTGCGTGAGTTGCACCAGGGATTAGCAAGGGAGGAAAGAGGGCGATCGCCAACGACAAAATCACAACCACAGGCGTGTAATATCGGGCAAATCGAGTGATAAATTTCTCAGTTTGTGCTTTTTTAGCCGTAGCGTTTTCGACCAGATCTAGAATTTTGGCGATCGAAGATTCTTCAAATGGCTTTGTGACTCGAAGCGTTAACACTCCAGTCTGATTAATCATGCCTGCCAAAACAGATTCTCCAACTCTGACCGTGCGTGGAACAGATTCTCCCGTTAGTGCTGAAGTGTCAACCTGAGAACTGCCCTCCAAAATCTCACCATCCAGCGGAATTTTCTCACCTGGCTTAACTAAAATGAGTTCACCGACATTCACCGTTTCTGGTGAGGCAGCTTTGATCAAACCATTTACTTTCACATTGGCAGTGTCAGGGCGAACTTCTAGCAAGGCTTTAATCGAACGGCGCGATCGCCCCACCGAGTATTCCTGAAATAGCTCTCCAACCCGATAGAACAGCATCACGGCAACAGCTTCAGGCAGTTGGTGAATGGCGATCGCTCCCACCGTTGCAATGGTCATTAAAAAGTTCTCATCAAACACCTGCCCTCTGAGAATGTTGCGTCCAGCAATCTTTAACACCGTCCAACCCGCAATTAGATAAGCAGGAATGAAGACTGCGTATTCTCCAAAGCTGTAGGGGGTGTTGTGCAGAACCTCCTCAAAAATCATGCCTCCGACTAAAAGAGCCACGACTATGAGCACTGGAAGGAGTTCTGTCTTGAGCGCAAACTCGCCGGTTCCATGACCGTGGTGGTGATCGTGGTCGTGATGATGTTCATCGTCATGCCCGTGATGATGGTCGTGTTTATGCTCGTGATCTTGGGAGTGATGAGTTTTGGCGTGAGAGTGTGCTGTAGGAGTGACAATGGTGTAGCCCAGAGCGGTGATGCGATCGCGAAGCGTTGATTCATTCACCTGCTGCGGGTCATAGGAAACGATCAAGCGCTCAGTTGCAGAACTGACCGACACCTCAACCACACCCGCTACTTTTTGCAAGGCTGTCTCAATCTTTGCGGCGCAGCTTGCACAGTCCATGCCACCTATCTGCATCTGCTGAGTTTTAAGCGCTGGAGTTTGAGTCATAGCCGTTGCATGAAGTGCTGGAGGAAAAATTTTACGAACTCTAACACAATTCTAGAATGTATGAACAGTTATTCATATGTCTGGAATGAGAATCATTTCGTAGGGGTTTTGTGCTCGTGCTTGACTGCGATCGCTCAATACTTAGCTGATATGGCTTGATGCCTTGCTGTAATGGCTAAATCTTGCACGTTATGCAGAATTCATCTTGTAAAGGAACCCTATCTTTGTGTACGGGCGAAGCATTCGGTAGAGAGATTGTAATGAAGTTGCAGAGTGGGTGACCGAATGCTTCGCCCCTGCCGCTGCTGCTACCCTCTCCATAGACGGATTTGGTATCAATCGCTCAAAACTTCCATACACTGGAGACAAGTTTCTTGGCATAGGGCAATGGTGCGACTAAAGCGGTGGCAGTGGGCGGTGTTGGCACTTCCGATCGCCATAATTGCAACTTTTTTACTGACAGCAGCGGGATGGCAGATTCACGCCTGGGGCATTAACTGGATTTGGGGCGTGTTTATCTTGCTGTTTGTCGGTTGGCGATGGCTGCTAGTGCGCTGGACGCAGCCTGCTCTAAAACAGGTCGAAGCAGTACTGGCAGAAGTAAGCGAAGAGCTGGAATCTGCTCCTGAGCCGTCTCCCGCCCTGTCAGCGAATGAGGCAACCCGCAAGGCAGAAGCAGCACTTCAAAAGATTCTTCAGGAAACGCAGACTGACTTGCCTGTGTGGGAAGATTGGGCAACGTTTTGGCGGCGCTGTCAGGATGTGGTGGTGGCGATCGCCCACATCTACCATCCCGAAGTGCGGTATCCTTTGCTCAACATCTACGTTCCCCAGGCATACGGGCTAATTCGCGGCACGGTGGACGACCTGGACGGGTGGATGCAAAAGCTCTCTCCAGCGCTCAATCAACTTACCGTTGGGCAGGCATACCAGGCATTTGAGGTGTATCGCAAGCTGGAGCCATCCGCCCGCAAACTGTTGCGAGTCTGGAACTGGGCGCAGTGGTTGCTCAATCCGGTCGCGGCGGCAGCAAGGCAGGCGACGGAGCCTTACAACAATCGCGCCACCCAGCAGCTATTGGTGAATTTGAGCCAGCTTTTACGCGAGGCGGCATTGCGGAATCTGTGTCAGCAGGCGATCGCCCTTTACAGCGGTTCTACAGGCACCTTACCAGGAGTGGCACCGGCACCAGAACCTGCGCTTCCTAAAGCAAAAACTCAAACGCTACGAGAAATCCTGACCCAGGCAGAATCGATTGAAACGGTCGAGCAAAAGCCCGTCAGCATTCTGCTAGTTGGGCGCACCGGAGCGGGAAAGAGCAGTTTGATCAACACACTGTTTCAGGCTGACCTGGCTGTGGTAGATATGTTGCCCAGCACCGACCAGATTCAGAACTACCAGTGGAAAACCGAATTCGGGGAAATGCTTTCTCTCTGGGATACCCCAGGCTATGAACAGGCTGATCGAGCGGAGTTTCGCGAGTTGGTGCTGGATTATGCCAACGATGCCGATCTTCTGCTGCTGGTCACGCCTGCCCTTGACCCGGCACTGCAAATGGATGTGGACTTTCTCAAAGATATGCAGGCAGAAGTGAGTGATTTACCCGCGATCGCCATCGTCACTCAAGTCGATCGGCTGCGGCCTTTGCGCGAGTGGGAACCACCCTACGACTGGCAATGGGGCGATCGCCCTAAAGAAAAATCAATTCGAGAAGCAACCGAATATCGCGCTCAGCTTTTAGGTGAGTTTTGCAATCAGGTATTGCCCATCGTCACCGCAGATTCTAAAACGGGTCGAGCCGCCTGGAATGCTGATGCGCTATCCGTTTCACTGGTGGAAGCGATCGCCCCTGCCAAACAGCTTCGGCTAGCCCGCTTTCTGCAAAACCTGGATGCTCGCACCATTGCCGCTGCCAAAATCATCGATCGCTACACCTTTCAAATGACGACCACGCAAGGGCTAGCCGCATTCCTCAAAAGTCCAATTCTGCAATTCCTCTCTACCCTATCGACTGGGTCGCCCGCCCTGGCTTTTGCCCTGGCAGAACAAATTCCGGTTGAGCAACTGCCTATTGTCATTGGCAAACTTCAGATGGCGTATGATCTGTTCTCTCTGTTAAATCCGGGTGGCGCAAAGGCGTTAGAGTTTGACTTGCGATCGCTCTGGCCACTGCTGCTAGAAAATCCGCCTTCCCCCGACCGCAACGCATGGGCATTTGGTCATACATTGATCGAATACTGGACACAAAGCCTATCGATTGAACAAGCCCAACAGCGGTTTGAACACTACCTGGGTCAGTAATTAAACCAGTAATTAAAGTTAAAGGAGTACCCCGACGGGGCACTCCCTTAACTTTTTCAATTCAGTTCCGTCCGGTAAAGAAAACTCAGAAACTGTAGTAACGGAGCGTGACGGGTGCAGCCATACACATCCTGCCATTAGTGATGGGAACTATGCAGGATGGCGATCGCTTTTCAGATCATCACGTTACACCGTTTTAGGAGTTCTTCATGACAGCAACCGCTGATCTTCCTTTCAAGTTTAAGTTTGTTAAAAACGGACGGACTCAGAGCTTATTCCCCAAAAAAGGAACTGCAACTCAAGACAGCATTGTTTTAGGAAAAGATGTTTTGAGCTATGACGACATCGTGGATACAATCACTCGCGATCAACGCATCGTCCTTGCCCTATCCTCAACTAACAACTTGAGTTCAAGCCTACAAAAGTCCTTAGCTGGAGGCTCCGCAATCGTACTTGAGGTGAGTGGAGTCAAAGCCCAAGATTTAGAAAAACAAGTTGACCGAATTGCTTCCCAAAAAGCAATTGATAAACGCAAACAGCACCTATTAGAAATTGGTCAAGGACATTTGCTGCGAGTCGTTTCCTGCTCGGATTGTGAAGCGACCCTTGATCTAACTGACTATGAGCGAAGTTCTCATATCTACTGCCGTTTTTGCGAAAGTATCTTTAAGGAGAACCAGCCGCCGCTCGCCCAAGGTTCAACCTACCGAGTGTGTGATGAATGTGGTTTATTCGATCGGATCAGGAGCTATACAGAATTCTACTTTTTCTTTTTCGTCATCGCTTACGCTTTCTCCTACAAACGCCGCTATGTGTGTGACCACTGTGCAAACGGTTTGTTCTGGAAAACGTTTCTAACAAACCTAATCTTTATCCTGGGAATACCCACCTCGATTTACATCAAAATCAAGTCGATGTCGGGTCGCGATCCTGCTCTAAAAGAATTGGCACGGGCTAATGCATTGGCTAAGAAAGGGCAATACGACAAAGCTGCACCTATCTACAGCCAGCTTTCCCAGAACTATTTAGAACATCCAGGCTTGTTGATGAACGAAGGAATTGGTCATTTGGTCGCCAAAGATCCAGTAGGAGCGGTGCAATGTTGGCAGCGATCGCTCCAATCTTGCAGCAACTATCACCCCACACTGAGGCTACTCTACAACCTGCAAAACCCCAGTCAAAAGTGATGATGAGCCATTAAAAAAAGGTAGGAGAAAAGCTTTACCTTTCTCCTACCTTTTTCGTAACGAAACACTATTTTTGTGTAAGGGCGAAGCATTCGCTAGAGGAATTGTGCTGGTTGACTGACAAAACTCCCAAAACTACGGGTGTATCGTAGGTTGGGTGAAGCGAATGCGTAACCCAACAGAATTTAGGTGGATGTTGGGTTTTACGTTGTTTCACCCAACTTACATCAGAAGGTTTGCGACCGAATGCCTTGCCCCTATACAAGGATTTGTGGTGTCAGCTACTCGAAACTTTGACAGGTTCCTTTTCTGCAAACTCAACTACAGGTTGATTTGAATTAAACCAGGCTTTGACAATCTTCCAGTTTCGATAAGGGAAAAGTAACTGGTCAAAAAATGTTTCCTTGATTGTTTCACCAATCAGCCCAAAGTTCCTTGGCTGTTCGCCCTGAGGCATATAAAACGTACCGAAAATCAGATCGAAAATTGGGAAAAGTCCAGCAAAATTCTTGCCTGCTCCCTCTTCTTCTGTCGTGTGGTGCCAACGGTGGAAAGCAGGGCTAGAAATCACGTAGCGAAACGGTCCATAGGTCCAAGACACATTCGCATGAATGAAAGCAACATAGCTCGACAGCAGCGGCACATAAGCTTCAACAGCGATCGGGGAAAAGCCCAACAGCAGCACCGGAGTCGCCTGACACACCCGCGAGATAATATCATTCACCGGATGCAGTCGCACTGCCGTAAGCCAGTCCATTACCTCAGCGCTGTGGTGGACGGCATGAAAATCCCAAAGCTGGCGGGTATGGTGCCAACGATGCGTCCAGTAGCCGACAAAGTCACCAATGAAGATTGCAATTAGCCCTTGCACCCATAGCGGCAGGTGAGAAATCGGCCCGTAGCCCGCTAAAACCTGATTGATATCAAACGACAATCCCCCATTCTGAATCGTAATGCGCCCCAGCAGCAGGTAGAGCGGAATCAGGACAAGGGCGATTGTCGCCATGCTGATGATCTGGATCACCATCGGGGTGAAAAACCAGTAGAAAGTATCTAGCCAAACTCCTCTCCGCCACTTGGGCTGGTCAGGAATGCTTGGGAAAAGGCGCTCCAGAACCCCAAAGACCAGGGTAAGAACCAAAAACAAAACCAGCGTTCTAACGAACCGTGCTTCCATGCCTTAAATGTCTGCTTTCTTGAAGTTTTCTTACATTTACCGTGATAGCCCTTAAATGACAACTCCTGCGATCGGGCTAAAACAATGTAAGACGCTCCTTCAAGTACCTGAGTTCCATCAGGTTTTGATGCCCTTAAAGCGTTCCTTTGCGACTTGGAAAGCCTCTTGCATCACTGCCTGAATTTTTTGTGGGTCGGGTTTCTTGCCGCCCATCAGGTCTCCAAAGTAAACGCAGGCTCCTTCGCCCAACGACCAGGTGTAGGCAGCTGCCCAGGATGCGGCGATGACGCTGCCAAAGCCGGGGATGAATTTGATCAATTCTCGTCCGATCGCCTGCGCCAAAAATCCACCCGCGATCGCACTCACCACGCCGCCCGCTTGCGAGGGCGTAAGCGTCTGTCCATAGTGTTTCCCTAACAAGCCCACCATAGACACCTGGAGCGCAGTCAGCACCGGCATAGTGGCAAAGGGAAGCGGAATCGCGGCGATCGCCGCTGCCATGGTTGCAAACGCCAGCATATAGCGACGGGCCGTATCTCGATAAAGGTTGCCAATTTGGTCACCCGCGCCTTTGTCGAGCAGTTGATAAATCGCCCGCGCTTCGGCTTCAGGTAACAGGTCGGCTAGCGTGTCACGAAATGATTCCAAACCATAGAAAACTGGAGTATAGCCATCTTCTTCTAAAGTGAAGTCGATCACGACAGAGCGATCGCACACATCCTCAAAGATTTGTTGAATAGTCGTGAAGGCACGATTGACTTCCGCAAAATCGGGTGGATAAGGGGGATGGTCAGCGGTGTTAGGAGGATACACCTCATGCAGACAGGTCACAGCTAGCAAACAGGGAATCTCTGGATACTTTTGGCGCAACTGTTGAGCGATCTGTCGCAAAGTGTCAGTGGCAAAGTCATTAATTTTGATGGTAAGGATCAGAACCCTGGCACGGCGATCGCTCTCTTGTAAGTCGCCTACCAGTTCTTGAATAATTGCGTCAGTACTTTGATTGACATCACCCAGCCCTACGGTGTCTGTAAAAATCAATAACGGCAGGTCATTAGAAGGATAAGCGTAGCGTTCTGTGTGTTGAGTGTGGGGACGAAAACCTTGCCCGACGATTTCTGCCGAAACGCCCGTTAGACCACGCACAATAGAGCTTTTGCCAGCCTGGGGTTTACCAATCAACAGTGCTTCAGTGGTGGGGAGTTCTGCCCGGACAGTTTCTAAAATTTCTGCAACCTGGTCTTCGCTGACGCTAAACCACTTCACCACAGTTTGAGCAATCTGGTCTACAGGCAACAGTTTCACGAGGTTTGCAGTAGCACTATTCCACGTAGTCAAAGTACGAGATAAAGGTTGACTGCTGAGTGCCACCTTCAAATCTTCTACTAGCTTGTCTGTAACCTTCACCTTACCAGTGGGTTCAATCCCTTGTTGGGGTTGAACGGAAGATGGGTCAGTGTGATTGAGTTCAGTCATGACTTTACATGCTGTATTACCTGCAAAAACCAGGAGGGCGATCGCTCACTCCTGCCTTACAGATTAAGACAATATCCCCAGCAATGAGTCATTCCTATAGCAGACTTGTAGAAATGTCTCATTCAAGCAAAAAGTCTAGGTTTATCTCCAGTGCACCAATCAATTACATTCCTTTACATAGCAGT
Organism: Leptolyngbya sp. FACHB-541; assembly: GCF_014695875.1. Taxonomy (NCBI): domain Bacteria; kingdom Bacillati; phylum Cyanobacteriota; class Cyanophyceae; order Leptolyngbyales; family Leptolyngbyaceae; genus Leptolyngbya; species Leptolyngbya sp. FACHB-541. Next base: position 327,076 of record NZ_JACJPC010000110.1, on the reverse strand, counting down.
CCTAAATCAGTTGTTAAGATGAGTCACTCTGTTTCAAACACCCCATTAAAGCGAATTCAAATTGCCCACTAAAGCCCGTTCCAGTTCACCAAAAGGGTTAACGGAAAGACCATTCTGTCTCCAAGTTTTCAGCCTTGAACCTGAAATTTACTTCAAGGCTGGAAATTGAACGGGATGCAATGAAAATAATCTTACAGTTCATTCGCAAAATCAATTTGCCAAACGTGGCTAATTTGGAGCACCTTCGCAGTTCGTAACATGCTTCAAGTCGATTTCTAAATCTCTTTTGGCTACATCAGTCAACAAAACAGCTATTCTTCCTAATCCCTTGTAATAGCCTTGTAGCGATCCCAAATAAATTATAAAAGGCAGTTCTCCTAGGAATGCGTTTCTCACAACTGTTCTCCTGCGAGCCAGGTTAGCTGTGTTGAGGCAGTAATTTTGAGCAGTGTCGTCTTTATCCCAAAACATCTCTCATTTGGGGCTACCCCAACCCTGTCTAAAACTGCGCTGGGTCTTGTAGAAAAACTGTTTCTAATCAGCAGATTGTGAATTATTATTCAAAATACATTCACTTACACCGGAGTATTGCTATTTTTTGCAAAAGCTCCAAAGTTTTCTAAAAAAGAGAGGAACTCCTAACTGTGCCAAGTACTCAAATTGCTCCAGCTTCCGACCCCACCTTAACTAAGTTGCTAGAAGTTGACTCTGATCTGGCAACTCAAGAAACAGAATTAGCTGCTCAACTGGAAGCACTTCAACAAAAGCGTAAAGGTCTTCAGACCGTGATTGGAATCTTTGCTCCAGTCCGTGAAGGAGGTTCCAATGAAGCTCTTCCTAGAATTAATAGTCTGAATGGTTCTGCAGCAGCTAAGCCTGCTGAAGCAACCAAAGCGCCAGAGACAAAGCCTAAAAGAGGTAGGAAAGCCTCTCCTTCTAATAACACCCAAAAGAAAACAACCCCAACTCGCACTAAAGGTTCTCGAAAAACGGAGAACTGGCAGCAATACATGAAGAAAGAGTTTGGGCAAGCGTCTTTACCCGATGCGGTCTCTACGGTCTTACAAACCTACTCGAATGAAGCGCTGGAAACTCCGGCCATTGTGAGTGCCATCTTTACAGATAAAATGCCTGCAGAACTTCGCAATCAGGCTCGCGATCGCGTTTCTAACGTACTCTCGGTTGGCTTGAAAGATAATAAGTGGTATCGCGGCAAGAAGGGTTGTTACAGTGCTTCTAAAGCAGCAGCGGCAGCTAGCATTTCCTCTTAGAGGCAGATCTCAAGGTCGCTTTGATAAGAAGTCGCGACTATATGAACAAAACCTGCCTACGCAGGTGACAAAGTCTAAATGAGCTGAAGTCCGTTCGCACGGGCTCTGTTCTTGTAGTCGCGGTTTTACTTGTAGTTGCAGTTTTAGCTACTAAATCTCTCAAACTTGTTTGAGGTTAACTGTTGAGTCTAACTGTTGTTGATGTAGGCAACGGTCAGTTTGTCTTACCCGTTGCCATAATCACCATCACAACCAGGTACATACAACCAGGCACATACCTCAAGGTTCCGAGTTGTTGTCAAACCGAGGAGATTCAAAGGCATCTAGTTCAAACACAGGTTGCTTAAGCGCTGGAGGGGCATAAGCGTCTAGCCCTTTAACGATCGCCTTTTTAACTTCAGGTGTGATTTTGATACGTCTAGACAGACCTTGATGAGTTCCATCCGATGAACTGTGTTCTTCCTCAAATTGTGTTTCCGTTTGAGTGACTCTGATGGCTTGTAATTTCACTACTTCTAGCAAATCGGCACTCTGTCGTCGATAGGTCGCAATTTGCTCATCTGTTGCCTGCAACTCAGTCTGATAGCTTAGTTCTAGCGCCTTTAACTGCACTTTGTATAGGTTTCTAGCTTGGCTCTCAAGTTCTGCTTTGCTTGCTCCTAGAGGGAGGCTGAGTTGAATGGTGCAGGTGAGTTCGTTAGGATTAGCGATCGCCTGAATCGTCAAGTTTTGCTCACCATACTTCACCTGCAGATCTTGAAATGCCAGGAGAAAAGCCTGCCAGTCAATCCCGTCATCAAACACCAACTCAACCGTCTCTGGTGCGATATCAGCTGAGTGAGTTGTGTCTACTGAGGCAGAGTCAATGTCCTGGTTTGACTGAGGGGTAGACTGCAAACTAACTGCCCGTGAAGATTGGGGAGGCAGGGATATCGATTGACTGCTATCCAACCCCACTGCAGCAAAAATTGCGCCACTAAAATTCGTTTCGCGATCAATACTCCAATCCTCTACACAAGTTTCTTCAAGAATCGCTTGTGTAAAATTGGTTCCCAAAGCCTGAGCCTTAAATAGATTTGCGCCAGTCAGGTTTGCACCCGTTAGGTTTGCCCCATTCAAGTTAGCTCTAATCAGGGTTGCCTCACGTAGATCAGTCCCATGCAGGTCTGTGCCGCTCAGGTCTGCTCCGGTTAAATTAGCGCGTCTCAAATCTGTACCGCTGAGATTTGTTCCACGCAGGTCAGTTTTGCTCAAGTCTACGCGACTTAAATTGGCTCGGCTGAGGTCAGTATTACTCAGGTCTGCCTCGCTCAAATTTACCCGACTCAAGTCGGCTCTGGTCAAATCGGCACCGCTCAGATTGGCTCCACTTAGGTTGGCATCCTTTAAGTCTGCCCCTACCAAAATTACGCCGCTGCGATCCTGTCCGCTCAGATCTGCTTTGCTTAAATCTGCCCGACTTAGATTTGCCGAGGTTAGGTTTGCATCTCGCAGATTGGCACCTGCCAGGTTCGCTGCACTGAGATTAGTTTGGCTGAGGTTTGCTGCACTAAGATTTGCTTCGGTGAGATTAGCTTCGCTCAGATTGGCTTGGGTTAGGTCTGCCCAGCGAAAAGTGGCTTGAGTTAGGTCAGCCTGGTTGAGATTGGCCTGAGTTAAGTCTGCCCAACGAAAGTTTGCCTCACTAAGAGTTGCCTGATGCAGTCCGGCCCGCGTTAGGTCAGGAATTATCGGATTCTTTCGCCTCCACTCATTCCAAGCTTCTACGCCTTCTTTGAGCAGCGCTAGATATTCCTCGTTGATCATTGCTTTAGCCTGTCAGCGTTATTCTTTTTCATAGAAACTGAACTTCTTGCAAACTGCTGTGTCGGATTGGAGGGATGACAGCGAAGCGTGACTTAAACCGTATAGGAGTCTAATGCAAGAGATTTACTTTTGGTCTTGCTGAGGATGCACTTCTCCATTCAGGCATTAACTCGCGCTAACCTTGGCTTGATTGTGAAAGGTTTACGAAAGTTTCATGCTGGACTGGTGGTCATACTGATCTACGGAGGAGTTGCACCCTGAGCCGCGCCGTCGGTCTTTCAGCAGTTGATGCATCACCTGAATCACCGTACCTCTGGCATACTGGCTCATGGCCAGAACGGGTACTTGTCTAACGTGGACTTGATACTGCACATAAGGACCTTGGTGCAGCATGTTGACTGTTGTTTTGGGAGTGATGCCAGCTTTGAGAGCAGCCATTACAACTGCTTCATCGAGCTTGATGGCTGCCCAGTCGTTCTCAGCAAAGCGCTGATAAAGCGTGGAATAGTTTAAGTCGGGTTGTCCGATGATTTGTCTGGATTGCAATAGGTACTGTTGTCGTGCCTGTTGTCCCAACTCTTTAGCTGGCTCCTTGGGTTGAAGCATGATCGTGGCACACGGCTAGGCTGCTGCTTCAGCGTTGCTACATAAATCGCCCAGCAGGTTTTCTTCGTCAAAGTCAAACCCTTCATCTGTGATCGGGTTTGCAAACAGAGAGTCAGGAATGGCGATCGCTGATTCTAGTTCTGGATGCACTCTGAGCAATTCGGCTGTGAGTGATTCGCTCAGCATTTGCCTTAGCTCAACTTTGAGGTCGTTCCAGGAAAAAGGTTGGGTCAATGTGCCGGGACGTTCGATGTTAAAGCTGCTGCAAAGTAGCTCAATCTGTCGGGAGAGGAGTTCTACTGCATCTCGGGCAATCGCCTGAAGTTCCCCTTCACTCATTGCGGTGCCCTGGTAGGCAAAGGGTTTGTAAAAGGCGACGATTGCGTCTACTCCTTTGCGTTTCCCCTCCCGACTGCTGAAGCGATGGTTTTTGATCAGATATTGGAAGACGGCTCCCACCACCGAGTCTGTATCAGCATTGAAGGCAAACTGAACTCGCTGGCGAACGGTCTTTGTTTTGGTAGCCATTGCACCCGCCCAAGCTAAGCTAGAACCTCACTATACTTGCTCACCAACCCCTGGAACAAGCCATAGCAATCAGACATCCGCGTCACCATTGAGGGCATATCAGTTGCTTCGGGCAGTTCATTCACCAGTTCGTCTAGCTTTTCTTGTTTGCCGTCTGCAAAGATCACCTGGTCTGCCATCCGTAGCCCATCAAAGTAGGTTTTAATGGTTTGACGCATGACGAAGGCGGCACCACCACTGATGATGATGTCGGCCGTGCCATCAGAAAGCTGTCCTAATAGGTTGTCTTGCAAATAAATCCGAGCAGCCTTCCAGTAGGCTTGTCTGACGGCCTCAACAGCAGCAGCGAAATCATAGAGTTCACCTTTTGCCTGAGAAACCTGGGTGGTTTTTCCGGTTGAGAGGGCAGCCATCAGGGCGGGATAGTCAGCGGGAGTCACACCACAGCTACGGGCAACCCGCTCAAACACAGGCCAGAATCCAGGACCATCAGAATTAGATTTGGCGCTCTTGAGACTGCCTTGCTCAAAGCAGAGAACCGACAGATTTCTGTGGCCCATCATCAAGATGAAGGTGCGTCGCTGATCAATTGGAATGCCTGTCGCGTCAAGTTGTGCTTTGCGGTTGAGGTAAAGCCCAAACCCTTCTGGGCAGAACTTTAGGCTAACGCGAACCTGCTGAGCCATACCCCGGAAGCGGAAGTTTTGGGCGGTCTGGGTGAGCTTGGCAGCAATTTCGTCTTTGGTATTCATCTCGGTTAGGGGCAGCGGCAGCCAGATGATGGCTTCGTATTGGCTGGGCATCCGCTCCTTTTCAGCAATTACGCCGAGCGCCGCAATAATTTTGTAAACGGCCTGGTTTGCCTTATTTTCAACCAAGCTGTTGCCTTCAACGAAGGTTTTTGCGGCATCGCCAACCAGGATGACCTCATTGCCGACTTGTAACCACGCATGGTCTTGAGGACGTCCGCCCGCATTCAAAATTGAGAGCGCCAGAGTGGTCAAGCCATCAGCTACGCCTGCCCCCATCCAGAGGGCTTCTTTTTGATCATCGCGAACCCGGTAAAAAAACTTGGAACCAGACGTGCCAATGTCACCTGCTAAGTAAATGGTGGAACTGCTTGAGCTTGCCTGAGTCATGGGTACTGAAGAAAACGCTACAGCCACATCTTATGCAGTTTGGTTAGAAATGGTTAGTATTTTCTTCTAACTTTTTGAAATCTTTAAATACGTTGTTTCTTCGGTTGAAAATGGTTAGATCTTAAGAGGATTTTTGATGTAATTAGGTTTTATTTCTGCGGCAAAAATATGAAGGGCAATCGCCCTTCATATCTCGCTTTTTTGAAAGTTTATTTCTTTACTTTTTCCCGAAAACTAACTCTTTTAAAAAGGGCTTTTGCTATCTCCTCAATGCGCTAAATGCTTGAAGAGATAGAAATAGGTAGTCTATCTGTATAGGACTTTCAGGCTTTTCCTGGCGAATCAGGAATAATCGCCAAATAAAAATAATTTCTCGCAAAAGATATTTTTATTCACCCTGAATTAGCAAAAATTCCTAGAAAATAGCTTGTGTAAACTAGCAAAATCAATCTTTTTCTAAAGAAAAATAGGAAAGCCTAAGAGAATGTTTAAGAAGTAGCAAATGTCTCTTGTAAGGACGTAGCATTTGGCACACAGATTTCAAAATAAACCGTGAACTTTTGCTTAAACGTCTACACTGAATGACGCAACAAACGCAACAAATTAGACTTCTCAAACTTCTTCTGAGGAAACAGAGCTTGGTCAAGCAAGATGGGACGGTATGAGTGAATTGAGTAATCTTGAGCGATCGCCTGCAAACTTGTTTTGGTTAGGTTTGCCTGTTGGATTAACAGTCCTTTCCTTAGGCATGGCGTTTTTGCCTGAGCAGCTACTAGAAGAAAAACTGCGAGAAGCAAAAACGGTTAGACAAATTTCACTCTTCTGCGCCGGGGTCGGTACCTTTGCGGCAATCTCGATGGGTTACAAGCTGATTCGCCACGAACCATCCGTAGAGTCGGGTCATCGGGTAGATTTTGCTGATACCGGAGAAACGGATGCTATAGAAACCACCCCCGCCGAATTCAGTACCCCTGAGTCAATACCTGATGGGACTGGAGTAGAACAGGTGGTTAGCAGTATCGCCGCAGATGATGTCACTAGGGACAGCGTCACCACAAGTGGCGTTACCATAGATGATGTTGCTACAGATGCAGAGATAGATGCAGATGTAGAGGTTTCTGAAGATGTAGATATTTCTCAAGATCCTGATGTGCAGTCTATTTTGCTGCGACTGGTAAGCCAGGACGAATTGACGCGATTAGAGGCAGCGATCGCCTTACGGCAGTTGAGTCGTACCAAAGATCTGAATGGACTGACTTTAAGTGGGCTATGTCTGAGAGGCGCTAACCTAACCCAAGCAAACCTGAGTCATTGTGATTTGAATAGTGCAGACTTGAGCGGCGCAAACTTGAGTGGTGCAAACCTCAACCATGCGAACCTCAGCCAAGCAAACTTGAATTGCACAAACTTGAGCAATGCCAACCTGGACACTGCCAATCTCAGCTATGCCAATCTCAGCGCCGCGAACTTGAATCAGGCAAACTTAAACCGAACCAATTTGAGCCAAGCCAATCTTAGCCGAGTTGATTTGAGTCAAGCAATCCTAACAAATAGCCTGTTAATTAATGCGGTGTTTGAGGGGGCAAACCTCAATCAAGTTAACTTAAGTGGCTCAACTCTAGATGGTGCAATTCTCAATCGCGTTGATTTTAGTCAGGGCAATCTTTCTGAAACAAGCCTGAGAGCCACACGCTTGATCGGGGCAAATCTCCGTCGAACCAGGCTACACCGCGCCAAGCTTAACCAAGCTGTTCTAACAGGGGCAATCTTGGACGGCGCAACGTTGGATGGAGCTGATTTGTATGGGGTGGAGCTAAATGGTGCAGATCTAAATGAGGTAAATCTGATTGGTGCCGTCCTAATTGATGCCAACTTTAGCCGAACTAATCTAAGTCAGGCAAACCTCTGGAAAACTGTCGTTGACCCCAACAACCTCAAAGCTGCTTTTCTGTGCGGCACCACCTTCCCCGATGGTTCTTTAGAAAATCGAGACTGTCCCGATCAAAAACCTCCTGCATAAATCACTTGAAGCGTGAATGGTAGTGCTGCTCAGTCCCGCTACCATTCACGCAGAAGATCTAATAAACCCCAACCCCCTCAAATCCCACCTAAGCTAGAAAGATGGGTTATCAACGAGGTAGCAATGGAAATTGGTGTGCCCAAGGAAACGAAGGATCTAGAGTTTCGGGTGGGGTTGAGTCCAAACAGTGTGAGAGTTTTGTGTGATAGCGGTCATACGGTTTTTGTCGAAACCGAGGCAGGAATTGGGGCAGGCTTTACCGATGAGGATTATGTTCAGGCAGGGGCAAAGATTGTGTTGCAGCCTGAAGATGTCTGGAACCATGAGCTGGTAGTTAAGGTGAAAGAACCGCTGGCTCCTGAGTATCCGCTGATTCAGCAGGGGCAACTTTTGTTTACCTATCTGCATTTGGCAGCAGGTCGATCTTTGACCGAGCGACTGATTGAGTCGGGGGTGACGGCGATCGCCTATGAAACGGTCGAGGTTAATCGGACGCTGCCTCTGCTAACCCCAATGAGCATTATTGCCGGACGACTCTCAGTCCAGTTTGGGGCACGCTTTCTCGAAAAGCAGCAGGGCGGACGAGGCGTCCTTTTAGGTGGCGTACCGGGTGTGCGTCCTGGAAAAGTTGTGATATTGGGCGGTGGCGTCGTTGGAACTGAAGCCGCCAAGATGGCGATCGGACTAGGCGCTCAGGTGCAGATTCTCGACATCAGCGTAGAACGCCTGGCTTATCTAGAAACGCTCTTTGGCTCCAGGGTTGAGCTACTTTACAGCACTGCTCCTCAAGTTGAAGCCGTCGTTCCTGATGCCGATCTGTTGGTGGGGGCGGTGTTGGTGCCAGGTCGCAAAGCACCTGTGTTAGTAACTCGCGCCATCGTTGAAAAGATGCGTCCCGGTTCAGTCATTGTAGACGTTGCGGTTGACCAGGGTGGCTGCATTGAAACGCTGCACCCCACTTCTCATAGCCATCCTACCTATGTTGAGTCAGGAGTCGTGCATTATGGTGTGCCTAATATGCCAGGAGCCGTTCCCTGGACTGCAACTCAGGCACTTAACAACAGCACTTTCCCCTACGTGCTGAAGCTAGCTAACTATGGCATCAAAGCATTGGATGTCGATCCGGCACTGGGCAAAGGGCTAAACGTCCACAATCATCAACTGGTGCATCCGGCGGTGAAGGAAGTTTTTCCCGATCTGTAAAAACAGCACCCCCAGGGATTGAGATCTTCGACCTCTTTAAAGAAGTCGAAGATCTAGACGCTGCATTCAAATACCCAACAGAATCTTCAAGAAGCAAATGCCCTGATTGCGCTTGTTGACGGTATCGGAACAGAGTTAGTAATTAACCCTGAAAAATTTACCGCTGAGCAACAGCAGTACCTCGTGCGACGTTACCTCAACGCTGTCCTAGCAAGGACTAGCTAGATTTACTCGATTTGCTGGTCTTGCGGGTAGAACCCGTTTTGGTTGTGCGCGATCGCGTTGACTTCGATGAGGTTGAACTGGTTTTTGTCGTTTTGCGGCTAGCAGCAGACTTAGTCGTTTTGCTTTTACCGTTGGCTGACTCTTCTACCTCATTGACCTCGTCTGTCTCATCATCTGTGTCGATATCGTCTACCTCAACCTCAGCCGCTTTAGCTGCCTTACGTCCGCGAGTAGACTTCGCCTTGGTCTTGGTGCCAGCCTTTTCAGCCAAGAGCTTTACTGCTACTTCTAGCGTTACAGACTCAACAGTTGCGCCTTCTGGCAGTGAAGCATTCACCTTGCCATGCTTAATGTAAGGACCATAAGGCCCGTCGTAAATGTTGACTGGCTCATTATCGGCGGGATGGGCACCCAGTTCACGCAGCGGCTTAGCTGCTGCTTTGCGCTTACCGCGTCCGCTCTTTGGTTCTGCAAGTAGCGCTAATGCCCGCTCTAGCGTGACCGTCAGCACATCATCGTCTTTCTTTAAAGATCGATAGTCTTTGCCTTCCTTACCCTGATCGTGAACCACATACGGGCCAAACCGTCCCAGGTTTGCCTGAACTTTAGCGCCCGTTTCGGGGTGAGCGCCTAGTAGACGAGGCAAAGCCAGCAGCCCTATCGCCATTTCCAGCGTGACATCTTCCATCTTCACGCCTTTGGGCAAAGAGGCACGTTTGGGTTTGGGGCTCTCCTCCGTGACATCGCCTAACTGCACGTAAGGACCATAGGCACCAATCAGCATGTAAATCGGTTCGCCTATTTCAGGGTGGAATCCGACCTTGTCTGGCCCTTCAGTTTTTTGGCGCAGCAGTACTTCTACCTGATCTGGGTCAAGGTCAGCTGGGGTCAGGTCTTGTGGAATTGAGGCTTTAACGGGTCCACCGCCGTTTTCGACCTCGATGTATGGACCATAGCGCCCAATTCGCACTTTTGCCGCTAGCCCTTCTAGCTCGACTGCCCGTGCTTCATTCGGGTCAATCTGGCTTTCTCTCTCTTTGACCTGCGTTTCAAGCCCAGCCTCGCCCAGGTAAAACTCTTTCAGGTAGGGCAACCAGTCCGCCTCGCCTGTAGAAATTTCGTCCAGAGTTTGCTCCATGCGAGCCGTGAAGCTGGTATCGACCAGGTCAGGGAAGTGTTTTTCTAAGAGCGCTGTGACTGCAAAGGCTGTAAAGGTAGGAACCAGGCTGTTATTGACCATTTGGGCATAGCCCCGATCAATAATCGTGCCAATAATGCTGGCATAGGTGCTGGGGCGACCGATGCCTTCACTTTCCAGCATTTTCACTAGAGAAGCTTCCGTGTAACGGGCAGGCGGTTGGGTTTCGTGACTGATCGCCTCTAATTCCGTGCAACCCGGATGATCCCCAACTTGCAGCGTCGGCAAAATTACTTCCTGGTCTTCGATCGCCGCATTGGGATCGTCGGAACCTTCCACATATGCCCGAAAGAAGCCCGGAAAATCAATTCGCTTGCCCGTGGCGCGGAAGCTAGCATCTGCGACTTGAATTTGAGCAGTGATGTGGGTCTGACGCACCTCTGCCATTTGAGTTGCGACAGTGCGCTTCCAGATCAGGTCATAGAGCCGCAGTTCCCGACCATCTAACCCCGTTTCTTGAGGCGTGCGAAAGGTGCTACCTGCCGGACGAATGGCTTCGTGGGCTTCCTGTGCGCCTTTGCTTTTGGTGGAATAGCGGCGAGGTTCGGGGCTGAGATAGTTGGTGCCGTACATCTGCTCGACGCAACTGCGGGCAGCGGCGATCGCCTGCTGTGACAGATTCACGGAGTCCGTCCGCATGTAGGTGATGTAGCCCTGCTCATACAGGTTTTGTGCCGTTCGCATGGTTTCCCGTGCGCTCAGCCGCAGTTTGCGGTTTGCTTCCTGCTGAAGTGTCGAGGTGGTAAAGGGGGCAGAGGGTTTGCGGGTAGAAGACCGCTCTTCCAGGTTAGAAACCGTCCATTCGCTTTCCTGGAGCCGTTCCTGAAGTGCTCTTGCCTCTGCCTCATTCAGCAGCAGTACCTCTCGACCCGAGACGATTTGTCCAGTCGATTCGTCAAAGTCGCTGCCCGTTGCCAACCGAGTGCCACCCAGCGTTACCAGACGAGCTTCAAACGGCGTTTCGTCCTTCGTCAGCATCGCCTTCAGATCCCAGTAGGAACCTTTGCGGAAGGCGCGTCGCTGGCGTTCACGGCTGACTAACAGTCTCACGGATACCGACTGAACCCGACCGGCCGACAATCCAAAGGCGATTTTCTTCCATAGCAGCGGCGACAGCGTGTAGCCTACCAGTCGATCCAAAATTCGTCGGGTCTCCTGGGCATGAACTAACTGCTCATCGACATCGCGGCAATTTGTTAAAGCTTCTTGAATTGCGTCTTCGGTGATTTCGTGAAACACCATCCGCTTGACCGGAATTTTCGGCTTCAACACTTGCAGCAGGTGCCAGCTAATGCTCTCGCCCTCACGGTCTTCGTCGGTTGCCAGCACTAGCTCTTGAGCGTTTTTGAGTGCGTCCTTGAGCGCTTTGACAACCTTCTTTTTGTCTTTCGGAATGACATACAGCGGCTCAAAATTAGCGTCAACGTTGACTCCAATTTTTGCCCACTCTTCTCCCTTCACCTGGGGCGGGATTTCGCTGGCGGATTGCGGCAGGTCGCGGACATGCCCCATCGACGCTTCTACCTGATAGCCCGAAGGCAGGTAGTTGCGAATAGTCCGAGCTTTGGTGGGAGATTCGACGATGACGAGAGTTGACATAAGGCTCAATCGCGCTTCAAAAGGAAACCAAGAGTTGACCTGTAGACTGCAACGATGACGAGCAGCAGGTGATGGTCACGAGATTATTCAGATTCTGAACTTCACTCTAGCCTTCACTGTACTGGCGTAACGAGATGCAAATGCAAAAGATTAACTTTCAACCTAACCAGGGTTAAGGGTTTGATGCAACAGTGTGAGTCGATACTCTGATCTCTACTTATAGCGGATATCAGTAGAAATCAAGGGTGAGATTGTGGCGATCGCCCCAGATTAACCAGATTTGCAAGGTATGATCCACTATGGAAGGACCACGATCAGACTGCGCCAAAGGTCACTAACGGTTGGAATCACGGGTAAATCTTGACCAATTGCTGCTTTGCCCTGTTCCAAATTATTTAATCTCGTTCATCCTTTAACCTGCCGATCTCGTTTAACCCAGTCAAAATTTATGGATTTTGCCAACCTCGTAGCCCAACTCAACGCCGGAACCATCTTGCCAGAGGGGATCATCATTGCCACTCTGCTTCTGGTTTTGGTCGGTGATCTGATTGTGGGACGAACGTCTTCACGCTGGACACCCTATGTGGCGATCGCCGGATTGCTAGCCGCAGTCGTCGCCCTCTACTTCCAGTGGAATAACCCCAACTCTATTTCCTTTTTAGGAGGGTTTAACAGCGATTCTCTTAGCGTTATCTTCCGAGTGATCATTGCCCTCTCGGCGGCGCTGACCATTCTCATGTCCGTTCGCTACGTCGAGCAGTCAGGCACCTCCCTGGCAGAATTTCTCGTGATTCTGCTGACTGCGACCTTGGGCGGCATGTTCATGGCGGGGGCAGACGAGCTAGTCATGACCTACGTGTCCTTTGAAACGCTGGGCATCTCCTCCTACCTGCTAACGGGCTACATGAAGCGCGATCCCCGCTCCAACGAAGCAGCATTGAAATACCTGCTGATCGGCGCTTCCAGTTCGGCAATTTTCCTTTACGGAATTTCTTTACTCTATGGTCTGTCTGGTGGTGAAACTCGCCTCACCGCCATCACCGCTAACATTCTTGCCAACAACGTTGACCAATCCATCGGACTGCTGATTGCCCTGGTCTTTGTGATCGCTGGAATCGCCTTCAAAATCGCCGCCGTCCCCTTCCACCAGTGGACCCCCGACGTGTACGAAGGCTCCCCAACTCCCGTTGTCGCATTCCTTTCCGTTGGCTCCAAATCTGCCGGATTTGCCCTGGCAATTCGCCTGCTAGTCAGCGCTTTCCCTGCCGTCTCCGAGCAGTGGCACTTTGTTCTGGCGGCTTTGGCAATTCTCAGTATGCTCTTGGGAAATGTGGTTGCTCTGGCTCAAACCAGTATGAAGCGACTGCTGGCTTATTCCTCCATTGGTCAAGCAGGCTTCGTCATGATCGGGTTAGTCCTGGGCACCGAGGCAGGTTACGCCAGCATGATCTTTTACCTGCTGATCTACCTGTTCATGAACCTGGGCGGCTTTGCCTGCATCATCCTGTTCACCCTGCGAACGGGCACCGACGAAATCAGCGAGTACAGTGGACTGTACCAAAAAGACCCACTGCTCACTCTCTGCCTCAGCGTTTGCTTGCTCTCCTTGGGGGGAATTCCGCCACTGGCAGGCTTCTTTGGCAAGCTCTATCTGTTCTGGGCAGGTTGGCAAGCTGGAGCTTACTGGCTAGTGCTGCTAGGACTAATCACCAGCGTGATCTCGATTTACTACTACATCCGCGTCGTCAAGATGATGGTGGTGAAAGAGCCAGAAGAAATGTCCGAAGCAGTGAAGAACTACCCTGCTGTAAATTGGAATTTGCCAGGGATGCGTCCTCTTCAAGTTGGCGTGGTATTTGCCTTGGTGACCACTTCACTCGCAGGCATTCTCTCGAATCCGCTGTTTACCCTAGCGAATAATGCGGTGTTGTTGACTCCCATGCTTCAGCCAACCATCACCACGATTCAGCCAGCACCCAATCCCGCAACTCCCGGTTATGCTGATTTGGAATCGGAGACTAAGGAGGCGATCGAGGGTTAGAAAAACTATCAAGTTAGTTTAGGAGGGAACGCAACACTGTTGCGTTCCCTCTTCTTTTTTGTCTAGTTTCCAAGCCTCAACTTTTTTAACTGGGAGGAAGCTGGAGCTCAGTAGTGAGAAAAATTTTGTATGTTTAACAGCGTAGGTTGGGTTGAAGCATGAAACCCAACGAACTTAGACTCTACGGTTGCTGGGTTCCGCCCTGCTTCACCCAACCTACAATGAGGCAGTGGTTTACAGTCATTTTGTTTCGCTGCTGTGTCTATCAGCAGCGAAGCTCTCGAACGTGATCTGGGGTAAATCTATGACATCCGTCAATCAGGAAGATCGGCTATGACAACATTACTCATCCAAACCGAAAGCATTCCCCTGACGGTGAATCTCCCCTCGATCGCCACCATGAACCATGAACAGTTCTACGAATTTTGTCAGGCTAATCAAGATCTTCGGATTGAGCGAACTGCGACCGGGGAAGTGATTATCATGCCACCTGCCTTTTCTGACACGGGCAACCGCAATTTCAACCTTGCTGTTCAGCTTGGAAGTTGGGCAGAGCAGGATGGTACAGGAGTTGGCTTTGATTCCAGCACTGGCTTTACTCTCCCGAATGGAGCAACGCGATCGCCCGATGCTTCATGGATTAAGTGCGATCGCTGGAATGCACTAACGGAAGAACAAAAAGCTTCATTTGCGCCCATCTGTCCAGATTTTGTCATAGAGCTACGGTCTTCTAGTGACACGCTCAGCGGACTCCAAGCCAAAATGCAGGAGTACATTGACAATGGCACGTTGCTAGGTTTCCTGATTGACCGCAAGAACCGCACCGTTCATCTCTATCGACCCAACCAAAGACCCGAAATCTTAAACGACCCTGCATCGGTTAGCGCTGACTCAGAACTACCTGGATTCGTTTTGCAGATGGCAAAGATTTGGTAGTGTGGCTAGCGCGGTCGTCGCTGTTCTCGCCAAGTCAAACCTATCACCCAACCTACGGTATTACTTCTTCGTTTAGCTTGTTCAGTTTGTTGACGAGATAAGTTTTAATTGCGTTTAGCTGTTGTGTTTTTTCAGTGATTTCTTCAATTTTGCGTTCAATGATTTTGATTTGCTCTTGCTTGGGCATCGTGCCGCCGCTCCACTCATCGAGCAATTGTTTCATTTCGTTCAGCGTAAATCCCAGTCTTTTGCCTTGATTAATCATTAGCAGGCGCTCTATCGTTTCTGAGCTGTATTCCTTGTAGAGTCTTGTTCCTGCACAGCGATCGCTTGCCACAATTAGTCCTATCTTTTCGTAAAACCGAATTGTATCTTTCGATAATCCTGTTTTCTTAGACAGTTCACCAATTAGCATTGCAGCAACTTAAACGTTACAAGATTGACTTGACTGTGGAGTATACTCCATAGTTTACGCTGCCTGATATCAGCTAGTACTTTGGAAGCGATATCAAGCATGAGTAAAACAGTTTTGATTACAGGTGCTTCGAGTGGAATTGGTGACGCAACTGCCAAGTATTTTCTTCAAAAGGGCTGGAATGTGGCAGCAACAATGCGATCACCCACCCCAAAAAGCTGGACAAAATCAGAAAAAATCATCTGTCCCCGTCTTGATCTCACATCTCCTGAAACGATTGAGAGTGCAGTGCGTGAGACAGTAGAGTCTTTTGGGCAAATTGATGTACTGGTGAATAATGCTGGATATGCGCTCATGGGTCCACTCGAAGGGGTTACACCTGAGCAATTAGAGCGACAGTTTCAAACCAACGTGTTTGGGTTGGTGTCTACGATGCAAATCGTCCTGCCAATTCTGAAACGGCAAGGAGGCGGCACTATTGTCAATGTTGCTTCCATCGGAGGTCGCCTTGCTTTTCCACTGACTTCCTCTTACCACGCGACGAAATGGGCTGTGGAAGGGCTTTCTGAAGCTTTACGATATGAACTGCGGCGTTTCAACATTCAGGTCAAGATCATTGAACCAGGCGGAATTAAAACAAATTTCATCAATCAGGGTTCAATTTGGGTAAAACATCCCGACTATGTTGATTTAGTTGAGCGCATGAAGCAGTTCAGCGAAGGGGTAAATGACTCGTTGCCTGGTCCGGAAGGGGTTGCTAGAGCGATTTATCGGGCTGCAAGCGATCGCTCACAAAGGTTGCGCTATTCTCCACATGGCGAAGCCTTCCTATTGATGCACGCTATTCTGCCTGATTGGCTATGGCGTTCTTTAGTCACCCGGATGATGCTCGGAGGCAAGCAATAGATTTTGAAGCAATAAACGCCACTCAAATGCCGCTCAAAGAATTAAGGCGACGGTAACAAAGTGACGCTGAGAGCATAGGAGCCAGCACCAGAAACCTGGATGAAGTAGTGATCATCGGTGGGTAATTGACCGCTCCAAGTGGCAGTTTGGCTAGTGTTAGTAGCAACGGGTTGCTGGTTGGCTTGCAGTACCTGCATTTCTACATTTTCCCCTTGTAGCCTCACAGTCAAAATTTGCCCCTGCTTGGCTTGCAGCATATAGGGCTGGGTGCTGGCTTCTAGATCTCCTTGAATGGAGACAGTTTCCCCAATCTTCAAGTCGATCTCTCGCGGAAAAACCTTAGAGATGGCTGAGTCTGGCTTGGATTTGGTCTGATCAACCGCGAGGGGAATCGGGCTGGACAATGAGTTGAGGATTGGGCGCGGCGACGAAATGATTTTTGATGCCTCTGACTGAGACACTTCTATGCCAGAAATCCAAACGCTGGGAGGCTTTTGAGATTGGGCAAAGCGCCAGAATAGTCCTGCTGCTCCTAGAAGGGCGATCGCCCCACAGCCAAGTCCAACCTTGACCCAGGGACGGGCTAGCCGATCTGGTAGCTTCCTAATATTTTTGCTAGGGAATGAATGTTTCCACGAGTCCTGAGTTTCAGGGGTGTTCTGGTCTTCAATCAACAGCGGTGAGAGGTTGCTTTTGGATAAATCGAACATTTTTGGCTTAGAAGAAAGTACGCTTACAGCAGCTCAACCCGAACGTTAGGGAATGTAAACTTCATCATTCTTACCCGTCTTGGCCCAAGTTCAAATGGTGGTCGACCCTTAAGGTGTTAAACCCCACAACACCAAAAGGATGTCAACAGCCAAATGCACTAGATTTAGTGCAGTTCTATAGATACGCAGAACCGTATCACCCACATTGCAGGTGATACGGCTCTGCACCATTTAGCCGCACGACGTGCGTTTAGAATGGCGCAATCGGATTCATGCTATTTAGCGGACAAACTGGGGCATGACCTCAGCGGCAGTAAATAGCCCGTGGATGCCCCGCCGATGCAAGCTGATTCCGGCTTTGAGGTAGCCAAAGGCAGGGCCGCAGACGTTCGCTGCCATACTGGTTTCGTCACCCAGCGTGAACGTGTGGGTAGAGATTTTGCCTTCGAAGGTGCGACCGGTAATTTTGACGTTGGTGCTGAGTGGCTTTTTGGGGTTGCGCGTATCGACAACTCCGCCGACGGTGACGCGATCGCGACTGCAAATGCCAGCTAGCTCTAGCATGATGTCGTCAGCGTGTTCCATATTTTCCAGGGTGAGCAGCCCGTGGGTCTGGTCGAGCAGCGCTTCAACTTCGGCATCGGTCATCTGGTGGGCGGATTCGGTGTCATAACCCGGCAGGTGAGCAATATCTTCGCGAATGGTGGCGCGATAAGCTTCCCAGTTGGCAATACCGACCCCAAAAGTGATTTTTACCTGGTGAATTTCGGCGTAGCTTTGGGCGGCGATCGCTGCTGCTGCCGTCAACAGCCCTGGCGTTGCACCACATCCGGTCAGGTAAGTAATTCCGGCTGCTTGCAGGTCGTCACTCAAGTGCAGCAGTTGTTCAACCGCACTGGTGCGTTTAATCGCATCGACCAGCACGCCGCGCCAACCTGACTGAATGAACTGACGCGCCACCTCTGCCATAAAGGTATTCGGTAAATTTGGCAGCGCCAGAAAATAGCCTTCCACCTGACCCGCCTGCTGGATCAGGTCTTGAATGCTGGAATTGCTCAACGTTCCGCTGGGCTCTAGATAGCCCAGCGACCCTTTTTGATAAGCAGCAACGCACTCATCCCAGTTCAACCCTGACCCGGTGTAGGCATAGCCTTTTTGATCGGCAGCAGCAATCCACATCATTTCTTGCTTTGGCACAAGCATTCGGGCGGCGGCTTGCCCTAACCCGCCAAAGCCCAGTACTCCTACCTGCATCGGTGGCTGCGTTGCTGAACGTGCCTGCCTTGCGACTTGTCCACTCATAGCGTCTCACTCAACTTGAACAAGCTCTCATTATCCCGTGTTTCTTGACTGCACTGGCAAGTTAAGCGAAACTGACTACTAGCGATAGCACAGACTCTTGGCTACATTAAGCTTTCTTACGTTTTGACTCAGACTGATTCAAATTCTTCTGCCTAATTTAATAGAATTATCTCGTAGTGCAGTAGTCAGATTTCTACCTGAAGCTACATTGTTAGTCAATATTTAGTGGCTACGCTGTTAGTCAAAGTTCAAAAATTGTTAAGGGTAGTACGGGCGAATGGAAACACTTGAGTTTGTAATTTATCCTGACGGTCGAGTCCAGGAAAAGGTGACTGGGATTGTAGGTTCATCCTGCGCTGAAGTTACTGCTGCAATCGAGGCCCGTCTAGGTATTGTGCTAACTCAAGAGCAAACTTCCGAATATTTTGCCCAACCCGTGCAACAGTCTGCCTCTGTCGAAACGAGAGCCAGCTTTAGCGAGTGGTAAGTTTTCTCCCTAGTTTTGTTTTTTCAAGTTGTCCATTTCACCATTTCAAATTTATTCAAAATTCCCATGTCACACTTTAGCCAAATCAAGACTCAAATTCGTGACCTTTCTTCTCTGCAAGCTGCGCTGACTGATGTTGGAGTTGACTGGCAGGCAGGACCCAAAGAGGTCAGAGGATATCGGGGACAAACTCGCAATGCGGCGATCGCCATTGAGCAGGACAACGGCTACGATATCGGCTTTACCTGGAACGGTCAGGAATATGAGCTGATTGCCGACCTTCAGTATTGGCAACAGCCGCTTACAGTCGAAGGCTTTTTGAGCCGTGTGACTCAGCGTTATGCCTACCACACCGTAGTCGAAGAAACTTCACGTCAAGGATTTCAGGTAGCCGAGCAAGAGCAAAACAAGGACGGCTCTATCCGCCTGGTACTTCAGCGCTGGAGCGCTTAATGACTGCCCTAATCCAAACTGAATTTTGTGTAGAACAAGGGGCTTAAGCCCCTTGTCTTGTATCAGCCGTATATCGGCAGATTGTTTGAATTGTAAGGATGCTAGTCTCATGAGCGATTTTTCCTTTACCTCAGCTGATCAGCCTGACAATTCTGCCCAAACGGGATTTGAGCCTGAACTTGGTGGTCAATTGCGGAACCAGGCTGAGCGTACTGGGTTAGAGCCTGAACTCGGCGGTACGGTGCGCCAAAAGGGTGTCTATGTAGATGAAATTACCTGTATTGGCTGCAAACACTGTGCCCATGTTGCTCGCAATACGTTTTACATCGAAGCTGACTACGGGCGATCGCGCGTCATTCGGCAAGATGGCGACTCAGAAGAGTTGATTCAAGAGGCGATCGATACCTGTCCGGTTGATTGCATTCATTGGATCAATTATGCCGAGCTAAAGCAGCTTGAAGCAGAGCGTAAATTTCAGGTGATTCCAGTCGCAGGTTTTCCGGTCGACAAGGCGATCATCGCCTCTCACCGTCGTCGCCAAAAGCAGCAAGCCAAGCGGCAGCAGGAATAGAGCATGTTTCAAAGCTGATTGAAAGGGTTAAGTTTTTGTGTGTGGTACGCACAAAAATTTAACCCTCGACACTAGAGCAGACTTAGCGGATCTACATCAAGCGTAAGGCTGACTTGGGCGGGGCAGTGCGATCGCAACTCGAGCAGCGCTGGTCGATCCAGGCTAGAGCCAGGCGGACACTTTATCAGAATCTGCCAGCGATAGCGGCGGGCAATGCGAGGAATAGCGGCAGATGCAGGGCCTAGCAGTTCGCAGTGAGTGCGATCGCAAAGGGGACGAAGCTGACTCGCCAGTTTTTCTGCGGTCTGACGCACCGCTGTTGCATCGGGGCTGCTTAACCTCAACAGCAGCAGTTGTCCGTAGGGCGGATAGTTGAGCGATCGCCGCTGTTGCAGCTCAGTGGCAACAAACGGCTCATAGTCGTGTCGCCGCACCGCTTCGATTACTGGGTGCTGAGGTGAATAGGTTTGCAGAATGACCTTTCCCGGTTCGCTTCCCCGTCCGGCCCGCCCTGCTACCTGAATAAGCGTTTGAAAAGCCCGTTCACCAGCCCGGTAGTCCGCTAAATGCAACAGCCCATCCGCCGCGATTACGCCCACCAGCGTTACCTGGGGTAAGTCAATCCCCTTGGTTAACATCTGCGTCCCCACTAGCAGATCGGCTTCCCCCTGAGCAAACTGGGTCAGCAGGGTTCGGTGCGCGCCTTTGGTGCGGGTGGTGTCGCTATCAAACCGAATACAGCGGAGTTGAGGAAACTGCCGAGACAGTTCTTGCATCACCCGTTGGGTGCCGCTGCCAAAATGCTTCAGGTAAGGAGAGTCACATTCTGGGCAGTGAGAAGGTTGCGATCGCCCATAGCCACAGTAGTGACAGCGCAGCCAGGACGTAGCGTCAGCCTGGGTTTGGTGATATGCCAGCGAAACATCGCAATGCGGACATTCCAAGACATAACCACAGCTTCGGCAAGAGACAAAAGTGCTGTGGCCACGTCGATGGATAAACAGCAAACCCTGTCGCCCCTGAGCCTGTAACTGTTTCAGCGCATCCTGGAGCGACTGGCTAAAAATTGAGCGATTTCCCTGTTTCAGCTCTCGTCGCATATCCACCACTTCAATGGGTGGCATAGGTCGTGCCTGGATGCGGTTGGGTAGGGAAAGGTAGAGGGGAAGGGGGGCAAGGGAGGAGGAAATGGGCTTTTCAGGGTTCACTCGACTAGATACCCAGGTTTCCAGTGAGGGCGTAGCTGACCCTAAGATTAACGGGCAATCTTCCAGTTTGGCTCGCCACTGGGCAACGGTGCGGGCGTGGTAGCAGGGGGCAGGCTGGTCTTGCTTGAAGCTACCGTCGTGTTCTTCGTCAAGCAGAATTAGACCTAAATTGGGCAGCGGTGCAAAAACGGCAGAGCGCGTACCAATAACGACTTGGGGAGCGCCGCTGAGCATTTGTCGCCAGGTGTCGTAGCGTTCGCCATCAGATAGAGCGCTGTGGTAGACCCTTACCTTTGCCCCAAAGCGGGCTCGAAAGCGATCGGTGAGCTGTGGCGTTAAGCCAATTTCTGGAACCAGCACCAGGGCTGACTTTCCTTGCTGCAAAATGGGGGCGATCGCCTGCAAATACACCTCAGTTTTGCCCGACCCGGTAACGCCATGCAGTAAGACCTGGACATAGCCCTGGAGGGAAGCGATTGCCGCAAGTGCCTCTGCCTGAGCGGTTGTTAATCGCTTGGGTAAATCGGACTGTAGCGACTGCCCCGTTTCGCTACGCAGTACTTCTCGGGGTTGAATCACTACAACCCCCTTTTGCGCCAGCGCTTTTAGCACCGATGAGCTGGTGTGGCAAAGCTGCAACAGTTCCTGAAGCCACAGGTCGCCGCCGCGCCGCTTCAATACGTCTACAATCTCCTGTTGCCTGGGACTGAGCGAGACGTCTGGTGGGTTAGCGGTCAGCACAACTGCCTGCTGCCGTTTTGGGCGCACGCCAGTCGGAGGTTCTAAATAGCTTTCTACCCAGCCTAGCTGTAACAGTTGTTGTAGTCCCCGACTTGCCCCGCGGATTTGTCGCTGCAGGTATTGCCAGGTATAGTCTCCGTCTTTTTGCGCCTGCAGCTTGCCCAAAACTTGCATTGCTGCGGGATCAAGTACCGCAGTAGGGTCCGCAGTTGAACTAAACAAAGATTTAGCTAAATCTGTTAATCGAATGCGTCGCTGCGATCGCCCCAGCAACCCCGGCGGCAACGCCACCCGCACCACCTGCATCAGGGTGGCACAGTAGTAGTCTGCAACTTGATGCAGCAGGGTCCAGTAGGTTGGTGGAAAAAAGCCTGGGCTGACAACTTCTTCGACCTGACGAATGCTGGATAGGTCTAAATCAGGGGGCGGTTGGGGGATAAGACGAATCGCGATCGCCCCCACCTGCTGTGCGCCAAACGGCACACTCAAAATATCGCCCGGCTGCACCTGCACAGAGCCCGTTCGATAGGTAAATAGCCCCTGTACACCGGGGCAATCAACTAAAACTTCAACCCACTCTGGATCTGCATAGGTGCCTCTAGCTTCTGCGGTGGTGCTGCGGGCAAAGTTGGACGGCGCATCGTTATCGGGCATCACCGACGCAAGCAAATTTTGAGGCATGAACACAAGTGAGAAAGAAAAAATAGGACCCAGGCATTCTCAACTAAACTGCGGCAGCCTGAATCGCTCTCATTTAGTTTAGAGCAGACCCAAAGGTTTGTGAAAATTGTTGCTAAAGCTCCTCTCGGTTCACCAGTTTTGTTACTTCAAATTCATACACACCGTTGGTTTGCAAACCTTTTTACAAACTCCTGTCTGAATTAACACTCATTTCTGTAGCAATCTTGAGAGGTTGTGAAAGCTTTTGTGGGAGAGCGATCGCTTTCACAAGCCTCTGTTAAAACACAAGCTAAAAGCATTAATAGCAGCCCTTTCACAGATCAAGCAGGATTCTTATAGGAGATGAGATTAAAAACTGTATGAGAAAAGTAAACAAAAGTATAGGAATTCTCTAACGGTTCTAAGAAACCTAAGCGTTTCTGCCAAAAACCATCGAGAATAATCTATTCACAGAATCAAAAAATTACACTTTTGGGGATGAGTAATAGGTTCACCCCAATCAGGTAGATCAGTCGCGACCGTTTTATCTCCATTGATAGATAGGTTCACATCAAGCCCATGAGAATCTAGTGGTTCAGGGGCATCTATAGAGGTTGCTATAGTTGTTCCCATTTAAGTACATTCAATCTATCGGAACAGTGCTTTGCTGAGTTTAAGGATACCTGAAGGATACCTGCTATGAACGACTGTCTAATTCCAGCTTGATAGATTAGGATTATCAGCCGATATCTGTATCACCCATATCGGGTATTTACATTACATAACGGCTTATAGGATCTGTTTACACTGGATAGTGCTGCTGTTGCTGATAAGTTTTAACAGAGTGAGCTTAAAACATTGATGCAGATTGTGACGCAGTTTTGTAGCCAGGAAAACAGCTAAGACTGTAGTTTCAGGTAGGTTTAGCAGAAGACATTGTGACACCTGATCCTGATTTAGTGTTTGAGTATGATCTATTCAATCAGTTTTCAAACTAATCCTTTAAGTCATAATTGTTGCTTTGGTCCAGTACAGCAGCTAATCCTCTACAAAATACAAAAAGTTTTTCTTGATCGATAGATTAGGCAGAAATTTTCAAGATAGTTAGCTCAGTCACATTTAGTATTTCATCGACATCTGCAAACAAAATGATAAGTAGGATGACCGTCTTAATATGACAGCAATATTTAATCGCAATTCGAGACAGACAATGACTAGTTCTCTCTCCGATAAAAGCAGCACTTTAGCAACAGAAGATACAAAAATGAAAGGTGCTTTTGTTGAGGACAGCGGAGCATTAGACACCTCTGCTCACACAGAGCTGTTTGAAGGGTTGCAGGGTCAGGGATTAGGCGAGGAATTGGAACCGTTCGATACCCCTGACGATGAGCCGGATGCTTTGGCAGCGGTCTATTCGCCCGGATATCGTAAAACGGTTTCGGATGATGCCGTGGGTGCTTTCTTTAAGGAGATGGCACGCTACCCCTTGCTCAAACCGAATGAAGAGGTAGAGTTGGCGCGGCGTGTTCAGTTTTTTGCAGAAATTGAGGAGTTGCGCGCTCGCCTCCGCAGCGAACTGGGTCGCAATCCGACTAAGGTAGACATCGCTAACCACTTGGGCCTAACCGAACGGCAGCTTGAGCATCAGCTTTATCGCAGCCGCACCGCCAAGCGTAAGATGATTCGCTCGAATCTGCGTTTGGTCGTGTCGATCGCCAAGCGCTACCTCAATCGGGGCGTACCTTTCCTGGATTTGATTCAAGAGGGGGCGTTAGGTCTGAATCGCGCCACCGAAAAGTTTGATCCCGATAAGGGCTATAAATTTTCCACCTATGCGTACTGGTGGATTCGGCAGGGGATCACGCGCACGATCGCCAATGATGCTCGTACAATTCGTCTGCCGATTCATATTGTCGAGAAGCTGAACAAGCTGAAAAAGGCGCACCGGGATCTGCGGAAAGAGCTAAACCGCAACCCGACTGAGAATGAATTAGCAGAAGCTCTGGAGCTAACCCCTGAGCAACTGCGGAACCTGCAACAGGTGCGGCGGCGATCGCTCTCGCTCAACCATCGCGTCGGTAAGGGCGAAGATACCGAACTGATGGAATTGCTCGAAGACAGTAATACCCAATCGCCAGAGGCGCAGATGAGCGAGACAATGATGCGCCAGGAAATTTACAGCGTTTTGGGCGACGTGCTGACAGAACGTGAGAAGGACATCATCTCTCTACGTTACGGGCTGACCACGGGGGAAGCGCATACGCTCGAAGAAGTAGGTGGCTTGTTTAACCTATCGCGGGAACGGGTACGCCAAATTCAAACGAAGGCAATGCGAAAGCTGCGCCGTCCTCAGGTCGCAGCACGGTTAAAGGGCTGGCTGCGCTGATTCGTGCGCCGGACTATGAAAGATTTCGATAGCAGCAATGCTGCGGGTCGATTGCGTCGGTGGTAGGCGATCGCGCTAGGGTGATAGGGAAAATTTTGCCGTAATCCCCTATGCTCAATCCTTCTGCTATTTCGACTGTATCGATTCGTTCAGCTACGGCTGATGATGTCCCGACTCTCTTTGCCCTAATTCAGGGGTTAGCGGAGTACGAAAAGCTTTCGGATGCTGTGGTGGGAAGCACTGAGGCACTGAGAGAACATTTGTTTGGTCGCCCCTGCGTTGAAGCAATCCTGGCAGAGCAGGACGGCAAGCCTGTAGGGTTTGCTCTATTTTTTGGCAGCTACTCCACGTTTTTGGCGAAACCCGGAATTTATCTGGAAGACCTGTTTGTGCTGCCGGAATGCCGGGGACAGGGAATCGGTAAGATGCTGCTATCACACCTGGCGCAACGGGTACTAGAGCGCGATGGCGGACGGTTAGAATGGTCGGTGCTGGACTGGAATGAGCCTGCGATCGCCTTCTATCGCCGAATTGGAGCCACCATTGGCGAAGACACCCGCATTTGTCGCGTTACCCGCGACCGTCTGTCACACACTGCTGCTTTAGGCAATTCCGACATCGCGGCACAAATTCGTCCAGTTTCGCCAGATGACCTGCCTGGACTGTTTCAACTGATTCAAGCTAAAGCCGAGTTTGACCGGCAGCTTCACCAGTTCAACAGCGATCCAGATGCCTTGAGTCGGCACCTGTTTGGTTCTCCCCGCTACCTAGAAGCATTGGTCGTAGAGCAAGCGGGCCAACTGGTTGGGTTTGCTACTTTCTCGCCTAACTATTCCACTTTCCTGACGCAACCCGGAATTTATCTAGAGGATCTATTCGTCCTACCCGAATATCGGGCTCAGGGAATTGGTAAAACTCTGCTGGCAAAATTGGCCCAGATTGCTCTCGATCGCCACTGTGGACGGTTGGAATGGCTAGTCGCAACCTGGAACGAACGGGCGATCGCCTTCTATCAATACATGGGTGCAACCATCCTGCCAGACTGGAGAATTTGTCGCGTGGTGGGAGAGGCGATCGCTAGTCTTGCTGGGAGCGGAGCTAAGAGTTAGGGATGAGGAGGTTAGGGGAACCAGTAGGCGAAGCCTGCACCACAGACTGCTGAGACACCACAGATGCGAAGCGCGTTATGCCACCTACCCAGACTGATCGGAGGGGGTTTGGGGGACGCGTTCGTCCCCCAACGAGGGTTTGGGGGAGACCCCCAAGGCTCGGATTCCTTCACGAAACCTCGGTCACCTCCAGCATCCCTCATCCACTTCCCAAAAACTGCTAAATAACATTGAAAACTGTTGAAACTCCTTGCTTTGCCCAACTTTCTTCGATAAAACCAAATTAGTGGCACAACCAATCGCCCCAACTACCTACTCTTGGAGCAAAACATCATGACTATCTGGGTGAATGAACAAGTCGATCCGTCGGGCATCATTTCCTCCTGCATTGCTTGCTGCAACCAGGAACACGCAGAAGCGTGTCACGACTCGTATGAGGAAAATCTCACAGACGAGCAAAAAGCCGCAGGTTGGGTTGCTCGCCTCAGAACTGTTACATCCTGGGAAGATGTACCCGTCAACGCCCTCAAACTCGACTAATCGTCTTGGATTCAAGGCGGTTCCTGACCCTAACCTCCAATTCCTCTCGCTCCCCTGCTAGCCTTTAAGCAGATTGGCTCAGTGCTTAATCAGTGCTCAACAAGGAGATAGCAGACTTGAAGAACCAGTACACACAGAATTTGTCTGGCTTAATCTTAGGGATTGTGGTTGCGGCAATTCTGTTCATCGGACTCAATTCTTTCGTCATCATTAACCCAGGTCAGGCGGGTGTGATTAGCATTCTGGGCAAAGCGAGGGATGGTGCTTTACTAGAAGGGCTGCACTTTAAGCCACCGCTGGTTTCGGCAGTCGACGTGTATGACGTGACGGTGCAAAAGTTTGAGGTTCCGGCTCAAAGCTCGACGAAGGATCTTCAGGACTTGACGGCTAGCTTTGCCATTAACTTTCGGCTTGACCCCACTCAAGTGGTGCAAGTCAGACGGAGTCAGGGAACGTTGCAAAATTTGGTTTCTAAGATCATTGCGCCGCAAACCCAGGAGTCTTTTAAGATCGCGGCTGCCCGCAGAACGGTGGAGGAGGCAATCACTAAGCGGGATGAACTGAAGCAGGATTTTGATAATGCGTTGAGCGATCGCCTGGAAAAATACGCAGTAATCGTATTAGACACCAGTGTGATCGACCTCAGCTTTTCTCGCGAGTTTTCTAATGCGGTAGAGGAAAAGCAGATCGCGGAACAGCGGGCTCAACGGGCGGTTTATGTGGCTCAGGAAGCGTCTCAAGCGGCTCAGGCGGACATTAACCGGGCTCAGGGACGAGCGGAAGCTCAGCGGCTGTTGGCGGAGACGCTGAAGGCTGAGGGGGGTGAATTGGTGCTGTTGAAGGAGGCGATCGAGGCTTGGCGAGAGGGTGGCGCTCAGATGCCGAATGTGTTGGTGACGAATGGTGAGTCGGGAGGGGTACCGTTTTTGTTTAATTTGGGGGATTTTCAGGCGGCAGGTTCACGATAAGCGGTCCTCTTTGTAGGCTGTTTTTTGGTTAAAGAATCCGAGCCTTGGGGGGCTCCCCCAAACCCCCGTTGGGGGACGAACGCGTCCCCCAAACCCCCTCCGATCAGTCTGGGGTAGGTGGCGTGACGCGCTTCGCATCGGTGGTGTCTCAAGGGTTTGTTTAGTTGCAGGCTTTGCCTGCATTCACTCCCTGGTTCCTAGCTCCTAGCCCCTAGTCCCTACAACGTATAAGTAAACTCCTCACTCAAGACTCCTGGCACCCAAATTCCTCCTAGGCTGCGGTTGCCGTAGGTGCCGACTTCGGGGATGAATTCCTGGAAGTCGGTGAGGGCGATCAGGTTTTCGCCGAAGCAGCGGTAGAGGCTTTCGTCAAAGCGTAGGTTTTCGATTGGGGCGACGATTTCGCCGTTTTCTACCCAGAAGCAGGCGTAGCGGGTCATGCCGGTGATCCGTCCGGTGGGGCGATCGCTCCAGTTCAAGTAATGCAAGTTGGACAGGTACAGTCCGGTATCCAACTTGCCGAGAATGTCGGCGGTGGCAAGGTTACCGGGGGAAACTTCGGGCGATCGCAACGATTCTCCTTCGTCGGCACCGTTGGCGGTTTTGCCATATTCTTTAGCGGTGCGAGAGTTGATTAGAGTGTTAGCCAGCTTGCCGTTTTCAACAAGCGGTAGCTCGACGGGCGCGATTTCACCCCAGTTGTTGAATCGGGGAACTAAGCCCCGACTAAAGTTTTCCTTGAGGGTGAATTGGGGGGAAAGTTGCTTTTCGCCGCGTTGCAGCAGTCCCAGGGCGCTACCGCCTCGCTGCATGGAGGATTCGCTGACTGCACCCCAGGAGAGCATTCCCATGAGCTCAGCGACAGCAGCGGGGGCAAGGTAGGTGCGATATTGTCCTTTGGGAACGGGTTTTGGCGTTTGGGCTAGTCTTTCGAGCTGGAGTTTGGATTCGGCAAGTTTGGCGGCATAGGCTTTCTGGCTCCATTCGCTGCCAGCAAAGGTGCCTTTGACGGCTTGCCCATCTTCGGTGAAGAGGGAATAGTCAAGTGAGAAGGTTTCGGTGGCAAACCAGTGTTTTTGTCCGGCGGAGTCGGCGTAGGCCCGGATTAACGAACCGCCTGCGTAGATGCCGGTAAAGTCCAAACCCGTGACTTCGGGCAGGATGGAGGAGGCGATCGCCCCCGCCGCTAACAGCTTTCCCTTGTTCACTTCGTGGCTAGTGGCATTTCCTTTTGGCCATACCAGATACGGATCATCCGGGAGTTGCGGTACTTCTTCGCGCAGTTCTTCTAGGGCTGCCTGTGCCTGGAGCAAATCGGTTTCGAGCTTTCCGGTGAAGGGAAATTCGCGGTAGCTGTTGCGATCGCCCTTCATTAAATTCAAATGCAGCTCACCATCGGCAACGCTGCCCGTCTGCCGCACTTTTGCGCCGTTGAATCGGACAAATTGACTTTGCTCTCCAGTGAGTTGCAGGGTCAACTGTTCGTCTGTCCCTAATTCTGACAAGACGGCTGCGACAATCTGGTCAAAGGTCGTTTCCATTGGGCTGTTGGTTGTACTTTCTGTCAGCGTTTCCAGCATTACTCTCCCCCTCCAAACACTTCCACATTTTCAAACACGCAAACTGGGGAACCGTGACCTACGCGAATCACCTGATTGGGTTCACCTTTGCCGCAAAATGGAGTGCCGTACATTTGCCAGGTGGTGTCGTTGCCAATCCGCTTTAGGCTATGCCAAAACTCTGGCGTAGTTGCCCGATAGTTCGGATTTCGCAGTGTTTTGGTCAGCTTGCCATTTTCGATTAATTTGGCGTATTCGCAGCCAAACTGAAACTTGTAGCGCTGATCGTCAATTGACCAGGAACGGTTGGACTCCATATAAACGCCCCGCTCGATGTCACCAGTCAGGGCTTCAAAGGAATCGCTTCCGGGCTCCAGGTTGAGGTTTGCCATGCGATCGATCGGTGGTCGATTCCAGGAGGAAGCACGGGCGCAGGCAACACCCGGAATGCCCGTCCTTGCCTGACTTTCAAGGCTACCCAAGCCCCGCTGCAGCACGCCTTCTTGAATCAGATATTCTCGCGTGGCGGGTGCGCCCGTGTCGTCAAAGCTATAGCTGGCAAACTCCCCCGGCACGGTGGGGTTAAAAGTAATGTTCATCAGCTCGGAGCCGTAGGAAAGCTGTCCAAAGTCCTGCGGTTTAATAAAACTGCCGCCTGCATAGTTGCGTTCGTCGCCTAAAATGCGGTCTAGCTCCAAGGGATGCCCAACGCTCTCATGAATTTGCAGCATCATCTGGTCAGGAGCCAGCACTAGCGTCGTGGTTTCGCTGGGGCAATCTTCTGCCGTCAACAGTTCTACTGCCTGTTCGCCAACTTGAGTGGCTCGTTCCCACAGGTTCGGCTCTGGAAATAACTCCCAACCGCCCTGGTAGCAGTGCGCCAGATAGCCATTGTTGCTGCGCTGCTGCACGATCGCCCCCTCTTGAGCAGTTGCGCCAAAGTGGGTTTCTAACATCACCAGCTTTTGGTACACCTCAGAGCCGTTGCTGCTGACAAACCAGGTTTCGGTTTCGTTGGCGATCGCCGTTGCCACCGCCTGCACAATCTGGTCAGAAACTTTCAATGTTTGGCACAGTCGTACCAGCAAATCATTGATTTCCCCTGGTGTAAGTGCATCCAGCGGTTTCACAAATGGAGAAATATACTCACCCACTACCTTGGGTCGTGCCGCTAAAGTCAGCGGATGAATTGTCCACGGGCTAGCGGCGATCGCCTGCTCATAGGCGAGTTTTGCCGCTGCCCGCAGGCTATCTAGATCTAGTGAGTTTGTCGCACCATAGCCAATCTGTCCATTCACCAGGGCTTCTACCATCACGCCCTGGTTAACTGACTTGCCGTTGCTGCGAGGCAAACCATCTCGTACCGCTCGTACCCCAACCGATTCTTTAACGGCTCGTAACCCAACCCAATCCGCAGGAACGTCCAGCGACTCAATCGCCCTTAAGAGTTCAGAAATCATTGATACACACAAAGAGGAAGTGACCCGTAACCTCAAGTGTAGCGGGGGTGTCAATAGATTTCTGAAGTCCGGTCGTTCTGGGTTAGCTCTCGCTTTTGGAGGAACCATCCTTCAGGCTTTATCGCTCCTTTGACAGAGGGTTTAAGCCCTAGTTTTTTCAAGTTGCTATACATCAGGGTAGGGAGAGGCTACTAGTTCTATGACTTAAACTTCATCCGTCCGATAGTGTCTCTTAAATTTGTGAATTGATATCTTTAAAACATAGAAACGGCACCGAATGAAATCTCACACTAGTGATTCTTCAACTGTGACTTAAATGTGATAAACATGAGTGTTGCAAATCGGTGCATATAGTTCACTGACACAGATGTAAATGAAGCGCTTATTGCTCTCTCTACCTTGCTTTAAAAGTTGAAAGATTGCAACTTTTCAACAAATTGAAAGCGGTAGGCATCTAGGGTCAATTTGATTCGGTAAGTTCGTAGTTTGAGAATAGAGTATTTGCAAACTTGCAAGACGGTTTGATTCAAAACCCCTGTAAAAGCAACTGAACAAAAGCTAACAATTAAGTGAAGGAGAGAAAAAATGGGAATTCTTGCATGGATCGTGTTGGGTTTGATTGCAGGTGCGATCGCTAAAGCGCTTTACCCCGGTCGCCAAAGCGGCGGCATCCTCGGCACAATGCTGCTCGGTATCATCGGTGCATTCTTGGGTGGAACGCTCTACACCCTGTTGACCACGGGTCAATTTGCCCTTGCTTCGGTTGGCTTCACACTTCCTGGTCTGCTGATTGCCGTTCTGGGCGCAATGCTAGCAATCTTCTTGTACTACCAGTTCACCGCTCGTCGGGTTTACTAAGGCGAAAGAAGGCAAAAGAGATCAGGGTTGACCTGCCAAAAAGCTAGCTTCAAAGTGTGAATCGGATGTCAAAGAAATCCCCTGCATTAGCAGGGGATTTTTGTACGATCGCGGCTACCTATTTTTCTACCTATTTTGGAGTTTAGCTCTGGATCTAAACAGGCGATCGCCTAAAAGTTTTCTACCTAAACTCATGTCTTTATATTTCATGAGATTATCCTATACAAGGGTCACATACCTTTGAATTAGGATAATAAGTTTCTGACTCGTGAGCTTGCCTCGCTTCCTCTACTTCTGCAAGAACAGTCGGATTGTTTTCCGTTTCGGCTTCTCTCTCGAAAATCTATTCTTTTTAATGGCTCCATAAGTTAATGGCTCCATAAGACGATAGTCTTTCTCTCCGTGTTGAGAAAGACTATCGTCTTTGCTAAAGCATTAAATGTAACTGTCAACTGGCTAGGTCTGTTATTTAATAGCGGTTGCTCCAAAGGCAAGAAGTTACTTCATCTCATCTCTAGAAAACTTAGCCAGCCGATTTAGATAAACTTTAAGTAAATGGTGTCCTTTTAACGGAGAATTTAAGGTTAGGCACCGACTGCCGTAGTTTTTCCGCTGTGTTGATGAAGCGTATGAAGTCTTATCTTGCTGCTGCAATCCAAATGAATAGCCTGCCCGATCTGGAAAAAAATCTGGCGCAGGCAGAAGACCTGATTGATTTGTCCGTGCGTCAAGGGGCAGAGCTTGTTTGTCTGCCCGAAAATTTTTCTTTTTTAGGAGATGAGGAAGCCAAAATTTCTCAAGCAGAGGCGATCGCTCAAGGTAGCGAAAAGTTTCTCAAAACAATGGCGCAGCGCTATCAGGTGATGCTGCTAGGCGGCGGCTTTCCAGTACCAAGTGGAAACGGCAAGGTTCACAACACGGCATTGTTAATCGGTGCGAATGGGGAAGAACTGTCGCGCTACGAAAAGGTGCATCTGTTTGACGTGAACCTTCCCGATGGCAACACTTACCAGGAGTCGCATACCGTACTAGCTGGGCTGAAGCTACCACCCGTTTATCCCTCTAAAGAGCTGGGCAATCTGGGGCTGTCAGTTTGCTACGACGTGCGCTTTCCTGAGCTTTATCGCCACCTAGCTCAAATGGGGGCAGAAGTGCTGTTCGTTCCGGCTGCTTTCACAGCCTACACGGGCAAAGACCATTGGCAAGTACTTTTGCAAGCCCGAGCGATCGAAAACACCTGCTATGTAATTGCGCCAGCCCAAACCGGAAAACACAATTCTAGGCGGCAGTCTCACGGACATGCAGTAATCATTGACCCCTGGGGCGTGATTTTGTCAGATGCAGGCGACAAACCGGGTGCAGCGATCGCCGCAATCGAACCTTCTCGTTTAGAGCAAGTTCGCCGTCAAATGCCCTCACTTCAGCATCGCGTGTTTGTTTAGGCTTAGGTTCTGTTTTAGAACACCGGGGTAGGGGAGTACAGATGGGAGGGCACTCCGCGACGTGGGGTTGCCCTCCCATATGTATCCTCTTTTTAGAGAAACGTTATTTAGATGTTTCTGATCCTGTGAAGAAACTTGTACAGTAGACAGGATGAGTTCTGTCGAACGCATGGTAGATCTGACTTCTTGGGCAGTTGCATCCCTACAAAATCCTTTACTTCAATTTCACGGTGGCGTCGCTCCTCTACTAGCAGCCACACCAGAAGCCGAAAATGCGCCTCTGGTGCTAGCTGGAGTGTTAATGAGTCTGGTTGTCATTTATTTGGCAGCCAAGATTGGTGGAGAGCTTTGCGCCCGAATTAACCTGCCCGCTGTTTTAGGAGAGTTGGTGGGCGGGGTAGTGGTAGGCATCTCTGCGCTGCACCTGATAGTTTTTCCAAACGGTGCGATCGAGGGAACAAATTCACTGATTGTTGCTCTGCTAGAAGCGACAGCGGGTTTGTCTCCTGATGCAGCCCTGGGCGTTTTTGAGACTGAGAGTGAGGTGATTTCAGTCTTATCAGAGCTAGGGGTAATCATCCTGCTATTTGAAATTGGCTTAGAGTCAGACCTAAAAGAACTGATTCGAGTTGGACCACAGGCAGCTGTGGTAGCGGTCGTGGGTGTCGTAGTTCCCTTTGCGGCAGGCACGGCTGGGCTGATTGTGTTTTTTGGTTTACCTACGATTCCGGCAGTGTTTGCTGGGGCTGCCCTCACCGCAACCAGCATCGGCATAACAGCCAAAGTGCTAGCTGAGCTCCAGCGCCTCAGTTCTGAGGAGGGGCAAATCATCATTGGCGCAGCCGTACTGGATGACGTACTGGGAATTGTCGTACTGGCAGTTGTTGCAAGTCTGGCAAAGACCGGTGAAATCGAAATTAGCAATGTAATTTACCTGATTGTTGGGGCAGGCGTTTTTCTAGTTGGCTCAATTCTGGTGGGTCGTTTGCTCAGCCCCTATTTTGTGGCATTGGTTAACAAACTCAAAACACGAGGGCAACTGCTGCTATCAGCTCTAATTTTTGCCTTCATCCTGTCTTACATCGGCGCGGCAATTCAGCTAGAGGCAATCTTGGGCGCTTTTGCTGCAGGGCTAATTCTGGCAGAAACTGACAAGCAGCAGGAGTTAGAAGAACAGATAATTCCCCTGGCTGACTTTCTCACTCCGATTTTCTTTGTGGTGGTTGGAGCGCGCACAGATCTGAGCGTTCTGAATCCGACAATTCCTGAAAATCGTGAGGGTTTGGTCATTGCTGCCTTTCTGGTCGTGGTTGCCATCCTCGGCAAGCTGGTCACAGGACTAGCGGTATTTGGAAAACCCAACATTAATCGACTGGCGATCGGCGTGGGCATGATTCCCAGAGGAGAGGTAGGCTTGGTGTTTGTCGGAGTTGGTTCGGCAACAGGCACGCTTTCCAAGTCTTTAGAAGCTGCCATCATCGTGATGGTGATTCTGACAACCTTCCTGGCTCCAGCCTTCCTGCGAATCGTGTTTCAGGATTCGGATGAATCGGAAACTGGAATTGAGGCTGAAACTCCTGCTTCCGCTCTAGAAGGCGCAAGTGGGAAACCGTTTACTGCTCAACAAAGCATTGCAGAAGCAGAGGATATAGAGTCATCGCTACAGGATCGACAGTAAAAAGCTTTTGTCTGGTTCCCCAGAAGAATTGACTCTACCAAAAGCGCACCCTGTACTACAGAGTGCGCTTTGTCGCATTTTAGGCAACCGATCGCCTCTATTGCAGTCGGTTAAGTTCACTAAGAACGCTACGATAGCCTTCTGCACGACCCTGTTCTAGATAGAGGTCAGCGGCTTGCTGGAAGTCATAGAGCGCTCCCTGGCGATCGCCCTGTCTCAGCTTAATCTGTCCTCGACTGTAATAAGAATCAGCATCTTGGGGATTTGAGCGAATCGCCTGGGTATAGTCTTCCACTGCACCCTGCATATCTCCCTGATTTGAGCGGATTTCTGCTCGGTTCTCAAAAGCTTGGGCACTGGTAGGGTTGAGTGAAATCACTCGACTGTAATCCTGGGTTGCGCCCCCATCATCGCCCAATGCTACCCGAGCATTAGCCCGACCGCTGTAAGCTTCGGCATAATCGGGCTGAATCGCCAACGCCTCTGTATAGTCTGCGATCGCCCCTTCAGCGTCACCCAGTTCTAACCGCAAGTCGCCGCGCTCCTTGTAAGCAGGAGCATAGTCAGCGTCAACCAATAAAACTCTGTTGAAATCTTCTAGCGCTGCCTGAGATTCTCCCAACGCCGCCCGCATTACACCTCGACTGAAGTAAGCCTGCGTATATTCTGGGTCAAGCTGAGCGGCTCGGTCAAAGTCTGCCAGTGCGCCTTCCGGATCGTTCGCATTAGAAAGGGCAATGCCGCGATTGTAGTAAGCCGTGGCGGAAGTATCATCAAGGGCAATCGCCTGGTCAAAATCAGCGATCGCCGTCTGTTGATTGCCAATGCGGTAGTAAGCACTGCCGCGATTAAGATAGGCTTCTGCATAGCTGGGGTTAATTGCGATCGCTCGGTCAAAGTCGTCGATCGCTGCCCGTACCTGGTCCTGAGCCAGATGAACTGAGCCGCGTCTCACATAAGCCTCAGCATAGTCGGGACGTAGCTCGATCGCTCGTTCGTAGTCTTGCAGTGCGCCTTGATAGTCTTCTGCATCGGCTTGAATAATGCCTCGATAAAGGTAAGCCGCAGCATAGCGCCGATCATTTTGAATCGCCTGATCAAAGTCAGCGAGTGCCTGCTGTTCTTCTCCCTGGCTATAAAAAATTCTGCCCCGGTTGAAATAGGCATTTGCATAGGCTGGGTCAAGCTGAACCGCCTGGTTATAGTCTGCAAATGCGCCTTCCTGGTCACCTAAAGCTTCACGGGCAAAACCGCGATAGACATAGGCTGCGGCATATCCAGAGTCAAGCTGAATCGCCTGATTAAGTTCTTCAATTGCCTCTTCATAGTCGCCGTCGTTGACATCCTCCACGCCATTCTCAAACAACTCTCCTGCATCTGGCTGCGCTAGCGCTCTAGAGAATGGTGCTAGGGCAGAAATACTGACTAGGATGGCAGTAATACTCAAAACGCGGATACTGCGATGGATGGAGTAGGTCGGGTTCATAGGCTTTACTCTACGATGGGATGTAAGTGAAGTTCGATCGCCCTGATGAGGTATTTAGACTTAAATTACCCTTAGGGTAGGCGATCGCGATCACTTTGAGGCTGATTTCATCCCTAAAACCACTGAGAGCTTGCTCAAAACTTTGAGATGGAGCCTTGTAAACACGTACTTCTCTCCCCCTTCAGTTCATGGCGAATTTTTTGACCTCAGTGATTGTTGCAGGTTGGGTGTGTGCGATCGCCCTGATCTCAGTTCAAAATGCCAGACCTGTCACCATTCAATTTTTGTTTCTGCAATCGGTCGAGATTCCCTTGGGGTTGGTGCTCGCCTCTTGCGTAGCGCTGGGCATGGTTGGAGCGGCGATCGTCCTTCCTCTCTGGCGTTCTCCCGTCCCATCAAGCCGATACTCAAGAGACGACTTGGACGATTTTTAAAGAGGGTTTAGTGAGAGTTGGTACGCTACTTAGACTAGAACCGCTGATTAACAAGACAGTTTCAGGATCTAGCTCCCCCGTCACTTTCACTCCCACTGCGGTCTGAAAACTGCGAATAGCCTGACTCAGCTCACCTGACACCTGACTGAAATAGCCCAATCGAGCAAGCTGCTCAGCCGCTTGTTCAGGAGTTAAAAGGGTTTCAGTTGGCGAAAAAATTGGCACATATTGCTGCCGCCAAACCTGATTGAACTGAGTTCGGTTCAAGTGATAAATTCTGCCTCTAGCAGGGTCAGCGATCGTGGCTGTATCAGTATCCAGAGCCAGAAGCGCTACCGCATGAGGGGCTTTACGCATTCCATCAAATAGCCAAACCCCCAAAATTCCGGGTCGGTTAATCTGCTGCATTTGCTCCCAGGTTGGACTTAGCTCCAGTCCATCCATGTTCAGAGCACGAGCTGCCATGATCAACTGTGGCATCGAGGTTCCCAGACGACTAGTTCCCGCTAGACGGGCAACGCTTGATTCAGTGGCATCAATTCCCCATAGACGCAGCACCGTTGCTAGGGCAGCCGGAGCGCAACTGCTAGCAGACGTTTGCTTATACACACCGTTAGCTTGCAGGTTGTTGCTTAAAGAGGCGTGAATCGGAGCCAATACATAAGCTTCTACTCCGCTAAACCCACCGACACCCAACAAACCAATCAAAATCACTGCCAAGACTTGCGTTTTTGCAGTTTGCCAACTGACAACAAAAGCTGTACCGCAAAACCCCAGCAGCAGTATCCGCATCGCAGTCCAGCTAATTCGCATTCCATGTACCCGCCATTCCAGGGGCAAAAGCTGCCACTGAGGGAGATTCAGCGCCAGCACCAACAGTCCAACATAGACACCGAGGAATATAAAAGAGAAGAGAGCTTTTCCTTTGAACAGGTCGTTAGCAGTAACGCCCTGACGAAGCAGCACTTTTCCCAGTCGCATCCCTAACCAGAAGAGCCAGGTTCCCAACAGTAAAGTCGCAGCGATTTCGAGCAGCATATTCTAGTTAAATTCGCTTCTCAATTCTGGCGTACCCTTTTCCCAGTTGTCTTGATCTTGACTGGATGCACGACGGTGTTGCCATAAAAAAATAGAGCGTGGAAGCTTCGTCCAACGCTCTATTTCAAACTCAAATTTAGGAATGCCTTAACTACCAGAGTGCTGGAACAGGTCCAGGAGCAGCGGGTACAGCAACGGGTGTGCTAAAGGGAGCACTCTGCACAGGAGGCGGTGAGAATGACGTGGACGGTGTTGTTTGGGGAGCCTGAACTGGAAGGAGTTGCAGCGATGTGGTGTAAGGGGTAGGCAGGTCAGCCGTGCGAATTAGTGGATCGCTCGTGCTCTGAATGGCTAGTGCCTCGTCATAAACCCGGTTAACCAAATTAGCGTCTCTAGTAATTTCGTTTTCGGGGAAACCATTTTGAATAATGGAACCCTGCCCCAAAATATAGTTGGCTTGCCGAAACAGCGATCGATTTTCGTAGTAGCTGCGATCGTTGCGGAAGAAAGCCCGCTCGAAAGCCTCTGGAAGTGTCTGTACATCACCTCTGACTTCTTGGGCACTAGCCACGTCAGCGATCGCCGTAAAGGAGGCAACTAGTGCTAACGTACCAAGTAAACTCTTGAACCTCACACCCATACCATTACCTCAAGAATTGTTTTTAATTTTGCTTGCGATTATGTTAGCTCATCTCAATCGACTTATCGCAATTTAAGATAGAGCAAAAGTAGATTGTGAAAGGCGTCCACCGTCGAGATGCACCTTTCACACCCCACTTTTGAATTGCTACAGCAGTAAAATTACCTTAATCAATCCCTTTGTAGACCAATCTTTTACCCAGAAAAGAGTAAGAGCCAAACGCACACCATCTGTGGCAATCTGGAAAGCAGAGGCTTGTTATTTCGATAATCTTAACCACCACAATTAGCTCAATCGTATATGCAGACTCTGCAAAATTCAGTTGTTCCCGGTGCTTCCAGCACTTCAGCCGCTTTCGATACCACGATTCATCGCCGCAAAACTTGTCCTGTCGCAGTGGGTAGCGTCACCATTGGAGGGAATCATCCTGTCGTAGTCCAGTCCATGATTAACGAAGACACACTGGATGTAGATGGATCTGTTGCAGCGATTCGCCGTCTGCATGAGCTAGGGTGTGAAATTGTGCGGGTAACGGTGCCCAGTCTGGCTCATGCTAAAGCAGTCGGAGAAATTAGACAGAAGCTTATTCAAACCTACCAGCTTGTGCCATTGGTTGCCGATGTTCACCATAACGGCATGAAAATCGCGCTGGAAGTGGCTAAACATGTTGATAAAGTGCGAATCAATCCAGGGCTTTATGTATTTGAAAAGCCATCGGGCGATCGCACTGAATACAGCCAAACCGAATTTGACGAAATTGGCGAAAAAATTCGCGAAACCCTGGAACCCCTAGTCATTTCCCTACGAGATCAGGGAAAGGCAATGCGAATCGGAGTCAACCACGGTTCCCTAGCAGAACGAATGCTGTTTACCTATGGTGACACACCCGAAGGCATGGTGCAGTCTGCTCTGGAATTCATTCGCATCTGTGAATCATTAGACTTCCGTAATCTGGTCATTTCCCTCAAAGCGTCACGAGTGCCCGTGATGGTCGCAGCCTATCGTCTCATGGTCAAGCGAATGAATGAGGCGAATATGGACTACCCTCTACACCTGGGCGTGACTGAGGCTGGAGACGGCGAATATGGGCGAATTAAATCCACGGCAGGAATTGCAACTTTGCTGGCAGACGGCATTGGCGACACGATTCGCGTTTCTCTAACCGAAGCTCCAGAAAAAGAAATCCCAGTTTGCTACAGCATCTTGCAAGCTTTGGGACTACGGAAAACAATGGTGGAATATGTCGCCTGCCCTTCTTGTGGCCGCACCTTGTTTAACCTGGAAGAAGTGCTACATCAAGTTCGTGAAGCGACCAAACACTTGACAGGTCTAGACATCGCAGTAATGGGCTGTATCGTCAATGGTCCTGGCGAGATGGCGGACGCTGACTATGGTTATGTCGGCAAGCAACCAGGCTACATCTCGCTCTATCGTGGGCGCGAAGAGATCAAGAAGGTTCCGGAGGATCGAGGGGTCGAGGAGTTGATTGGCTTAATCAAGGCAGATGGACGTTGGGTCGAACCTTAACTGAGTCTTTAAATTAGTTCAGATCATCCCCAGATTTGTTGATTGTTGGCACATCGCACCTGCCGTCCAGCCTTGCCTGTGTTAGATTGAGCGTACTCCAATTGCAGTCTCTCCTCAATTTCAGACTATGGTGATCACAAAGCGTGGGCTTGTCCTCGGTGCAACAGCAGTAGCAGTTACTGCTGTGGTCGTTACTGGCGCAGGTGTACACATGTCGGGTGGGCAAGCCTTCCTGCAGGAGAGTCCCAAAGAGCTGATTGATGAAGTCTGGCAATTAATTGATCGCAACTACGTCGATGCTACCTTCAATCAAGTCGATTGGAGGGCTGTTCGCCAGGACTATCTGGGGCGTTCTTATGGCACCCGCGAAGAAGCATACGATGCCGTTCGAGACATGCTGGAGCAGCTTGAAGACCCCTACACTCGCTTCATGGACCCGGAAGAGTTCCGGAACATGCAGATCGATACGTCTGGAGAGCTGACAGGAGTTGGAATTCAGCTTGCTCAAGACGAAGAAACGGACGAGCTAATCGTCGTTTCCCCCATCGAAGATACGCCTGCCTTTGAAGCGGGTATCTTGGCGCAAGACGTCATCGTCCAGATCGATGGTCAAAGCACTGAAGGAATGGATGTCAACCAGGCTGTTAATCTCATTCGCGGACCGGCTGGCTCGGAGGTTACACTAACTATTCGTCGAGGTGAAGAGCAGCTTGAGTTTCCGCTGCAGCGGGCGCAGATTGAGCTACATCCAGTTCGCTACAGCTATCAAGAAGGCTCAACCGGCGGAGTTGGCTATATTCGTCTGACGCAGTTTAGCGCTAATGCGGCTGAGGAAATGCAGGCAGCGATTCAAGACCTGGAGTCACAAAATGTGACGGGGTACATTCTAGACTTGCGTTCCAACCCAGGTGGATTGCTCTATTCCAGCATTGATATTGCCCGGATGTGGTTAGATGGCGGGGTAATTGTCTCGACAGTCGATCGCCAAGGCATATCTGATCAAGAGAGTGCAAATGGTCAGGCATTGACCGATAAGCCTCTAGTGGTGCTAGTAGATGGCGGATCAGCTAGCGCCAGCGAAATTTTGTCAGGTGCGCTGCAAGATAACGATCGCGCCGTACTAGTCGGAACCCAAACCTTTGGTAAAGGGTTAGTGCAGTCTGTGCGAGGACTGGGCGATGGTTCAGGAATTGCCGTCACGGTTGCAAAATATTTAACTCCTAGCGGTCGAGACATCAACCACGCCGGAATCGCGCCCGATGTGGAGATTGAGCTAACCGAAGAGCAGCAGGAGCAGCTTCTAGACGATCGCACCCAAATTGGCACTACAGCCGATCCTCAATACGCTAGAGCGCTGCAAGTGTTGAACGACCGCATCACTGCCGAAAGGCAAAACCAGAGGGCAGAGACGGTTCCGCAGCCGCAGTAATCTTTCGGTCCTAACCTTTTAAGCTTTAACCAGCAGCACTATCTAAGCGGGCTGGCACTTACCCGCGCGAATTAAGCCGACTCGACGGGCGATCGCCTCTGTTTCTGAGGCAAATGGCCCCCACTTTTCGGCTCCTATTAAATCTTTTTCTGTTGGTGGGTGCGGCAAAATTTCGCACTGTCCACTGCTTTGCTTAACGATGTACCACGCTTCTGAGCTGCTCATGTTGAAAATCTAAGACACGTTTCGTTTGCTGTAACTGGACTGATTCTAATCCAGGTGCCTTAAGTCCATCTTGAAATCGGAATTTCTTAAGCAACCTAGCTGTCTAGATATCGAAGGAGATTGAGCTTCGTTCCAATCTCCTTCATCTATAGCAATTCTCAATTACACGGGATACAGCAGTGGTGCACCACGCCCCTGCTGTATCCCGTGCTTTGTATCCACTCAAGCAAGAACCGGTATAGACAGCTACAGGTAAAGATTCATCGCTCTACTTCATTGGGGTAACGACTTGGGCTAGAATGCCCCAGTGGCTTCTAGATTGGTTGGGGGATCAGCCCAACCAGAGTTGAACTTCACGTTCGACTTGGGGAAAGTTCGGTGAAAATCCGGCACTGTGCCGCAACTGTGAAAAAGGGATTAGCTCAAGTCGGTCTAATCACTCCTTTTAAGTCAGGATGCCTATCTGAAGCATTTGTTCTGTGTCAAACCCGCGATGCACGGGTTAAGTGAATGCAAAGTTTGGAATGTTTACGTCCATCGGCACCGATGGACTGTCTCGCTACGGTATTGGATTCTAGCTATATTACCCCAACGATCAAATCTATTTGGGTACATCTGAGCAATCCAGAGTTTAGGTTCTTGCCTGGGCAATCTGTTTGGCCCAAGTTTGAACGAGACGGACGCAAGTTTAGCAAAATCTACTCGATCGCCTCCTCTCCGGAGCGCTGCCCAACAGTTGAGCTCTGCGTATCTCGGGTGGGCTGGAGTTCTGCCTACATACAAGATCTAGAAATTGGGGCAATAATTCCAGTGCGGGGACCTTACGGGTTAATGACGCTCAATCAGCTGCCAAAACGTCCTCGTCTCTATGTTGCTGAAGGGTCAGGAATTGCACCTCTAAAGAGCCAAATTGACTGGCTGCGCGATTGTGGCTATAGCCAACCTATATGGTTAGTGTTGGCAAACCCGGAGACAGTAGACTGTTTGCCGTATCACGACTACTGGCGATCGCTTCAACAAGCATGGCGACCGTTCCACTACGTAGAAGCAATTCACTGCAGCCCAGAATCAGCACTAGTTGCTCAAGACCTAAACCTCTCTCAGTTTGAAATTGACATCTGCGGAGTGGGCGATCGCGTTTCCGAAATCTACGAATTTATTCTCTCTATGGGAGCAAACCCAAACCAGGTACGCTCTGAGAAGTTTATTGCCTTCTAATTGGAGTTGGGGACTAGAGAGTTAGTCCTCAACCCCTAGCCCTAGCCCCTGATTCTCCTAGTAGCTAATCTGAAGCGTTACAGACGCTTCCACCTGCTGTTCGCCACCGACAACAGGGGTCGGCGCATCAGATAAAGCGACTGCTTCACTTGCCGCTCTACCATATGGAATCGGAGGCATGGGAGGCACTGCACCATTCACTTGAATATTCACTACTTCATCACGGGTTAGTCCCAGTGCACCAAGCACTACATCTGCCTGCTCTTGAGCTTCTTGGGTTGCCTCTCGCAAAGCTTGATTTTGGGCAGTGGCGATCGCTTCCTCCTCAGCCGTAAAGCTAATACCATCAATGCGAGTCGCGCCCGCATTGACTGAGGCATCTAAAATATCTCCGGCTTGCTCGGTCGAGATTTCAAAGCTGACGGTATTAGAAGCTGTATAGCCAACTAACTCCTGTGAACCATTCTCAAAGTTGTATTGAGGGCTGAGGTAAATCCCGGTGGTGGTGAGTTTATCGACATTGCGCGATCGCAGCAATTCCACAACTGCATTCGTGCGTTGTGCCGCCTCCTGCTGCACCTCCTCAGCCGTTCTGCCCTGCACCTCAACGCCCAAGCGTACCTGGCTAATCGTAGTTGGAATGTTTTCAATGCCACGTCCCGTTACCGTGACTGTTCTGGTTAGCTGTTCCTGAGCCAAGGCAGGCGAAACCATCGGTAAGCTGAGTAGGGTGGTGGCGATCGCCACAGGCAAAACGTAGCGAACTTTGCGTAGCGATAACAGCGGCATAAATGCAGACTTCATAATCATTCTCCTCACTAAGATGGCGCTAAATCGGAATTGGTTCAGCGCTTAAACGCTCACTCTCCTAATGTGACATCTCAGCAGGGCAGGAGTTAAATTGGTTACATTTTTAGAAACTTGAAGTTTGGGGTTTAGAAGCTCTAAACCCCAAACACCCTCACTTCTCTACCCAAACCGAAACAGACCCGCCGTTGCAGCAAAATTCTGCCCAGCCATGCTCATTGGTTTGAATCAGTTTGTCAACGTGTTCGGTCAAGTCATAAAAGGTGGTATTGGGCTTGCCGACTTCCATCCATTTGCTACCGCCTGCAGCATCACTCATCAACACAGCCATTGCTTTGGGATGCTCCTCGTCGCCTAGACGAGTCCAGCCGATTACATCAGGGTGGTCAAAATAGGTGTACTGGTCACCATAGGCAAAGTGCTTGCGCGCATAGAGAAATTTGTCGATCAGCCAGCCGTGCTTGTCTAGCCAAATTTCGTAACCCCTATCGGTGTAATGTGCACCATAGTAATCGGCGTAAAACACACACGGGTATCCTTCACGCCGCAAAAGAATGATTGCGTAGGCAAGCGGCTTAAACCAACTTTCGACCACCGATTCGAGTGCCTGGAGTGGTTGAGAATCGTGGTTTTCTACAAAAGTGACTGCCAGGGCAGGCTGTTGCTGTACTAGCGTGCCATCCAAAATTTGCCGCATATCATAGCTGCCACCACACTTACTGGCTTGACTAAAGTTGTAGTGTAGCGGCACGTCAAACAGCGACATCCGCCCACCCGTTTCTTTGAGAAACCAATGTAGCGCTTCTGCATCGTCTGCCCAATATTCACCCACTGCAAAGAGATTGCGTCCCGTGTGCTGCCGGACGTGGTCGAGCCATTCATTAAAGAACCAGGCGCGAACGTGCTTTACGGCATCAAGGCGAAACCCATCCACTCCGGTCGTGTCAAGGAACCACTCACCCCAATACTTAAGTTCACCTCGTACTTCATCGACTCCCATGTCCAAATCACAGGCCATTAGAAAGTCGTAGTTGCCCAGTCGAGGGTCTACCCCAGTTTCAAACTGTTTGTCTTTAAATCGGTAAATTGTGCTGTCACCGGGGCGATCTGCGTTGTGGTTTACCGAGTCAAAGTGCCACCAGTGCCACTTGAGGCTGGAATATTTGTCGCCCCGTCCCGAGAATTTGAAATGTGTCCAAACTTTAATTTGCTGAGAGCCACTCAATTCACAGTTGCGATTGTCAAAGGCAACCGGAATAGCTGTAACTTCTTCGATTTCATCACCACCATTCTTGTGGTTGAATACACCGTCGGCATAAATTGCAATACCTGCGGCTTGGGACGCTTTGATTGCGGCAAGGTATTCGTCACGGGTGCCATACTTGGTGCCAACTGAACCTTTTTGGTCAAATTCGCCCAGGTCAAACATATCGTAAACGCTGTAGCCAACGTCATAGCCACCCCCACTTCCTTTATAAGAAGGAGGCAACCAGAGAGCGGTGAAACCTGCTTTGGCTAGATCTGCTGCATTGTGCTTGAGTTCATTCCACAAGCTTCCATCCGGGGGAATGTACCAATGGAAGAACTGCATCATCGTGCCATTAACGTAGGACATACCAACTCCATAGAATT
Organism: Leptolyngbya sp. FACHB-541; assembly: GCF_014695875.1. Classification (NCBI taxonomy): domain Bacteria; kingdom Bacillati; phylum Cyanobacteriota; class Cyanophyceae; order Leptolyngbyales; family Leptolyngbyaceae; genus Leptolyngbya; species Leptolyngbya sp. FACHB-541. The sequence continues at coordinate 282,615 of NZ_JACJPC010000110.1, read as the reverse complement.
GCAATGGATTGAACCTGACTGTTTTTGGCAGGTGAATCGAGAGGGTATGACTTAGCCCTCAAATTAATCAATATAGGTTGCCTATCCAGGGATATCTGTTTTGATCAGATTGTCTTTCTTTGTTGAAATTTTTGCTTGCGACCTCACAGTTGGCGAAGGCCATAGTTGAGTCCTTGGCAAACCCCTGTAAGAAAATCGAGGTCAAGGGTTTCGAGGCGATCGCTCTCTTTGTGATAGTGCGGATTTCGCAAGTTTGCGGTGTCAGTGACCATTAGTGCTCGGTAGCCCCGATCCCAAAAGGGGGCATGGTCGCTGCGGCGCGTATCGGGCACCATCATGCCTCGATTTCCGGCAGGGAGCCATTCACACGGTACGCCGACCTGACGAATGCTACGGCTCAGCCGAATCAAATCAGGGATCGTTTTGAGATTGCCAATTAGCCCAATAAAATCGCCCTGATTTGGATAAAATCGTGCAAGTCCGGCAGGGTAGCGTTGGGAGTTGGGGGTGCGATCGCAATAGCCCAACATTTCCAACGACAGCATCAGACGTAAGGGTTGGTTTTGCTGGTGCAGATGTGCAGCATAGCGATCGCTGCCAGCAAGCCCCATTTCTTCCAGGTCAAACGCAACTAAGCGAATCGGGCAGGGGGTTGGCTTAGCCGCAAACAATCGCGCTAACTCTAGCAAAACCGCTACCCCAGTTGCATTATCATCTGCACCAGGAGAGCCAGGAACCGCGTCAAAATGTGCGCCAATCAGAATCGGAGCCCTTTGTCTAACCGATTGACCCGGCAGATTCAAAATTAAGTTTTGGTGACATTTTTGCTGAAACTCAAACTCGTAAATTTCTACCTCTCCCCACTGAGCCAACTGCTGACGAATGTATTGCTTCACAAAAAAATGCCCCGCACTTGCTAGGTAGGGGTGGCGATCGCGAACCAGTTGATGCAGGTGCGTTTGCAAGCACTGCTTCAAACTTGAGTCCCAGCTTTCCTGAGTGAGCAAATCAGCAGATTTAGCCAAAATTATCTTCAAACTGAGAGTAATTAGTTGCCTTTGGGAAAAATCGACGGGGATCGTCAATTCTTCCTGGGGAGGATTTGTCTTGTCTCTAAAACCGTATAATCGAATACTGTGCCAATTTAACGCAATCTACCGTAACATTCTTGATTCATGAACTTTCTTGGATTTCTTTGGATTGCTTCTTACATCGGCAGTTTTTTCTCGCCCCATAGCTTTTTTAAAGCTCCGGACGAGTTATTCAGGGTGCTTTCTGACAAAGCCTTTGCTGTGGTAAGTAACTCCATCTCATATCCTTCAATTAATCAAACCCCTAATCGAACCGTTTCATCTCCTGATGCTGCCCGTCCCTGGTCAGCCTTGCTAAATTTGAAGACAAATTTGAATGGGGGGATAGAATCTTTACGCTTAAATTCGCCTCGTCCAGGCTCGCATTCTTCGTGGTGGAATGTAGCAGGCTACTCTCTGGTTCGTCCTGGCGGAGATAGTCAATCGGCGATCGCAATGGCTGCCCCAAGCCATACCTCAAATTGGGTGATCGCTCAAGGCTCGCGAGGGGCTTCCCGCATTGCCATGCAGGATCGCACCAAGTCAGATCGCGCAGAGAGTGATTCTTCTCGCAAAATTCTGCAAGTGTTAAACAACTTGCCCAACTTGCCCCAAGTCGTGCGCCAAAATCTGTGGGCGGGTATTCCTTCAGTTACAGTGATGCGGGCTGGCCGCTACAGTTCTGCTAATACTGCTAGTGCAGCGGCTCAATCGGGGAGTCAGTGCGATGCGTCTCAATCTAGTGCAGCATCCAATCAACCCAACAGCGAGACTGTATTTCAGATTCGGGTAAAAGGGCATCTGGTTGCAGAAGTTCCCAGTCAGACCCACGCCAGTCAAATTGCAAATCAGATCAGACAAGCTTTGCAAGACCGTGACTTGTCCCCATCTGCGGTACGTCCTGCGGTCATAGATAGTCAACCCGGCGCCAAGGCAGAAGGGGAAGTATTGTTTGTGGTGAATGATCAACTGGCAGACGACATCAACCACGACAGCAAACAACTAGCAATCTCCTGGGTCAACAACCTCCGCACGGCATTAGGAGGAGAAACGCTCTCAGTGACAGAAACCCGCGATTACCTGATGGGGCTAGTCGAGACGGAGCAAACCTTCGGGGGACTTGCATCCTGGTATGGACCTTATTTTCATGGTCGAATTACTGCAACGGGCGAAGTGTTTAATCAACATGATTTGACGGCTGCCCATCGCACTCTACCCTTTGACACCTTTGTTAAAGTGACAAACTTGAGAAACGGCAAGTCGGTCGTCGTGCGAATTAATGACCGTGGCCCTTATATCGAGGGGCGATCGCTTGACTTATCGATGCAGGCTGCTCGCTGCATCCAAAGCGAATCATCAGGTGTGGTTCCCTACGAGGCAGTCATCTTAAAGCCGATTCCATCTGAACCCCCTGCTGAAGCCTCAACCACTTCAGCATCCAGTGAGCTTGCTCGTTCGTAAGATAGAGTTGCTAGAAGTGTGCTGTCAGTCTAGTGTTCCCTGCTTCTGTTGTTCTTATTTGACTGTTGTTCGACTGTTATTTGATTTTCTCATCCGTTACCTAATCCCTAAATCACTGACCTATGACCCATTGCTATACCTTTGCATGAGGCAAAAGGACAATGTGTCGATGCTTGTCAATGATCAACCAGCCTTCTTCCCTTAACTGACTTAATAGACGAGTGACTGTGACGCGAGTAGTCCCAATCGTATTTGCAAGCTGCTGATGCGTTAGCCTGACTGTCAGTCGAGTTCCTCCTGCTATAGGCTGACCCACCTCTTGCTTCAACAGTAGCAATAGATGACGTAACCGATCTTCAACGCGACGATAGCCTACCATTGCCAAAATCGCTTCTGTTTGGCGAAGCCGTCGAGTGACGTGACGAAAGATTCCCTGAGCTAGCATGGGCGATTGCTCAACCTCATTCAGCGTCAGGCGCATCAGGTCAACATCACACAGCGCAACTGCATGATAGGGACGAATTAGAGCGAGTGACAATCCAAATGGCATTGAGGGACAGGCTAAACCAATCAAAGCTTCGTCGCCTGTGTCATAGAGCGTTCCAAGCTGTACCACACCCCGGCAAACTACCCAAATCTCATGAGGCAGCATGGGTATTGCCTGACCGCTACAGTAGGGGTGCAAACTTCTTCCTCGGTAAAGGTCTTCTAGAAGCTGGCGCAGATCGGGCTGAGGAGAAGCCTCTAGAGCAAAAGAATGGAGCATGTGAGTTGCTAGCCTATGTTCTGTACACTACATTAGGCTGCTCAACTAAAGACAAGGTAATTTGAAGATTGCGTTTAGGTTAAGGTTTGCAGTTGAGGCTGGAAGTTCCTAGCCTCTTATCTCCCTAACTGCCGCCGCATCTGCTCTCGTAGATTAATCGCGTCCTGATAATCGGGTCTGATTTGAATTGCTCGATCAATGGAGCTAATCGCTTCGTCAAATCGGCGTAGGCTCCAGAGGGCAGCTCCTCGATTATTCCAGGTCTCTGCCAGGTTGGGGTCGAGTTCGATGGCGCGGTCGAAAGCAGCGATCGCTTCCTGGGGACGTTCTAACAGCAGCAGTGCCGTTCCTTTGTTGCTCCAGGCTTGAGCAAAGTCAGGTTTGAGCGCGATCGCCTGGTCATATAGCTTCAAGGACTCTGCGTGTTGTTGCTTTTGATCTAAAGCATATCCTTTGAGCCACAGTGCTTCTGGATACTCAGGCTGAATTTCTAGGGCCCGATTGCAGGCTGTAATGCCGGAGTCAATTTGCTGCATGTAAACCAGGCTATAGCAGCGTCCCCAGTGAGCTTCAGAATTGTCGGGGTTAAGAGCGATCGCCTGATCATATTGATCTAGGGCGGGCTGGTATTGGTTTGCCTGTCGCAGGCGATCGCCCTCCGTCAGCAGAGCCGTAACTTGTGCTTCCGCGTCAGACTCCGAGTTCTGTGGACTTTCAGCCACAGCGCTAGGAACGGAGTTGTTAGAAGCCGTTTGCTCAGCACGAGGGGCTGTAACTGTTCTGCCAAGCAAAAAAATTAAGATTACGGCACCCGCTCCTGCCAGCACGGGAATGGGTCTTAAGGTCTGAATTTGCGTCAGGATTGACTGAAGCCCGGTTGAAGAAGTGCCTGCCCGCTGAGGTGTAGGAGTTGCCAAGGCAACGGCAGGCAATGGAGCAGGTGATGGAGCAGGACGGGACGGAGGAGGGGGCAGCAGCGATTCAGTTGGCTGAGCGGAAGGTTTACCCAGTAGCTCACTAGCGGCTAGCGTAGGAGCTGTTGCTGTGGGAATATCTGCTTCCTGAGCTGACTGCGTTCCGATAGGAGTTTCGACAACCACTTGCTTGACTGGCAGCACAACCGACTCATCAGCAGGAATGGGCAACTGTTGCACATCTGCTAGAGCTTGCGCTGCCGTCGGGTAGCGGGCGCGAAAGTCATAGCGCACCATTTTGTCGATAATGTCTGCCAGTTGTGGGGTGACGTGAGGGGCGCGATCGCGCCACAAAATTTCGCCAGTCTGCGGATCTTCATGCAGCATCCTCGGTGGCACCCCAGTCAGCGCCTGAACTGCTAGTTTCCCCAAAGCATAAACATCACTGCAAAAACGAGGATTTCCACCCAACTGCTCGTTGGGCATGTAGCCATGTGTGCCAATCGAAATGGTTTGGGTGGGTCCAGTCTCCGGGTTCACTAGCACTGTGCTAGCTTGCTTCACGGCTCCAAAATCGATCAGCACGATCTTGCCATCTGACTTGCGTCGGATCAGGTTAGACGGCTTAATATCGCGATGAATAACGTTTTGCTGATGCACAAAGGCAAGTGCTGTCAGAGTATCTTGCAGCAAAGCAATCACCTGACTTTCACGCCAGGGTTGCCCATTCATTTCCTCGCTTAACGGCTCTCCCTCGATCAGTTCTTGAGCTAGATAAAATTCCTGGTCTTGCTCAAAGTGAGCCAGCAGTCGCGGAACCTGATCATGGTTGCCTAGTTTATAAAGAGCCTGGGCTTCGGTGTCAAATAGCCGTCTCGCAATTTGCAGGCTGGTTGGATCTTTGACTTGAGGTTGAAGCTGCTTGACCACGCAGCGAGGATTTCCAGGCAAATGCAGGTCTTCTGCCAAAAAGGTTTGACCAAAGCCACCTGCTGCGAGCTGGCTAATGACTTTGTAGCGTCCCCCCAGAGGTCGGTCGGGATCGATAGGTTGAAACAGCCGTAAAATGTTCACTTGCTGGGTTGGAAATAGCAGGGCGATCGCAGCCTTCGCTCAAATTTAGCCGATAATTCTGGTCAAATCCGGAGAATTTTCTAGTGCAGTTTGGAGACAGGCACTTCCTAAAAGCATCCTCCCTGACTTAAGACGCAGAATATTGAGCTGAGTTTCAGTCTCAGTTATAGCCGTAAGTCATCAAAAAGTTATCAAATTAGGGCGAAAAGAGACGGCGCAAGACCCCACCTCTTTTCGTCCTAATCATTAGATGATTGGCATTATATAGGTTACTTTCAGAAGTGAGTCCAACTTGCAAATAATCGCTGGAAACCTTGCTATGTCTGACGACGCATCTCTTTACGTGCAACTGACGTGGGAAGACCCAGTGACGGGTGAGCTACAGCAGCCAGTTTTAGTTCCGCCGATCGCACTGGGGCGAGAAATGGATCAGATGCCGGAAAATCTGGGCGAAAAAGCCGTTTCGCGGCTAGAGCTACCTCACAAACAGGTTTCTCGCTTTCATGCCCTAATCACCCTTGCCGAGCGCCAGCTTTACATCACCGACCGCAGCGCCAATGGTACCTACCTTAACGGTCGCCTGATTGAAAAGGGCAGCCAGCCTTTGTCTAGCAAGGACACCTTGCGAATCGGTCCTTATAAAATCATTGCAGCCCTGACCCAATTTGATGACAGCAACTCAACGGAACTGAATGTCCGAGAACACACTCACTATGCCCAGGGAAACCCATTGCAGAAGAATACGCTGCTAATGTGGCTGGTGGGGTTGGGTGTTTTGCTGCTGATGGGGTTAGGCGTTTGGTTTGTGGCAACCACTTTACTAGAACAACTGCGCCCCCGCGTTCCAAATGCAGCGGTGGAGCAAAGCCGTCTCTTGACAGACAACCAATGACCCATAATGCTCTCCCCGCCTTCAACTAATTTCTCTCTATGCTGCCATCACCCTTTCCCAAATTCCTGCATCGGAACCGTCGTTGGTTGTGGCTGTTGCTGGGAGCGCTAACGCTGCTGTTGAGTTTGACTTTTCCAGGAATAGCTCAAGTTCCGTTAGCAACCCAGACGGTTAAAGCACCCGTGGTAGTGGATGGAGTTGAGCTATTTCAAATCGGCAGATCGGGAAATCTGACGGCCGTTGAGCGGGCTGAAATTATTAACGAAGCGCTGCGGCAGGAAGTGCGATCGGCTGAGCCTACTGACATTCGGGTAGAGCGTGATGACAAGCTGACGATCATTCGGAGTGAAGCCAGCAACCGCAACCTGATCACGGTCACTGACGGTGATGTCACCACAGGCATCAATCCTTTGAGTCAGGCGACTCTCTGGCGAAGTGACATTGAGGCAGCTTTGCGTCGGGGACAGTTAGAGCGATCGCCCGCTTACTTTCGACAGGCAGCAATATTTAGTGCGGTCGTGTTAGTAGTGGCGATCGCCTTTCACCTGGGGCTGCGGTTTCTAGGGAAATGGCTGTCTCACCGTCTGAGCGACTGGTTAGGCGATCCAGATGCTCTATTTCATCCGAGAGAACGGTCTGCTCGACTATTTTTGCAGCTTGCTCTATTAGGCATTCAAATTGGGCTCTGGTCGGCTGTCGCTTTCTATGTCACCGATTTATTCCCGGAGATGAGGGGGTTGCGCTATTCCCTGCTTAACTTCCTCAACACTCCCATCGTGGGTTTAGGAGAAGGCAATTACTCAGCGCTGCAACTGCTGCTGCTGTTAGCACTCACCGTCGGGCTCTGGTTTGCAGTCAGTGCCGTTACTCGGCTATTCCGGTTTTACATCCTCAGCAGAACGGGTGCAGAACTCCGGATTCAGGATGTCATTGCTATCTTGACCCAGTACACGCTAGCTTTTTTAGGGCTCATCGTCCTGCTGCAGATCTGGGGCTTAGATGTTAGTTCTCTAGCCATCATTGCCAGCGTCCTGGGTGTGGGAATTGGCTTTGGTATTCAGAATATTACCAACAACTTTATTAGCGGCTTGATTATTACCCTGGAACGCCCAATTCAGGTCGGAGATTTTGTCAAAGTCGCAGAGCTGATGGGCACCGTCGAACGTATTGGGGCGCGCAGTACCGAGATTCGCACGCTCGATCAGGTGACAATCATCGTGCCCAATTCCCGATTTTTGGAAACCGAAGTGGTCAATTGGAGTCATGGCGATCCGGTTTCGCGAATTCGGATTCCCGTGGGCATCGCCTACGATTCTGATACAAATCGAGTCCAGGCTGCATTGCTAGAAGCTGCCCGCAGTCACCCCGATGTTTTAGTTAGACCCGCTCCTGAGGTTTGGTTTCAGGGGCTTGGAGATAGTGCGCTGAACTTTGAGCTAATGGTCTGGACGGGCGAACCCAAAAAGCAGTTTCGCGTCAAAAGCGATTTGTACTATCGGATTGAGACAAGCTTAAGGCGATACGGCATCACGGTTCCTTTTCCCCAACGGGATTTGCACTTGCGATCGCCCCACCTCGAAGAATTCGTTGCATTGTGGCGACAGCTTCCTGCCGCGAATGCCAAAAATTCTCCCCAACTCTCCAATGGCGACACTGACAAACCCACTTTGTCCCTCATCGGCAGTGCAACAAACACCGCTGAAGCGAGTGAGCGATCGGCCACCATTGCCCCTGCGGAACTGTTGACCGATGAAAAGATTCAGGCGATCGCTACAGCTATACAAGGATCGGCTGGTGTGGAGGTGAGCGATCGCTGGTATCGCCAAAACCTTTATCCGGCTTGCTTTATTGGTTCAGAAGCCGTGGCATGGTTAGTGCAAACCCAAAACTGTACTCGTGAAGAAGCTATCCATCTAGGGCAAATCCTGCTCGACCAGGGAATTATTCAGCACGTCTCAGATGACTATCCGTTTCGGGATGGATACGTCTTTTATCGATTCCAATCAAAACAGGATGAGATGTAGTAAGCCACAGCGCATTGATTATCTCTATAAAATTCAACCCATAGACTTGATTAGAAGACAAATTCTATCTTTTGGTAGACTTCCATCTTGAGCAGGTTCAAATAACCTAATTTGATATGGTCAATTAGGGTGCGGTCTATTGAAGCAACTAAAATTAAATTTAGATCGTTTTACCACTCTCCATCAGTAATTTTAATAGGTTGTAAATAAGAGAAATGACTCAGAAGCAAGAAACTTTTTGCTTTTGCACTCTGGCCTATGGCTCAACTTATCGAGCTTTGGCAAGGGAGCTAGCAAAGGATTTAGAGAAGTATTCCTCTGGTACTCCTTTTCTCATTTTTACAGATAAGCCAAAAGCTTTTGCGGACTGCTGTAATGTTATTCCCGTTCAGCATCGAAGACACTTTTTCTACCACAGCAATGACAGAAAATGCTTGTTAGAGAAGGCGTTATCCATGTTTGATTACTGTGTCAATATTGACTCGGACGTTCGCATCTTGGCACCTTTTCCTCAGGACCATGAGTGGCTTCCAGGAATTACAGCTAGAAGTTGCTCCAGCATTATTAAACAGGAAAAGCTGCGTGTAGACGTGAAAAGCGATCGCCTCAGAAAAATTAGGCTTCAATGGCTGGAACGATTGAGATATTTGTCTCAAAAGTTAGACGTCAATCTAGAGGACAAAAACGTTAAATGGGTCTACGAATTCCTGTTTGTGTTGAAGAAAGATGCAGGAAAAGAAATTGAATTTCTAGAGCAGTTTGAAGTGATCGCCCGTTACTTTGAGCTACACGGCATTTATCGTGGATGCGGCACAGCAATGGGGTTAGCTGCAGCCAAAGTCGGTCTGCCAGTCAGGCACGATTTAATGGAAGGGGTTGAATTCTTTGATGACAAAATTGAGAAGGCAAAAATCTCTAACGGAGAAGCCGAACCAAAAGCCAAGCAGGAATATTTTGACACCCAATACAAGATTGAACATCCACAGAAATCGCTATTAGAAAAAGCGGTACTTAAAGCTCTTCGAGTTGTCACTGAAAAAGCCAGATTCTACTATCACGCAGTCCGTTCTAGAATCATTTCTCTCAGAGACTACGACTTTTATTATCGCTAAGCTGTAGCAATCTCAGATCAATTGAGAAACGAGTTGCGAGAGGCAAATCCTCCTAGGGATTGGTCTTTCACACCTCGTTCATCTTAATAAATGATCTAGGAAAATGATCTAGGATTGATATGGCTGTTCTAAAACTAAATGCTTAAATTCAGTTAAAAGATGGGTAGTTGTGAGAAGTACCTCCTTTAGGGCAAATCCTACCCATTTTGAACGGCTATAGGGTATCCTCACAGTTTATAAACTTTGGAATGAAAACTTTAGCGGTTGATATTGGTGGGAGCGGAGTCAAAGCGCTGGTTTTAGACGAGGCAGGCGAGCCTCAGAACAAGCGATCGCGGGTAGATACACCTCAGCCTGCTACGCCAGAAAAAATTGTCGAGGCGATCGCCGAGCTTGCATCTGCTCAAGCTTTCGATCGGGTTTCTGTCGGTTTCCCAGGCGTGGTGCGGCAGGGCATCATTGACACTGCCGTAAATCTTGATACTTCCTGGGTCGGCTTTGACCTGGAGAAAACCCTGACTGAAAAACTGGGCAAACCTACCCGTGTCGCGAACGATGCTGATATTCAGGGTTTAGGAGCCGTCTCCGGAAAAGGTGTGGAACTAGTGATCACGCTGGGTACGGGTTTTGGCTCTGCTCTATTTGTCGATGGGAAACTGGTACCCAACTTAGAAATGGGACATCACCCGTTTCGCAAAGATCAAACCTACGAAGAGCAGCTTGGACGGACAGCCTTAGAATCGATTGGCAAAAAGCGCTGGAATCGTCGTCTAGAAAAAGCGATCGCCACTCTAGAGCATCTATTTAATTACGAGCGCCTCTACATCGGCGGTGGCGAAGCCAGACAAGTCACGCTTAACTTACCCGCTAACGTTACCATCGTGGAAAACATCATGGGAATACTGGGTGGAATTGCTCTCTGGCGTGACTAGAGGGGTTAGGGGCTGGGAGATAAGGGCTGGGGGCTAGAGCAATCTCGACTCACAATTCCTGACCACTGCACTTTTTTGAGCCGATCGCGACGATAGGAAAAGAAATGTTCAGCGTGCTGATAAGTACAGTAGGGAGCGATCGCAATGTGTTCTGTGAGAATGCCCGCCTGCTCAAGCTGAAGCCCATTGACTCGTCGCACATCTAGCCGTGCCCGTCCTGGTTGGGAGTCACTTAACAAAGGAGACTCTGGCAGTTCTCTCAGCGCTGCCAAAATCACCTCTGGCTCTGGAGTAGGTTCTGTTTTAACCACATCCTGCACCACGGTTGCACCAACCTCAGCCGCAACCGTGGTTGACACCTGGTAAACTTCTCCAGCGATCGCAGGCCCCATTGCGACTCTTAAATTGTGCAGTTTGCTGCCCTGTGTCCGCAGGCGGGCGATCGCTTCTGGCACAATTGCACCTGCTGTACCGCGCCAGCCTGCATGAACTGCTGCTGTTTGCCCAGTTTCAACGTCTGCAATCAGCACAGGCACACAGTCTGCACTACAGACCCATATTGCCTGTCCTGCTTGCTCCGTCAGCAAGCCATCCGCAGGGGGAAAGATCACTTCAATTCCATCGCCTGATTCAGAGGACATTTGCTCCTGCTGAAACTGCTCGACTTCCGAGGGACTCAGCACCCTGTTGCCGTGAACTTGGTGGATGCGATAAGCCGGAACTGCCGGATCAAGCACTTTCACCAATTCAGCGGGCGATCGTGGTGAAAACTGCTGGGTAAAAAAACCGTGCGACCAGGGTTCCAGGAGGCTACAGGTCAGGTATGGCAGCCCTTGCCAAGTTTGCCACTGCCAGGTTGCTACAGAAGTTGTCATGGGTGAAGGGGGCAAAATTTATGCTAGTCTAACCCGCATTGATTCAGGCTGACTTCACCCTTGAGATTCGATCCAGATCAGCTCAAAACCGCCTTATCGCATTGCCGCGATCAGATTCGATCAGGGCAAGAATTGTCCCAAGCCAATGAGCCGTCGTTTACAGTTCACCTATTTGAAACCGTTGATTCAACCAATCGTGTGCTCTGGAATTTGCTAGACCAGGGCGCAACCGAAGGTACCGTGGCGATCGCTCTTCAGCAACAGTCTGGGCGAGGGCAATGGGGGCGACAGTGGCAGTCTTCTCCAGGCGGCTTGTACTTATCTCTGGCGCTTACCCCCCATCTTCCTGTAGAAAATAGCGCTCAACTGACACTCTGTAGCGCCTGGGGCATTGCAGCAGCATTGCGAAACTACGGCATTCCAGTGGGATTAAAATGGCTGAACGATCTGGTTGTGCAGAAACGCAAGCTGGGCGGCATTCTCACTGAGACTCGAATGCAGCAGGGGCAAATCACACAAGCGATCGTAGGTGTGGGGATCAATTGGCAGAATCCAGTCCCACCCACGGGAATTAACTTGCAGGAAATTCTGAAGCAGCCCGATCCGGCGATTTCTTCATTAGAAATGCTGGCGGCGATCGCCCTGCAAGGCATGATGGCTGGCTATCAGCTCTGGCAGCAGCATGGCATTGAAGCAATCTTGCCGCGCTATCAGGCACTCCTGACTAGCATTGGGCACCTTGTTACAATCGATCAGTCTGGGGCAGAGCAGACCGCACAGGTCACGGGTGTTTCTGCAACAGGCGACCTGCAAGTTTGCTTGAACCAGGAAAATCCCGCTACTTCAACCGAAATTAGCCTCAAGCCCGGTACAATCAGTCTGGGGTATGGCAATCTGGGCAATAGTGCATCAGTCTAGTCTGCTGGCAAATCATCGTAATTCCATGCTGATGGAACCGAATGCCCCAAGTAGACGACTAGAATGATGACCACCTGGAGGAAGTCTCACCCGGTTTGTTGCATCATCATAGGTTGAGTGCAATATAAATAAGACTTAAACAGTTAGCCTAAATCGCTCAGGGCAAGTTTTTAACGTAGCGGACGCAGTGATGACTCAACGACGTAATACTCGAATTTCAACCCAATCTTCCGTTCAGCGATCGCTACTAGTTCGAGGAATCGGCTGGCTAGGTGGCTTAGGCATCCTCAGCAGCAGTATGGTCACCTTTGCCCAAACACCTGATGCTTCGGAAGTAATTGTTCCTAGCGCTCAAGACCTGCTGATGCCTGCTGAAAGCAGCCCGCAGCCTGCGCCTCCCGCTCCAGTCGTGGTTGAACCTGAACCTGCTCCGGCTCCTGTTGTGACGCAACCCCCAGCAGCAAGCCCTGCCCCTAGTTCTTCTCCCAGTCAAGCCTCCAGCCAACCTGCACCCGATGCTTCGACGATTGTGGTGCCTGGGCTGTCTAGCGACACACCCATTACAGCAGACAGTTTAAGTCCATCCAATTTAAGTCCATCCAACTCTGCTCCGGCAGTCGAGCAAAACAGCTACATTGACTCGACCGAGTACAGTATCGGCGCAACTCAAGGCTATGAACAACCTGCGGTAGTCTTCTCTGAGCGCTCAACAGGCTGTCAGACAACGGTAGCGAGCGGTCAAAATGTACCCGCCAGCATCTGCAATTCTCAAACCGTGGCAGCATCGCAAAGTGGCGATCGCACCTTGCGGTTAGGTCCAGTCAGCATTGGACCTAGCGGCGTGACCATAGGCGGCACCACCCCTTCAGGCAGAGAATACTTTAGCCGCACCATTCGCCCTTCCGCTCTCCCTGGAAATGGCAACGTCAGCCTGATGTTTCCGCTCTCGATTCCATCTGTAATCACGTCTGCCTTTGGTTGGCGGCTGCACCCCATTTCTGGTGGTTATCGCTTGCACCAGGGTACCGACATTGGCGCACCTATGGGCACCCCTGTCGTCGCGGCTTACACCGGAAAAGTGGCGATCGCTAATTTCATGGGTGGTTATGGCTTAACGGTTGTCATGTCCCACGGCGACGAAACCATCGAAACGCTCTACGCCCACATGTCTGAACTGTTTGTCGAGCCAGGAGAATGGGTTGAGCAAGGCGAAGTGATTGGCCGCGTCGGCAGTACGGGCAATTCGACTGGACCTCACCTGCACTTTGAGTTTCGTCAAAAAACTGATCAGGGCTGGCTGGCAATGGATGCAGGTCAGCTTTTGCAGGAAGCTCTAGCTCAGCTAACCAACGGCTTCCGGAATGCTCAAGCTCCCGTCAAGCCCGACAGTGAAGCGATGTTAGCAATCAAAGGACTTCGGGACGTTGGTCTAGCCATGAAACCCGCCAGTACCTTCTACCTCACCTCCACCAGTCAGGCTGCCGCTAACTTCGTTCAATAGCGACGAAGCTTTTGGAGCAGTATCCAATCCCTAGCCCCCGATCCCTAATCCCCATCCCCCTTCATGCCACCCGGTCAAGAGCCTTCCCAACTTCTCAGCAAACGGCTGTTCTACCAGGGACGAAAGTTTAACTTTGAAGTCACTCGTTTGCGCTTGCCCAATCAGGTCGAAGGCGATTGGGAATGTGTTCGCCATCCGGGAGGGGCGCTGGCAGTTCCAGTCACTCCCGATGGAAAGCTGGTGCTGGTGAGGCAATATCGCTTTGCAGCACAGGGTCGTCTGCTAGAGTTTCCGGCGGGAACTGTCGAACCGAACGAAGATCCGGCAGCAACCGTGCAGCGAGAAATTGAGGAAGAAACCGGATATCGGGCTCATCGCTGGCAAAAGTTGGGAGAGTTTTTCTTGGCTCCCGGCTACTCTGATGAAATTATTTACGCGTTTCTAGCCCAGGACTTGGAGAAGCTTGAGCTTCCACCCAGCCAAGACGAAGATGAGGATATGGAAACTATTCTCATGACTCCTCAAGAGCTAGAGCAAGCCATCCAATCAGGTGAAGCGGTAGACGCAAAGACGATCTGTAGCCTGCTGTTGGCAAAGCCCTTCCTGGAAGGTGAAGGGATTAGGAGTTAAAGTTTGTAGGGTTGGGGAGAAGCCGTCGAGGTTTGCCAGGTTTGATGGCAAACCAATGTGTGGACTTGCCAGTCAGGTTCTGTGTGAGGATAATCTATCCGGTAGTGTCCGCCTCTACTCTCAGTGCGAAAGGCAGCACTCTTCAGGATCAGATAGGCAGTATCTAAAAGATTGCGCGTTTCGCCCCAGGTTCGCAGCAGCAAGTCAGGGTTAGGAACGTCTAGCTGCAAGAAGTGATCTACTTGCAGGTCTACCAGAGTTTGAGTGAACGAGAGCGCAGCAAATTTTTGTTGCCAGGTTTCGACTTGGGCGATCGCCTCTTCAAGCGATCGCTGTTCTCGGCAGATTCCAGCACTTTGCCAAACCAGCTTAGGAATTTCCTGCCTCAGCATTTCAACCTGAGCTACCTCCGCCGTATCTGGAGTGTAAGCCAGCGAGACTTCCCCACTTTCCTGCTCTCCCGCTCTTCCGCTCTCTAATTCTGAAGTGGGTTGAAGCTCCAGATGGGCAAGCTGCGCTCCAAGAACCAAACACTCTAACAGTGAGTTGCTAGCCAGTCGATTGGCTCCGTGTACGCCCGTGCTAGCTGTTTCTCCCACTGCATATAGTCCTGGAATCAAAGTGCGGCTCATCAAGTCAGTTGTGATACCGCCCATCCAGTAATGGGCAGCAGGGGCAACTGGGATCGGTTCATGGAACACGTCTACACCCCACTGCTGACACACCTGAATGATATTGGGAAAGCGATGCCAGATCGTTTCGGTTGGAATGGGACGCAGATCAAGCCAAACATGGGCTGTCGCCAAATCAGTCGCCGTTTTTTGCAGGTGGCTGAATATTGCCCGACTAACCACATCTCTGGGAGCAAGCTCTCCGTCAGGATGATAGTCAAAGGCAAATCGCTGCCCCTGCTCATCAACCAGATGTGCGCCCTCTCCCCGAACGGCTTCACTAATCAAAAATCGGGGTGCGCCCGCTTTGGTCAATGCGGTGGGATGGAATTGGACAAACTCCAGGTCGCGCAGCTGTGCGCCTGCTCGCCACGCCATTGCCACACCATCCCCGGTACTTAAAGCAGGATTAGTCGTTTGAGCGAAAACTTGTCCACCGCCGCCAGTGGCTAACACAACGGCTCCAGCTTGTAGCCAGATTACTTTTCCCTGGTAGCCAAGGCTAACGCCTTTGCAGTGATCGGCAGTCAACCAGAGATCTACGGCAAACGCTTGCGAGAACACCTGAATATTTTTGCGGCTCAGCACTTGTGCCGTCAGCGTAGTGATGACTGCCCGGCCCGTTGTGTCTGCGGCATGAAGCACACGCCGCCGCGAATGGGCAGCTTCCAGGGTGAGCGCCAGTTCTCCGCCATGGCGATCGAACCCAACGCCCATCTCGACTAAAGATTGAATACAGCGGGGGGCTTGCTCAACTAGTAGCTTTACGGCAGCAGGGTCACACAGTCCGGCTCCAGCTTTGAGCGTATCTTCGATGTGGAGGATAGGAGAGTCTTCGGGAGCGATTGCCGCTGCAATGCCGCCCTGAGCCCAATCACTGGCAGAAAGCGAGAGCGTATCTTTGGTAATCAGTCCGACGCGAAAATGCTCCGGCAAACAAAGTGCTGCATATAGCCCCGCTGCCCCACCGCCTACCACTAAAACATCAAATGGCTGAGATAGGGCTAAATCGAGCACATCAGAATCTAACGAATGTGGCAATTAAAAATCGCTCCCTGAGAACAGTAGCAAAAGCAATGCAGGATGACCTGAAATAACTTTTGGATTAAACCTACTGTACAGAGAGCGAGTCGAATTCGACAGAGATGAAAGAATTAAATTTAACTCGGTTTTGACCAGTCCTATCGATAAATGCCGTTGTTAAAGCGATCGCCTCCCTCAACAAAAGCATCATCTGGCTGGGTCACGGTAAACTTATCCAGATTTGCCTGCAAAATTTCCTTCTGGCGATCGGTCAAGTTGGGCATGTTCAGGACATCTTCAACTTCATCAAAAGGTGCATTCTTAACAATCATCCGAGCCAAGGTGGGGTACAGTCCGGGATATTGGGTGAAAGCACGGACATTTGTGTTGTTTAAGTCCAACTTTCTACCCAGTTCAAGCATCTTGTCATCCACACTGTTTCGGATATCTGCTGCCAAGACTGGGGATGAATTGAAGGTCAGGCTACTCAAATTAGCTGCAATGGCTGGTTGAGGCAACCCTAGCCATCCTAAACAACCGACCAGTAAACCTAAAACCAGCACTACGCCAACCAGTCGTCTCATTAGTAAGATCCCTCCCGCTCCAAATTAATCTAAATCAATTGAACTCAAACCTATGCAATGCAAGCTATACACAGCGCTTACTTAGAGACTACCACTTCCGCTGGTCAATCGATCGCCACCCTTGAGAATCTTCCCGTCCAATTTTTCAATCGATCCCCAAACGGTAGCCTTTGATCCCTACACCTTCCCGGTTATCTGCAGAAAAGTATTCAGATCAGCAAAAGAGCCCGCATAGGTCAAGGTCGGCGAGTCGTAACCCTTCATACTGACGGTGTATTGATTAAATAGTTTGGGGTTAGCACCAGAGGCTGCTAAATATTTGTAGGTTGTTTCGCCCAAGGCAACATCCATACCGATTTGCTTAGTTGACGATTCTAGTCGGAAGGCCGCATTGACTGTATCACCCAAAGCCGTGTAGTCAGGGCGATCGCCTGTTCCCGTATTGCCAACCATCGCGTAGCCCGTATTTAGGCCTGCCCCAACCCGTAGCGGAAATGGCAAAGGATAGCGCTCATGCAGCTGACTAGTCATCTTGTGTAGAGCGCTGAGGGCATGAGCAATGCGGATCATTTCATCATGGCTAACGCCCTGAGCACCATGAATCCAGACCGCCATGATCGCGTCGCCAATGTACTTATCAACCCAGCTTCCGTATTCGCGGATGATGTCTCCTGCACAGCGGAACCAGGTGCCAATCACCTCAGACAGCACTTTCTCGTCAAGCTGTCGGGTCATCACCGTAAAGTCACGAATATCAACCACCAGCACCGAGATCAACCGTCGCACATGCAGAGTTGCTGTAGCGGTAAATTCTTCTGAATCTGGCACTCCCCCCATCGAAGCGTCAGTCATGTGCTCGATGGGCGGGCAGTAAAACTCTAGCTCGGTCTGCCCAAAGGTAAGGCGATCGCCATTCTGTAGCGTTACCGGCACACTGACTCGCCGTCCGTTGACAAACGAACCATTGCGGCTACCTAAATCGATCAAGTAAAACTCTCCCGTCTCCATCCGTTGAAGCATGGCATGGTTACGGGAAATCCAGCGATCAGGCAGCACAAAGTTGTTATCATCACCTCGCCCGACAGTCCAGCAATTGCTGCCTGCTAAGGAGAGATAACGATTACCTGACTCGTTACGAAGTATCAGATGGGGAACGGGTTGTGAAGTCACCACAGGCTAAGAACCGCTGATCTTTCCCTATGATGCATCCTGAAGCATCTATCCATAACTCACGAAGGTTCCCAAAATACAAATATTGGAAACCTTAACCTCAATAATTCTCTGTAGACCCAACTTCAGCACGGTGCCATAGCGCAACGCTCCTTAGCAGGAGATTCTATACTAGCGCAACAGTGCCAAAGACCTGTGTGTTCAGCGAACTATGTTTCCGTATCGACTCAGGATACCTCCAATCATATCCTGAGTCAGACTGAGGAAGCAGCTAGCCAAAACAAACCATCGACTAGCAAAGTGCTCAACACGGCTCCACTAAACGTTCTCCAGTGTAGCTGTCGAGAGCGGATGGGTAAACAACCCACCACCAGAAGAATGATGATCAAAAAGACAGCCCAACAAACTCCCCAGGGAGTTTGAATTTGAGCAACCGCATCCTGCAAAATAGCCTGCGCTTGGCTCGGCTCCACCTGCATTAGCTGTCTCCAGTGAGGAATCAGGTTCGCTATGTAGAAATACAGATCCGTCATGACTGTGCCGAATAAGGAACCCAGATAGAACCAGTTACCTACCTTTCCGCGCTGTTTGGCTAGACACAAAAGGGTGAACGGCAGTCCGACCGCTTCAATCGGCAAATGCAGGAGTGGCTCCCATCTAAACCAACCCCAGTAAATCGAACCTGCTAGCCACGTCCAAGCGAACCCCAATAGCAAATCGCCCCAGAGCTTACTAGAGGGATTACTTGAAGGGCGAGATTGAAGCCACTGGCCCAACCCCAGCCAAGCCAAAGTTAGAGTTAAGCTAAGCCAAGGCGACCATCTAACTAACGGGGCTTGAAAAAAAACAGGTACCGATACTAAAAATACAGAAGCTGCAAAAAACCGCCAGGACTGCGAGATGCGACTTGGTGAGATGCGATCGCCCACCCAACTCTCGGAAGGCGCTTCAGTTAAAGAGGGTTCTTTTAGACGAGCCTGGTAGAGGGCTGTCGATGACGGAGTAAAAGAAGACAAAGTATTATGAGTATTAATTTACTTTTTTTAACATATCACAAAATTATCCCCCTGGGGGGCATATTTAACAACAATAGCGCAGTTTTTTGAGTCCGAAAACGCGCCTTCTCAAAACTTTCCAAGCTCCTGATTCTCTAAAAATTCCGGGATAGAGGCAGATTGCTGCGTAAGATTTGCGTAGGGATTTGGCATCTTTTAGCCTGTCGCTTGAATAGTGCCGGGGTGAAAAGATTTTGTATAGCTGAGGCTTTAAGGCAGACACATTCAGCAATTCAAGCTTAAATTAGGGCAGCAATTTTGTTGAAACTTGGACTTTATTGAGGAGTGAGCATGGGTTTGGCCGAAATCAATGCAGGTTTAACTCTAATGACCAACTTAACAAGTTGGACTCAGTCTGTGGAATGCACACTTGCCTTACCTCATGATCTAATGCCCGCATCCTTCCTGCCCTCATTGATTGCTCAAACCGAGGCTGTCGCTGCTGGGGAAGTAAATCTGCTGCAAGCCGTTATTTTAGGGCTTGTCCAGGGAATAACTGAGTTCCTGCCCATTAGCAGCACAGCGCATTTGCTCGTGTTTACCCGAGTGTTTGGCTGGGATGTTTTGGGAGAGAAGTATTTTGTAGACGCAATTCAGTTTGGCAGCGTCATTGCAGTACTAATCTACTTCTGGTCAGACATCTACCAGACTTTGACGGGAAGCTGGACGGCTTTTCGCAAAAAGAACTGGGAACAAGAGGAGTGGAAAATTTTTGTTGGCATTGCGATTGGTACGGTGCCCGCATTGGCAGGAGGGTTGCTTTACAAAAAGCTTTTGCCAGAGGCAACTCAATCCGTACTAGAGGGGGCGTTGGTCATTGCTTGCATGTCCATTATAATGTCGCTTTTGATGGGTCTGGCTGAGAAAATTGGCAGTCGCAAGCGAGGGTTCAACCTGCTTGAAATCAAGGACGGAATTTTGGTGGGGTTGGGGCAGATGCTGGCAATTATTCCAGGAACTTCTCGCTCCGGTTCAACAATGACTATGGCTTTGTTCTTGGGACTAGAGCGACAGGCAGCAGCCAAGTTTTCTTTCCTGCTAGGTTTGCCAACTTTGGCGATCGCCACCCTTTACCAGTCGACCGAGATCAGAAATCACCTGGATGTTTTGCCTGCCCTGATTGTGGGAATTATCTCAACTTTCATCTTTTCCTATCTGTCGATCGCCTGGTTGATTCGTTTCTTGCAGCGCCAAAGTACCTGGGTTTTTGTTTGGTATCGGCTGGCATTTGGCTTATCCCTATTGTTAGCGATCGCCAGTGGGCGGCTTGCTAGCAGCTAGCTTAAAAGATTGGTTAGACATCAGAGAGTGCAAACGATGTTTAGAATTCGGCTACTTGGACTGGTTACAGCGATCGCATTTCTTTTCGGCGTGAATCTGGTTTTTGTCAGCGTCCAAAACTTTGATAAGCGGGACGACCGGATTAAACTCAGCAATCTTGAGGTAGAACTTGGTGCAAAGCATTCTGCAATGCAAGAGATGGAATCTTGGCTAAAAGAGATGACGCTGGAGCTAAGTTCATCTAGCTTTGAAATTCAGACCTTGCAGTCAAAAATCACCACATTTAATCAGGATTATCCAGACGGAATCCCGGCTTCTTTGCAGGCAGACTATACCAAAGCAGTTGAGCAGCATAACCAAATGGCAAGTGACCATAATGCTGCCGTCGCCAAGTATGATTCGCTTTACGCTGAGTATTCTAAGTTGGTCAATCAATATAATGCGATCGCAGCCCAAACAGAAGAATTGCAGGAAGAACTAGGAAAAACCCGGTATCTCTTGCCTGTTCCCAGAATCATCTCTTCGATAGAACTACCGGGTCAATCTGAGGAAATTCTTGAAGAGTCTAGTTTGTAGCTAACACCGCCTAAGGGCAGGTCTAGCAACTAAGCTATCGGTTATGGGCAAAGGCTCTGTCAAAATCCGCCCCTACCCGAGGGTTAAATTTTTTCCCAGAACATCATCTAATACGGAATCCGCTTTGGGAAGAAGCACTATTGGGTGTACGGGCGAAGCATTCGGTCAAGGAATTGTGCTTTAGTTGCAAGGATTGTAACCGAATGCTTCGCCCCTACCGATACTGCTACTTTATAGACGATTTGGTATAACTTCTCTCAAACTACAAATGCGCCTGGGAAGCATAAGCTGCAATGGGTTCTTTAATGAACCGAATGTAGAGATGCTTGAAGGTCGATTTGATCACGCGAGGTGCACCAAAGTCAATCGGCATCAGCTGTTCGGGTAGCTTCCAGTCGAGAATTTTTAGCTCTTGGGGCGTGAGATGAGGGAAATGGATAGATTCCAACTCAGGGCAAACTCCTAAGCGTTGAGAAGCAGCCACTGTGGGGATCGCAGCGGGGTCAGCATTGAGGATTTCTACCATCGCTCGATCAAGCGCGAACACATCAGCCGAAGCGCCCAAAACACCCAAGAGACGAGGTTCACCACCGCTGGGACCTTGGCCTTCATGACCGATGATGCCATCCATAATGGTTAGGTTAGGGGCGATCGCCCGAGCCGTTTCGACCAGCATGTCGCCAAAGCGATCGCTGTCCTTTCCAGCTTCCATGTGCCACCAGGCTTTCATCTTGCCAGGAACACAGCCAAACAGATTTTTTACACCTAGAGTTAGTGTCAACTGCACGTGAGATTTCACCTTAGGCAAGTTGATCACCACATCGGCTTCCATTGCTTCCTTACAAAGCAGCAGATGGTTAAAGTCTGCGCTAACCGTTTCATAGCGCTTGCCTTGCAGTTCCACAATAGGGACACCCAATTTGTCTAACCAGGGCAGATAGCCATTTGCCTTAGCTACTCCTGCGGCACTGCCAAAGGCGGGACTATCTCCCAAAAACGGCTTTCCACCTACTTCCTGCACCATTTGGGCAACACAGTAGATCACCTCTGGACGAGTCGTGCATTCCTTTGTGGGACGTGCCCCCGTCAGCAGATTCGGCTTGAGTAAGACGCGATTGCCTGCTTTCACAAACGCCGCCATTCCGCCCAGAGGCTCTAGCAACCGCTCTAAATGAGCCCGTAGCTGCTGAATTTCGTAACTTTCAGCCCGAATTAGACTTACGCTTGGCTGCATGGTTATCCTTATCGCATCCGATTAATGGTAGTCACCTGGTCCGCATTAGAAAAAACGCCTTCCCCTCTGAGGTCAGGAATAGCAGGCTTCACTTCAACTTTGATGACATTATCAATGTTGATAAACACCGTTTGTTCCTCTAGGTTGACGATCCACCAGTCTTTTTCTAACAGGTGGCGCACCTCCAAATTCAGTCCTGGAGGGTTGGCAGCGTCTTCAATCGGTTCGTAAACCGCAAAAGACTCACTACGACCGTCAATGTAGTGAAACGTCAGTTGGGTATAACCTTCTTGACTGTACATCTGAGCCTCTCAATACGTTTAGGGGATACCATACACTATGGGCGCGGAACGGTGCACAATTTTATGATTCTGGCTTTCTTTAATGTAAGCAGAGTCCTAAAACCGTTTCTACATCAAGCTGGGTATTTTGGAGCGGGGTACGCCTTAAAACATCCTGCCTTAGATAAGAGTGGGTCTAACGCGTTGTGGTTGATAGATATAGAGAGGATTAGCAGCTGTGGATGTGATTCCAGCGATCGATTTGCTCAAAGGACGCTGTGTCCGGCTTTATCAGGGAGATTATGAGCAGTCTCAGGTGTTTGACGAAAATCCGGTAGCTGTAGCGCAGCAGTGGGTTGAGCAGGGCGCAACTCGGCTGCACCTGGTTGACCTGGATGGAGCAAAGGCAGGGCATCCGGTTAACTGGCAGGCTATTGAGGCAATCGCCCAATCCGTGAATGTGCCCGTTCAGGTAGGTGGTGGACTGCGCGATCGCCAAAGTGTCGCTAACCTATTCAAGATGGGAGTCCGCTACGCCATTTTAGGAACGGTCGCAGTCGAGCAGCCCGCTTTGGTGAATCAACTTTGCCAGGAATTTCCCCAACAAATCATCGTTGGCATCGATGCGCGAAATGGCAAAGTCGCGACTCGCGGCTGGCTAGAGACTTCTGAGGTAGAGGCGATCGCCTTGGCTCAGCAAATGGCTCAATCAGGCGTTGCCGCGATTATCTACACTGACATTCACCGAGACGGCACCCTGCAAGGACCCAATCAGCAGGCATTGAGAGAGCTAGCAGAAGCCGTTTCGGTTCCCGTCATTGCGTCCGGCGGCATTAGCTCCACAACCGATTTGCTCAGTCTGCTGGCGCTAGAGCCAACGGGTGTAACGGGAGTGATTGTGGGCCGGGCGCTGTACACCGGAGATGTTGTGTTGAAGGAAGCATTGCGGGCGATCGGTCCCGGTCGCTGGCAGGATGTTCCTCCCGATTTGGGTTCAGCGTTTGCTTAAAGCGATAGAAATTGGAGATTGGGATCAATCTGGGGCTATGGTCTGAATCGAGTCAGCCAGCAGCAAATTTTTCTCAAATCCGCTACAAACTTGAGCGTAGGGATATTTCCTCCTCAGACAGGCTGTGTCTTGCGATCGCTCCTTACCGAGTAGCCGCCTCTGTTTGCATAAAGGACAGAATCGCTTCATTCACTGGAGCCGCACTGCTAGAGGAATTGTGTCCGCAGTTGGGAATAACCTGAAACTGCGAATTGGGCAGGTGAGCGTGAAGTTTTTCGCCATCCGCAACGGGAAACCAGCGATCGCACTCTCCCCACAGAATTAACGTCGGACAAACCACCTTGGCTAGATCTTGCTGGATGGTGCGAATGATACTCGGTTGTCCGGTTTGCAAATTGCGAATTTCTCGCGCCGATTGCTGTAAATCCGTCGCAAACTGAGTAATTGTGCCGGGGAACTCAACATAGGGATAGGTGAGCCAGTAAATTTCCTCATCTGTAATGGAGTTTGGGTCAGCGACAACTTCCTGCCGCATCAGCCAGGTGATGGAACGGACAACAGGCGCAAAGGAACGAATCAGGCGTGACTGATCAAACCAGCGCACCAGATCTAGAGGAATGTCAGCAAGCGATCGCATTCCCAAACTCGGCAACTGTCGCGGAAAAATCGGCACGTTGATCAGCACCAGCCGTTCGATCAACTCTGGATGAGCCTGTGCTACTGCCAGAGCCGTTAACGCGCCCAGAGATTCTCCCACCAAAATGGCAGGCTGATCGGTCAATGCCTGGATGATCCGGGTTAGTTCGACAATTTGATGCCCAACTGTTTCTGGTGCAGTGGAGGCAGGCGAGAAGCCATGACCTTTTGCATCTGGACAAATGACTCGAAAGTGCTGCGACAGAGGTTTGACGTTGTGCCGCCAGCTATAGCTCCAACTGCCAATGCCATGTAGTAAAAACAGGGGTTGTCCGGTTCCGGCTTCCCCGTAGGCGACCGCCACCTTTTCACCTTCAGCATCTTCAATCGTCAGCGTTTGCCGCCCCTGTGGGAAGATTTGCCACCAGTCTGTCATGCGTCCTTCTCCGTCAAGATTTTCCTAAAAGACTAGCGATTTTCCCAGGTGCTTCAAGATCTTAAGGACATGATATAGATCGTTACTGCGCTTCATTAAAGAGAATTCATCTGACAAAGCATATTGGGGTATTTCGCGTTGAGTCAACTTCAGAAAAATGAAGTGGCTACCGTTAGTTACGAGACCAAAAACGGGGCGTTCAGGGTAAGGATTACCCGTCATGTAGGCGAGTGCTTGGGCGATCGCCTGCTTGAGTGAAAAACCAGCTTCTTTTGATTCAACAGTGAGAATCCAGAAGCGCTCTTGCAGCACCAGCACATCAATTCTTCCACGAAACAATTGCCCGTCATCCTCAGCGGTGATTTGAACCGATGCTTCCGTAGAAAAGCGAAACGGTGACTGATAAAAGCCTGCCATTGACAGTAAGGGCGACAAAACAACCATTTTCACAGCAACTTCCGCTAGGGGAGATTCATTTAGATATAGGAAGTTGCGCTTAATCTGATCCAAAGCTTGCTGTTCCGATTCGGTTAGCTCTGGTAGTTCCTGATACCATTCCGGGAAGAAGGATTCGTCCTGCGCTTCCCTCAAATCAAACTTGGCTTTGATATCGTACAAACTTAAATTGCTAATTGGTAGGCTTTGAACCATAGGATACGCTCCTGACCTAGAGGTTGGGTTGAGCTAGCGAAACCCGACAATCTTAGAGTTTTAGACCTGTTGGGTTTCATGCTTCAGCCCAACCTGCGTTTCTCTATCCTATTCTGCGTAAGCTTCCATAGGTAGGCAGGCACAAATTAGGTTGCGATCGCCATAGGCATTATCGATTCGTCCGGTTGAAGCCCAGAATTTGTTTTCTTGCGTCCAGGAAGTTGGGTAAGCAGCGCGCTTACGGGAGTAAGGACGTTCCCATTCATCGCTGATGAGAATTTCGGCGGTGTGGGGTGCATTTTTAAGCAGGTTGTTTTGGCGATCGGCTTTCCCCTGCTCAATTTCGCGAATCTCCTCACGAATTGCGATCATGGCATCACAGAAGCGGTCTAGCTCTTGCTTGGACTCACTCTCGGTGGGCTCTACCATCACCGTTCCGGCAACCGGCCAGGACACCGTTGGTGGATGGAAACCGTAGTCAATCAACCGTTTGGCGATATCATCAACTTCGATCCCAGCGGTTTTCTTAAACTGGCGCAAATCCAAAATGCACTCGTGGGCAACCAGTCCATTTTTACCTTTGTAGAGAATTGGGTAGTCATTCTCCAGTCGCTTGGCGATGTAGTTGGCATTCAGAATCGCGACTTGTGTGGCTCTAGTCAGTCCAGTCGACCCCATTAGAGCGATGTACATCCAGGAAATTGGCAGAATGCTGCTGCTGCCCCAGGGAGCCGAAGCAACTGCACCGATTCGAGCAGGTTGAGCTTTGGATCTTGAACTTTGAAAGTCACCTTCTGAGTAGACTTCTTCAATGTCAACGACAGAGTGACCTGGCAGGAGGGGTTTCAGGTGAGGCTTTACGCCAATTGGTCCGATACCCGGTCCGCCGCCGCCATGAGGAATGCAGAAAGTTTTGTGCAAATTGAGGTGACAGACATCTGCGCCAAAATCTGCCGGACGACAAAGCCCAACCTGGGCGTTCATGTTTGCGCCATCCATATAGACTTGACCGCCGTGCTGGTGGACGATCGCACAAATCTCTTGAATCGCCTCCTCAAACACACCGTGCGTCGAAGGATAGGTCACCATCAGCGCTGCCAGATGCTCGTGATGCTTCTCGGCTTTTGCTTTTAGGTCAGCTACATCGATGTTGCCGTCTGCATCACAAACAACCGGGACAACCTTCATCCCAGCCATGACTGCACTGGCGGGGTTAGTACCATGCGCCGATTCTGGGATCAGGCAAATGTTACGGTGCCCTTCGCCACGCTGCTCGTGATATTGCCGAATGACCAATAGTCCAGCGTATTCGCCCTGCGATCCGGCGTTGGGCTGAAGTGAGATTCCGGCAAATCCGGTAATTTCTGATAGCATTTGCTCTAGCTGCTGAAACAGAGTTTGATAGCCCTGAGTTTGTGCCAGCGGCGCAAAGGGATGAATCTGGGCAAACTCGGGCCAGCTAATTGGAATCATTTCGGCAGTCGCGTTTAGCTTCATCGTGCAAGAGCCAAGCGGAATCATTGCCGTTGTCAACGACAAATCCTTTGCCTGAAGCCGATGAATGTAGCGCAGCAGTTCTGTTTCAGAGCGGTAGCGGTGGAAAACGGGATGGGTTAGGTAAGCACTCGTTCGCTGATGAGCGGCTGGAATTTGAAAATTGCTCCGAGGAGAAAGAGTCGATGGGGTAAAGTGGGGCGTTTCTCCTTTTAGGAAAGCCTTGAAGAGGTGCAGCAGGTCTGGCTCAGAGGTGGTTTCGTCTAGGGAAATACCAATGGCGCGATCGCCCAGCCGACGCAGGTTGATGCGGTGGGCGATCGCCCGTTCCAAAATTTCCTCAGCCCGCTCGCCTACCTCTACTCGCAGCGTGTCAAAAAATGGCGTACCCACCTCATAGCCCAATTGCTGCAAACCCTCTGCCAGAGTTGCAGTGCGCTGATGAATGCGACGGGCAATCTGGTGCAGCCCTTCCGGCCCGTGATAGACCGCATACATGCTCGCCATCACCGCCAGTAGCACCTGTGCTGTACAAATATTGCTGGTCGCCTTGTCCCGACGAATGTGCTGTTCGCGGGTTTGCAGCGCCAGTCGCAGCGCGGGTCGTCCCGATACATCTTTGGAAACGCCCACCAATCGCCCCGGAATTTGCCGCTTGTACGCTTCCTTCGTGGCAAAGTAGGCCGCATGGGGACCACCATAGCCCAGGGGAACGCCAAACCGCTGGGTATTGCCCACGGCAATGTCTGCACCGAGTTCCCCTGGTGGCTTCAGCAAGGTGAGGCTGAGCAAATCTGCTGCCATTATCACCAGGGCACCTGCCTCATGCGTCCGTTGGATAAATTCCTGGTAATCGTAAATCGTGCCGTCTGTTGCCGGATATTGCAGCAGTGCGCCAAAAATAGGCTGATCAAACTCAAAGGTCTGGTGATCGCCCACAATCACCTCAATCCCCTGCGGCTTGGCGCGAGTTTGGATCACGTCAATGGTTTGAGGATGACAGGCTGCGGAAACCCAGAAGGCTTTGGCACTGCCTTTGTGTAAGCCGTAGCTCATTGTCATCGCTTCGGCAGCAGCGGTTGCTTCATCAAGCAAAGAAGCGTTGGCGATCTCCAGTCCGGTCAGGTCGATCACCATTGTCTGAAAGTTGAGCATTGCCTCCAGTCGCCCCTGAGCAATTTCTGGCTGGTAGGGCGTGTATTGGGTGTACCAACCCGGATTTTCGAGAATGTTGCGCTGAATTACCGGGGGCGTAATGCAGTTTGAGTAGCCCATGCCGATGAAAGAGTGGAAGATCTGGTTTTGAGTGGCGATCGCCCTCAACTCTTGCAACACCTCATATTCACTCGACCCACCTGATAGCTCCAGCGGCTTTTGCAGACGAATTGCAGGCGGAATCGTTTGATCGATCAGTGCCTCCAGTGTCGAAAAGCCCAAAGCTTCCAGCATTTTCTCTACGTCCGCTGGACTGGGTCCAATATGCCTGCGCTCAAACTCCCCTTGCGCCTCACCAAATACCTGTTTGGTTGACCCATTAGCAGCGGAGCCATTCCCATTTTGGACGAGGGCAGACGAGTCAACCTGAGCGTATGACGCATCAGAATCGGACTGGCTCAAATCGGACGAGGGATGCAGATCAAGAGAATCTGAAGACATGGAGGCAGTGCAGGGGGAACGACAACAAAGACAGCTCAGAACGGATCTGAATTGATCAGATTTCTGACTATTCTGCAATACTTTGCAATAAATAGCAGAATAATTGCCTTAGCTGCCTGGGTCTGGTCAGGCTAAACAGACTATTCCCCTTCGACCTGCGCCTGATATTCGCTGGCAGACAAAGCGCTGTCTAGCTCACTGGCATCTTCAAATTTCACCTTGAGCAGCCAGCCCTCACCGTAAGGATCTTTTGCCACTTGCTCAGGCGCTTCGACCATTGGGTCATTTCGTTCGATTACAGTGCCTGAGATCGGAGCGTTCAAATCTTCTACCGCTTTCACAGATTCGACAGTGCCAAAGGTTTCTCCTTTGGTCAGGGCTGAGCCAACGTCGGGCAACTCCAGGAAAACGATGTCGCCAAGCTGATCAACCGCAAAAGCAGTAATGCCAATGGTGGCAATGTCGCCATCTAGCCGAGCGTACTCATGGGAGTCGAGATACTTTAGGTCTTCGGGATATTCGAGCGCCATAGCAGGTTGCCAATAAAGATTTGAGGGGAATACCTCAAACAAAATTATTCCGTAAAAGCCGAAAAAGCTACAGTAGCCTGACAAAAATGCTCACGGATTTTAGATTTGTTGAAACTGTAGTGACTCAAGCAAGTGACCTAAGCAAAAACTTCAGCGGAGGTGAGAGCAATGGATGCGATCGCCCCTCAAAGCGTAGGAATTGCTGCCGACTTATAAAACGGACGTTTCACAACGATCGCCCGATATGCTTTCTGGCGAATCTCAATGTCTAACTCTTGCCCCGTCTTAGCTAAGTGAGTGGGAACGTAGGCAAGGGCGATCGCCTTCCCCAAAGTTGGAGACACGGTACCGCTGGTAACAACCCCAACCTTTTCCTGGTTAAACAGCACTGGATAATCGTGACGGGCGATGTTTCGCCCTTCCATCTGTAGCCCGACTAGCTTTCGCGCTACGCCAAATTGCTTCTGCTCCTCAAGCACCTTGCGACCGATGAAGTCCCCTTTGCGGTCAAGGTGAACCAGCCATCCCAAACCCGCTTCGAGCGGTGTGGTGGTTTCGTCAATGTCCTGCCCGTAGAGTGCCATTGCCGCTTCGAGCCGCAGGGTGTCGCGTGCGCCCAAGCCGCAGGGGGTAATGCCAGATTTGAGGAGCGATCGCCACAAATCAATCCCCGTTTGCGAATCAACCATCACCTCAAAGCCATCCTCGCCCGTATAGCCCGTCCGTGCCAAAAATCCGGGCTGTCCCAAAACAGTACCTTCCAAATGTCCAAACCGCTTGACCTGGGACAAATCTTCCTGCACAAAAGCCTGAAGTAAGCTGACTGCCTTTGGTCCCTGCACTGCTAACAAGACTTTTGTGGGCGACAAGTCTTGAAAGTTCAGGTCTGAACTCAGATTTGCCAGCAGCCAATCACGGTCTTTCACTGTTGTGGCTGCGTTGGCGATCAGCATCACCCGCTGATTGCCCTTCGCGTCTACTCCCTGGTAGTAAACGATCAGATCGTCAATAATCCCTGCCTGAGCATTCAGCAAAACCGTGTACTGGGCTTCACCAGGCTGCAAACGGCTCAAATCAGAAGGAACGAGTAGCTGAAGCGCGTCGATCACATCTGCGCCGCTCAATGCAAACTTTCCCATGTGGGAGATGTCAAACATCCCCGCTGCCTCACGCACAGCCCGATGTTCGGGCAAGATGCCGCTGTACTGCACAGGCATTTCCCATCCAGAGAAAGGGACAATGCGGGCTTGAGCTTCGCGATACAGCTCGTAAAGCGGAGTGCGAAACAGAGAGGCGATGGGCTGCACGCTTTCAGAAGGATGGGTCACAGATTTTTAATTCCTAAAATATTGACAAGTAATACTGATTTTCACGAAGCAGGGCCTCGTTGTAGGCACTCCCAAATAGAACCTGGGAACAAGGACTGAACAAGTATTTCTCGTTACGAGGCTCCGCCTTCTAATGCTAGTTTAGAGGCTCTGCCTCCTGATCTATCAACCTAGGAGAGCCTCGCTATAAGTAAAGCGATTAAAAATACTAAGAACAGCAATTGACCTGACAGAACTTTGCTGAAGGAAAGAAGAAATGCCTAATCCAACAGATAACAACTCCGCAGAAATTGAACTTACTTCAACAGAAATTACTTTTGATGAGGGAGAGTATGTTACCGATGATGGAACGCGAATTCTGCCCGACGGGACACTGATTTTTTCGAACGGAGCAAGGGTTATTCCGACTGAGCAAGGCGGAGGACAAATTGTTTTGCCAGATGGAAGGAGGCTAGAACTTGGAGAAAGAGTAGTTATGGAGGATGGGACAATTTTTGAGCAAGTATAGCTGAACAAATTTGGCTTCCCACACTTTTGCGATCGCTACGACCGCCGCTCCAAAAGTGCTCGAATGTTTGGAAGAGTCGCTTCAATCATCTAAGGACAAGGCAGTAAACCTCCAGCATGATAGCGACTTGTTATATACTGATCTTTACATTTGTTAACTGACGGGCACTCCTGCGGAGCATTTAATCATGAACCCTGAACCTTTTACTAATCCTCCTGTGTTTACGCTGATTATGGTGAGCAATTTCTTTGCGATCGCCTTTGGGTTCATTTTCAAAGACATCCTGGAATATCAGGTCGCTCAGTGGGATACAAACCGTCAGTCTCAATCCAAAATCAACTATGCAACGCCCCATGCGATCGCCGCTTATTTCGGCTTGACGGTCTGCCTGGTGGTTTTCATGGCGGCTAGCTTTTCAGTATTTAGCCTGGTTTGGTGGTTTGCCGCTGGATTGGCAACGATCGTTGTGGTGCCAACTGCACTACTCATCTGGTTTCAGCTTGGCTCAATGCTGAGTTTGCTGGTCAGAGGTGGTTCTGAAGCAATGGATATTGATTCCTATGGCGCTGGCGCGGTGTTTGATACGCAGGCAGCAAAACCGAAACAGTAAGGAGCATGAATTTAATGAAGTGCGGTATTCCGGTTAGGGGCTTGGCACTGCCAAGCCCCTACAGCAGAGGAACTACGCAAGTTAGTTGACTTGTAGGTTAGGTTGAGGGCACGAAATCCAGAGCAGCAAGGACTGTGTTGGGTCTCGTGCCCTCAACTTGTGTTTGACGTGCCTCCGAGACAACCTACATTTAAGGCGCTGCACGTTTCAGTAGCATTGCAGGAATGCGGGAAGACGCAGGAGCATCGCGGAAAGATACAGGAGCATTACGCAACGCTATAGGGTTCGTTGGGCAGAGCTGTAACGCACGTCTGTCAAAGCTTTGATGCGTTACGCTGACGCTAACGCATCCTACGAGCTTTAGGTGGGGCTTGATCGTCCGTTCTCGCTATGAAACAGGCTTGAACAGCGGGGATCAACAAATCGGGTATTCTCTCGAATGTAGAGACATGATAAAGAGCTTTATCGGCTAACGATTTCACTAGAAAGGGCTGAATCCTTCATCTCATAAGGCTCTGACTGGGCTATGGATAGAGCAGAGGGCGATCGCCTAAGCTTGGTATGATTCATGGTCTGAAGCGCTCAATGCATCAAACATCCATTCCTGCCCTAGTTTTCGTAAATAATGAGTGAAGCGTTAGGTTCTGCCCTGTTGAAATCCGTCTCTCGACGAACATTACTCAAGCTTTTCGGAATCGGTACCGTAGGAGGACTGGTCGGCTACTCTCGCCTCGCCAAACCCCAGCCTTCTGTCTTTCAGCAAGACACGCTTGACTTACCCCGCTACCTCAACCAGCCCAAAAGTGTTGCTGTAGTGGGGGGTGGTTTGGCGGGTTTGGCTTGTGCCTATGAACTTAGCCAGCGTGGATTTGCCGTCACACTCTTAGAACGATCAGCTCAACTGGGCGGCAAAGTTGCCAGTTGGGAAATCCAGGTGGGCGACCAAACGCTCATGATGGAGCACGGGTTCCACGGCTTTTTCCCGCAGTATTACAACTTGAAGGGGTTAGTCCAGGAGATCGGTGCAACGGATAACTTCAAGTCGCTGGAATATTACTCGGTGGTTTATCGCGATCGCCAGTATCGCCCCGAAGTTTTCCGCCCCAGCCACTCTGCCTTTCCCTGGAATATTGTTGATCTGGCGGTGTCTTCTTCCAATCGCCTGCGTTGGGGGTTGAACCTAACCAAGTATGAACACTGGCAGGTGTTTCGTGAAATTACTGGATTCAATGCTCAAAAGAGTTTCCAGCGGCTCGACCATCTGTCCGTGGCGGAATGGACGAAAGAAGGCTTTCCTCAAGGGCTGTACGACCTTTACTTTCTGCCCTTCGCCAAGTCCAGCCTGAATGCACCCGATGTCATGAGTGCGGGAGAGCTAATGCAGTTCTTTCACTTTTACTTCTTTGGCAATCCAGAAGGGCTGGCATTTAACGGCACTCGTCAGGATATGGGCAGAAGCCTGGTAGATCCGATCGCCCAGTCGATTCAGCAAAGTGGCGGCACCATTCTCACAGATGTCACCGTCAGCGGCGTGCGCTGGGATCAGGGAGAGGTGAAAGCCCTCAGCTATCAGCGAGGAAATAGCAGCAGTCGAGTACCGTTCTGGGTAAAGCGCAATCCCCTGCTTAGCACAGACCAGTTGGAATACTTTGGCGCGGGCGATGCGGTCTATGCGATCGCTGCCAACAGCAACGAAGCCGTTTCCCTCAGCTGCACTCACCAGGGCTGCACCGTGCATGAAGAGGAAGACGGCGCGTTTCACTGTCCCTGTCATGGTGCAATGTATGACGCTCAGGGACGAGTCCAGCGTGGTCCCGCCCAGCGAGATTTGCCTCGCTTTCAGGTGATCCAGCGGCAAGAGGAACAGGTGCAGTTGGTGGCGATCGCCGCTGAAGCAATGCCGAGCGAAACTGTAGAAGCAGATTTTTATGTTTTTGCAGCAGACGTACCGGGCGTTCAACATTTGTTTTCTCTATCTGAAGGTGAAGCCCATCCTCAGGTGGCACAGCAGGTCAAACAGTTAGCGGTGGCTGACCCATTTGCAGTGGCTCGGTTCTGGCTTGACCGTGACTTTCCCTGGCAGCACAGCAACTTTGCCTCCCTGTCGGGCTACAGCCTCACTGACAGCATCACCCTCTATCACCGCATCCAGGAAGATTACATCGATTGGGCAGAACGCACGGGGGGTAGCGTTGTCGAGCTTCACGCTTATTGCTACAAAGAAGCCAAGTTCCCAACACAGCAGGCTTTGCTGACCACCTTTGAGCGGGAACTGTACGAAATTGTGCCAGAACTGCAACAGGCAACGGTTTTGCACCGGGAACTGGTGAATCAGAAGAACTTCGCCGGATTCCCGCCCAACAGCTACGCCGATCGCCCGGAGACCAGCACCTCTGCCGCCAACCTACTATTTGCGGGAGACTGGGTAAAGATGCCCTTCCCCTGCGGCTTAATGGAACGGGCAATCAGCAGCGGCTTGCTGGCAGCAAACGAGATCCTCCACCGGGAAGGGCTTCAGCGGCGATCGCTGCTCTCGGTCAATCCTCAAGGAATGTTGCAGATATGATCACGGACGTTTCTTCTACCCATCGAGATGTGCGGCGGGTGGGCATCAACCCTCACCATTGGTATGTCGTCGCCCGCAGCAGTGAAGTGCAGACGCAGCCCGTGGGGACCACACTCTGGCATCAAGATATCGTGCTGTATCGCGATCGCACAGGTCAGATTCATGCCTTAGAAGACCGCTGCCCCCATCGTCACGTCAAGCTGAGCGAAGGCAAGGTGATTGGTGATTGGCTGGAGTGCGCCTATCACGGCTGGCAGTTCAACTCAGCAGGACAGTGCGCCGCTGTCCCTTACCTGGCAGACAACCAGAAGCTACCTACCTGCCAAATTCGCCGCTATCCTGTGCGGGATCAAGATGGTTTCATCTGGCTCTATCCCAGCACCCAAGGATTGCAGGAATCTATCAGTGGAGAAATGCAGCCTACTGTGCAGCCAATGGGCTTGCCCGAATGGGATCACCTCAACTACATTGCCACCGTTTCGATCATTGAGTGCAACGCTCACTTCTCTTTTCTGATCGAAAACCTGATGGATATGTATCACGGGCATCTGCACGACGACTATCAGGCTTGGGCTGAGGCAAAGCTGGAGGGGTTAGAGGAAGGGGGCGATCGCGTTGATGCTCACTATCAGGCACAGAGTTACTACAAAATCGACAAAATCTGGTCAGTCTCGCAACTCATTTTTCCGGCACTGCGGCGGCTCCACCCCGAACCGCTCGACGTCAGCTACGTTTACCCCCATTGGGCATCGGCGCTAGGCAACGATTTCAAAATCTACTGCCTGTTTTGCCCCATCCACGAAACCCGCACCAAGGCTTACCTGATTCACTTCACCTCGCTCAACGCCTTCCATCGTCTGCACAAACTCCCCGAACGCTTTCGCCGCTTTGTCAAAAACAAGATGTTTGGCTCGGCTCAAAAACTGCTAGACGGACTAGTGCGTCAGGATGTGCTGATGATCGAGCAAGAACAAGCTGCCTACCTCAATCACCCCGAACGCCGCAGCTACGAACTCAACCCAACTCTCGCCAGTGTGCAACGCTTGATCAAACACCAGGCAGAACGAGGGACAATGTAGTTAGGATCTACATCATTAGCCGTTCAGCCCCTGGTTCACAGGTAGATCGCAGACTACAGACACGGAGTTGCTACCATGTCCATCGACATCGAATCATCCCGACGGCGCGAGCTGGAATATTACGGAGTTACCATCCCTCCGAC
Source organism: Leptolyngbya sp. FACHB-541 (assembly GCF_014695875.1). Lineage (NCBI taxonomy): Bacteria > Bacillati > Cyanobacteriota > Cyanophyceae > Leptolyngbyales > Leptolyngbyaceae > Leptolyngbya > Leptolyngbya sp. FACHB-541. Next base: position 247,925 of record NZ_JACJPC010000110.1, on the reverse strand, counting down.
TCAAGATGAACTTCCTTACGACGATGGCATCCCAATGGAAACACCTCGCCATGCCGCTCAAATGCGCCTGCTGATCGAATCCCTGGAGCTACATTGGGCTGACCGCCAAGATTTCTTCGTCGGCGGCAATATGTTTGTCTACTTCAGCCTTCAACAAGCACGAAATCAAGATTTCCGTGGGCCAGATTTCTTTGTCGTTTTGGGCGTTCCCAGAAAAGAGCGCAAAAGCTGGGTCGTCTGGGAAGAAGAAAAATCACCCAATTTAGTTATAGAACTGATCTCAGAAAGCACTGCCATCCGCGACAAAGTTGAGAAGAAGCAAATTTATCAGGATCAACTGCGCGTCCCAGAATATATCTGGTTTGATCCTTTCACCACCGAATTGGCTGGCTTCACAGCTCACAACGGCTTCTACGAATCGATGGAGCCAGATGATTGGGGGCGATTAACTAGCGAACAGCTTAAACTCACCCTCACCCTGTGGGAGGGAACCTATCAGAGCATCACCACCCGTTGGTTACGCTGGGCAACCCCAGAGGGGACTCTCTTGCCAACCGCTCAGGAAGTTGCAGAGCAAGAACGGCAGCGAGCGAACCGTTTAGCAGAACGTCTGAGAGAAATGGGGCTTGATCCCGATCAGGTGGAATAGATGCAAACTGGTTGAGCGAGCGCTCAGCCCTGAAAGTTTCGTGAAAGTTTTACAGCCTGTTTTTTGACGAACACCGAAGAGTTGGTGGGGATGATAAACGTCTGATCCAGTTGAAGGAGTTCGTGTGGAAACAGTCATCTGCGATCCTGTTGACGATCGCCATCTTCGGCAGACAACCTGGTACTTCTCTACTCAGAGAGGGGCGATCGCGGCTCAACAAACTCTAAGCTTGATCCAGAGACTTCAGTTATCGACGGTTGCTTTAGATTGACCATGCTGGATTTGCTGCTAATTGCCACTCTAGGATTTTTGGGAAGCTTTGGACACTGTGCAGGTATGTGTGGCCCAATCACTGTCGCCTTTTCTCTGTCACAACAGCAGGAAAAACCATCCTGGCAACAGCAAATTTGCTTTCACGGATTGCTCAATCTTGGACGACTGCTCAGCTATGCTCTCGTAGGGGCAGGTATTGGTGCGTTGAGTTCCGTACTTATTGCGAGTGGGCAGTTTGCTGGAGTTGATAGTGCTTTGCGTCAGGGTATGGCTATCCTGACAGGCATCTTGCTGATCTGGTTTGGACTATCGCAAATCAACCCGGAATCTATCCCACGCCTGCCACTTTTACATCCGCTTACTCAAAAGAATTGGCACAACCGCCTCAGCAGCGGCATGGTGAAACTATCACTTTCGTCTCACTGGTGGACTCCGGCACTGTTGGGTATCGTTTGGGGGCTGATTCCCTGCGGTTTCCTCTACGCGGCACAAATTAAGGCAGCAGAAACGGGCGATCCCTGGATTGGCAGTGTCACCATGCTGGCGTTTGGGCTAGGAACGCTGCCGCTGATGCTGGGTGTAGGCATGGTTGGGTCGCTGGTGAGTGGCGATCGCCGCAGTCAGCTTTTTCGCATGGGCGGTTGGCTCACGCTCACCATTGGCATTCTCACCTTGCTGCGAACAGGGGACATGATCGATTACACCGGGCACGCTTCTCTGTTTTGCCTGATGCTAGCGTTGATTGCCCGTCCTATTAGTCGGCTTTGGGGGCAACCTCTCCGCTATCGCCGTGCCCTGGGTGTAGGAGCATTCATTTTGGCGCTGGCTCACATCGGTCACACACTCACGATGGGCTGGAACGTTCAAGCCATTCCCTTTTTGCTACCCACTCATCAAATCGGCAGTTGGGCAGGCATTGTATCGTTAGCATTGCTTGCGCCACTAGCCCTCACCAGTTTCGATCGCATGGTGAAACGATTAGGAAAACACTGGCGATCGCTCCATCTGCTCAGCGTTCCAGCGTTTATTCTGGCTGCTATTCATACGATTCTACTGGGCTCTCACTATCTGGGTGGATTTGAGCAATCCCTGGTGAATCAGATTGCAGCAGTGGTGTTAGGAGCGATCGCCCTCTTAGTGGTGTTGGTGCGATCGCGCCATTTCTGGTCATTCCTTGCATTAGAAAAACTTTATGTTTTCCCCAGCAAAAATCAGTAGATTAACTCCTGTTTTACTCACAGCTCCACTTTTGTTGTGGGCAGAAATGCCCACCCTTGCCCACAAAGTTGAAGTCTCTGATAACGTCGCTGGACTCTGGCACGTCGAACCAAACCACAATCCTAAATCGGGGGAACCTGCCCAGGTTTGGGTTGCGCTCACTCAGGAAGGAGGGGCGATCGTGCCCCTAGAGCAATGTGACTGTAAGCTAACGGTCTATTCTGCTCCTTACACTGAAGGGGAAACTCCGGTGTTAGAGCCAACTCTTGAAGCAATCTCTGCTGAACAATATCAGGGTATTCCTGGCGCTGAAGTAGTCTTTCCAGAAGCTGGTGAGTATGAGCTACGGCTCAATGGTGCGCCTCAAGCCGGAGCAGACTTTCAGCCTTTTGAATTAAGCTATGTGGCGATCGTGGGTAGGGGAACTACACCAGCAACTAGCCCTTCGACTCAAACAATCACTTCAACGGAAGCAACTCAAACGGCAGATAATCAATCTACTGAAAATACTGTCTTTGGTGATGGTCAGACTATTCCTGCCAACCAAAACTCATCACGGTTGCCTATCATCATTCTGGTAGTAACCCTGTTGCTAGGAGGACTTGGGCTAATCGTTCGGCAGTCTAAGCTGTTTCGCTAAATAACCCAAAGCCTTGGTCTGCAAAAGATTTAACTTTTTAGGAGAAACTTCATGGGAGAAATTATCACCTTTCAGCGTCCAGATCGACAAACCTGCTCTGGCTACTATGCTGAGCCTGCCGATCAAAGTAATGCTCCTGGAGTTGTCGTCATTCAAGAATGGTGGGGATTGAACGACCAAATCAAAGGCGTAGCCAATCAGCTTGTCGAGCAAGGATATCGAGTTTTGGTGCCTGATCTCTATCGGGGAAAGGTCACTCTCGAAGAGGCAGAAGCAGCCCATCTCATGAACGAACTTGATTTTGGCGATGCGGCAACTCAGGATGTTCGCGGTGCCGTACAGTATCTCCAGCAAAACAGTTCCAAAGTAGCAGTTCTGGGGTTTTGTATGGGGGGTGCCTTAGCCGTGTTAGCGGCGGTTCACGTTCCAGAAGCTGATGTTGTCATCTCCTGGTATGGTGTTCCACCTGCTGAAGCGGCTGATACCCGCACGATTAGCATCCCTTTCCAAGGACATTTTGCTCAGCAGGATAGCTTTTTCCCACCCGAACAGGTTGATGCCCTGGAGGCACGATTGAAGGAAGGCAATGTCAACCACGAGCTTTATCGCTATCAGGCGCGGCACGCCTTTGGTAACGAGAACAACGACAGTTACGATCCGGAGGCTACAAAGCTGGCATGGGAGCGATCGCTCAACTTCTTATCACAGCACGCCAAGTAACCACGCACCTTTGAGAATCTAAACTCTCAATATCTCTATCCTCTAACCAAACTCACTTCAACACCCACTCAAAAGCGGGTAAATATCATCAGAAATTACACGATTGAATGCAAAGAGGTGCGTCACGACGCACCCTACAAGATGAGCGATCGCGCTGGATACCGATAGGCAACCTCCAAGCTGCGCCTTCATTGAGGACTTGGCAGTATAACGTTCCGGTTGAGCAGCTACCGACATCCTTTGCTCCAACACCAACCAGCCTTGTCAATCTGCTCCAATCGGGTTGTTGGACTGCTGTCGCTGAGCGATTTGAAGCAATAGGCGCAATGCCTCATTTACAGATGCATCGGTCGGAAAAGCTTTGGCAATATCAGGATCTAGGAGAACCAGATTTGTTCCTGCCCGATATCTTTCAACATACTTGCCTTTGACTCCTCCCACCATTTTGGAAAAGTCGTACTCAGGACGTAGTTCATCTTCTAGCTCATCAACTTCCTTCTTCATAAAATTTCCTTTCTTGGCGAGTGGCTTTTCGAGCACTAATAATACGTGTGCGATTTTCTCTATCAGTGTGGGAAACAACCAATAATTGCCCTAACTTGGACATTCCAATGGTAACGTAGCGATTTTCTCCAACGGAATGATCGGGGTCAGGAAATGTTACAGATAAGGAGTCATCAAATACGGTTGCAGCTTCTTGGAAAGAAATGTTGTGTTTTCTAAGGTTAACAGCAGCTTTTTCTGGGTTCCACTCGAATTCCATGCAAAGGCTCTTGTTGCCGATGGTTTCCAAGATAGCGTAAATGTATCAATGCTTACCTTTTTGTCTTCATTTTTCAAGCAGTGTTACCACAATGTTTATAACACTTAGAATTATGACAGACCAAAGTTGCCATCTTTTAATTACCTCTTCACGGGCTTCAAGATTGGCTTTCCTCAGCCTCTCAATATGTTGTAAACCCCAGTCAAGAACTTCAAGAGTAGAAGGAGGAGCATCTTTTTCTGTACGAAATTGACTGCGAAAAACATCATCAATTAAAAGCTCCTTGATTGCCTCTAGCTGGGACACTTCATCTTCCAAATCACGAATCCAGGCAGGACGCTTGCTCACTTGTGATTGCATTGCAGTTTTCCATTCTTCTAAGCGGCGTGAAGGTACTCCTGGTCGAAACAAATCACCTCGCTCTTCTACAAGGCTCTCTATGTCATAGTCAGCGGGCAACTTTAATCTATATTTAATTCCGTTGTAACTCATGATGGAAATGGGGTCGTTGCAAGTTAGAACCCATGAAGCTGAAAGGACATCAAACTTATCCCGATTGTTTTTCGATCGATGTCTCTTCTTCATTGCGTAATGCTAATGATACTGAGCATAATGTACTCGTCAATTGCCCTCGTCAACATCAAAATAGTTCAAGTCCAGAACTTGGCTGACTCTTTTGAGGTATTGCCTCAACCTATAGCGGTTCTCACTCAAACGCGGTACACCTTGATTTCCTTGGCTCCTTAACTCCTTGACAGCGGTGTACTCTACTTGATTGAGAATTGCTATAAGAACGAAGCAGGCTAACGATTCTGGTCAGCGGTTACCAACACCTTTGCATCGTACCTAAGTGGCTTCGGTTAATCCGCTGCACCAGAGTTGTTGGACAGCATTAAGTGACAATGCTACTCTTTACTGTCGGCCTGGTACGTCTCCAGTTGGTATACCCGCTTCATCTGCTTTGGCAAGCATTACCGAATCACCAGAAAGTAGCTGAATAGCGTTGGTGGGGTTGGAACGCTGCCATTCTAATACTGAGGCGAGAATACGGTCATCTGTTACCTGCGGATCAAGCCAGGACAGAGTACGTTGAAAGTTTGGCTCTCGAGCTGATACTCGAACGTAGACCTTGCCTTGCACCCGAACTCCATCTGATAGTGATCCTTGATTGCGCCAACCCTTTATCCGGTTAGAAAATGTCCGTGCCTTCTCGCGAACTTCAGGGACACGGTGATTTATCTTGTGTTCATCTAACTCACTTAGGACTCCCGGAACAAGCAATACAACAAACTCATCTCTACCTACTACTTCAGCCCAAGAAGATAGTTCCTGATTACGAAGGATTACGTTCGTGTCGGGAACGACCACCAAAGATCCATCAGCCATGAATGGATCGAGTAGGTCGAAAAGTGGTTGAACATGTTTGCGAAATACTGATGGGGCGTCTACCAGGCTTTTAGGAATTGAAAAGTCTGGTTCAGACCTATCAAGCCATTTAGTGACTTTCTCAGCCGCTTTTTCTAAATCTTGGCGAGATCTTCCAGCATCTTCACTGAAAAGGAGGCGGACTTTCTCCAGCCAGCGATTCCACTGATCTAAAACTTTACGCTGGCAACGTCGCCCTTCATCGTTGAGTGCTATCCAAGACGAGTCTGGCACGATTGTCATAATAGCAACACCTATTTCGCGTGACAGTCGCTCAACTTTATAAGGGTCGTAGTTGATATCTGAAATCTCTATCAGTTTGTCGGTTAGTTCAACAATCTTTTCGAGATCACGATGGAGTATTTGTGTGTACGTCACCATATGCAATGACTTTGGTAATTTTAGTGTCCATATTATCGAAAAGACCGTGTAACGAACCTAGCCCCGCAGGATGTCTGCCGTCCAACAACTTATTAGGCAGAATGATTCTGTAGTGCGACACGAAGTTGCACGACTTGAGTGAGAAGCCGACTTCTCTAGGATAGTGTCCAAATCCTATCCCCCATCTCCAAGGGCGTTTCTGGTAGAGAGGTCTTTTGCAAGGAGATAACGTCTAAGGAATGCCTCAGCCATCAAGGGGTTTCGGGCAAGGGGAAATTTGGATAGGTGAACGTGAGTGAATTTCCGTCGAGGCTGCGTGAATTCTGGTCACTGAAACATGGCTGATACGGTGATGATGGGATACGGAAATCTAGCCTGCGGAACTAGATTTGAGGACACCCAATCCCCGCAGTAAAGGAAACACCCTCTCCAGATGAATCTCAAGCGTGTAGAACGTGATAACCCCAATGAGGTCTGAAGCGATGGCTTCAGTCGGTCAACCGCAAGGAAGACTCAACTCCTCAGTGGGAGTAGGATGACCCAAAAAGCGAAAGCCAGTAGACCGAAAGGTCAAGGGAAATCATAACCTGCTGGATAGGACAATTGCTTACCCTGAAAGGGGGCAGACGTGGGTCAGGTGAATCACCCAAAGGTCGAAGTAAAGGAACCCAACTGAGGGACACGTTAGATGCAAAGCCAAGCTTTAGCAAACCGACCCCAAGCACAAACGGATTGGCATGCCATCAACTGGCGCAAAGCGAATCGGATTGTGAGGAACCTGAGACAGCGAATCTTTCGGGCTACCACACAACGCAACTATAAACAGGTGCGTTCGCTTCAAAAGTTGTTGCTGAGAAGTTACTCCAACATTCTTGTGAGTGTTCGCAGAGTGACTCAGCAAAACGCAGGTAGAAAAACGCCAGGACTGGATAAAGTGGTGGTTAAAACGCCAACCGCTAGAGGGAAACTGCTAGACGAACTGGCAGGATATACTCCCTGGAAAGCCCGTCCTGTGCGTCGGGTGTACATCCCAAAAGCGAATGGAAAGCAACGCCCCCTTGGCATCCCCGTTGTCCGAGACCGTTGCATCCAAGCAATGGTCAAGCATGCACTGGAACCTGAATGGGAAGCCCAGTTCGAGGCAACGAGCTACGGATTCCGCCCTGGCAGGAGTTGTCACGATGCCATTGAAAAAATCTACGGCTTTGCCCAACCGAACAAACGGAAACGATGGGTCATTGACGCGGATATCAGAGGCGCTTTTGACAACATCAGCCACACCTTCTTGCTGAATGCCTTGGGTCAGTTTCCGCCCGGGAACTGATTCAACAATGGCTGAAGGCAGGATATGTGGATAAAGGAGCTTTTCACAAGAGTGAAAGTGGAACACCTCAAGGGGGAGTAATTTCTCCCTTACTGGCGAACATTGCTCTGCACGGAATGGAGCAAGCCCTTGGCGTTCAATACAACCGCCGGGGCTACTCGATTGGCTCACGAGCAGTGATTCGATATGCAGACGACTTTGTCGTCTTTTGTGAGTCTCAAGAAGATGCTCAAAAGGCAATCGAAATCCTCATCGCTTGGCTACAAGAGCGGGGTTTGGAGCTATCTCCAGACAAAACCAAAATTGTTTACCTGAGCGAGGGATTTGACTTCTTAGGCTTCAACATCAGGCACTATAGAGCCGAAAAAACCTCTAAAACCGGTTGGAAACTGCTCATCAAACCCAGCCAGGATTCGCTCAACAAAATACGGAAGAAACTGCGCGACGAATGGGTTGCTCTTAAAGGGCATTCTATCCCAACCGTCATCCAGCGCCTCAACCCGATCATTCGCGGATGGGCAAACTACTTTCGTATCGGGGTCGCTCGTAAATGTTTTGAATCGCTTGACAATTGGATGTTTTGTCGGGAAGTTCGATATGTTGAGCATACTCATCCCAACAAGCCCAAAGCCTGGAAGCAATTCCACTACTGGGGCAAGCTGAATCTGCAACGCAATGACCGATGGGTTTTTGGTGAAAAGACTACCGGTATGCATTTGCTCAAGTTCAGTTGGTTTAGCATCGACAGACATGTTTTGGTCAAAGGCAAAGCTTCCCCAGATGACCCAATGCTGCGGGACTATTGGAAAGCTAGAGAACGAGCGAAGGCAAAGGCTCTAGCGCCCAGCTACCATACGCTTGCCAAGCGCCAAGGATATGTTTGCCTAAAATGTGGAGAATCCTTATTTAACGAGGAAGATCTCCACGTTCATCATGTTAAGCCTAAGGCAAAGGGGGGAAAAGACGTTTACAGCAACTTGCGGCTCTTACACTTCTACTGTCACCAACAGCACCATGCGACAACCTCTAAAGCGGTGGAGTAAGTGATTTGCTTAAGCCGGATGTATTGAAAGGTATAAGTCCGGTTTTGAGGGGGCGGGGCTATAGCAATATATCCCTGCTACCCGACTGAAGCCCCGATTTTAATGCTTAGCCCGAATCTTTCTATATAGTATGCTGCTTAGAATACGTATTCCCAAATAGAGAAAGTATACGCAAAGACGAGAGAGAGCGAAGCATAACCTGCTTTGGAGGTTAAACAAATTTTTCTGTCGTTGGGACAGATGTGTATCAGCTAAAATGCGGTTTTGTGGAGCAATGCGAAGCAACAATCCTGAACAAGCTCTAGCAAAACAGCAATGTTTCCTGGAAGTTTTTGGATCTCTGACTCACACGACTGAGTTTAATCGTGTAGTAAATCTAAAGCCTGGGGACTGGAAAGAAATAAAATAGCAAAAAAGAGCGATCGCCAGTGACAGTAACGACGGCACAATGCAACTATGGCATGGAAGCACTTGGTGAGACTGGCTAGAACTTTGCTGTAACTGCATTCGCTATCATCCTTACTTCACCAACTCTACCCCTGAGGAGGCAAGAGCAGCCTGTGAGGTTTACCGCAAGTGGGTCTGGGAGAAGGACGGGGAGACTGAAGCATAACCTGCTCTGGCAGTCATACAAAAATTTCCTGACATGGTTGCAGAAGTTTTTGTCTTGATGACAGAAGTTTCTGTCATGGTTACAAAAGTTTCTGTCATGACAACAAATTCTCCGTTCCTGACGACAGAAGTTTCTGTCGTGACGGCAAAAACTTTTGTCGTGACAACAGCTTGTTCATTTATGACGACAGCAAATCCTGGTGCTGCTACATATTCAATGTAACAAAATGTAGATCTAGTGGGTTACGCTGGCGCTAAAACGCACTCTACAGAATTTTACTGATTCCAGGGGTTTCACATGGCTTACACCTCCTCCAAAACGATTACGTTTGAGGACTTCCTCGCTCAATATGACGACAACCCTCGCTACGAACTCGCTGACGGAGAATTAATCGACATGGAACCAACTGGTCCTCACGAAACCGTTGGCGGTAAACTAGCAACCCAAATTGGCATCGCTATCACAGCTGCACAATTTCCCTGGTTCGTTCCTCGTACTTGCCTGATTCGCCCTTTTTCCGATATCGCCACTGCTCGTCGCCCCGACATTGTGGTGCTTGACGAAGCTGTTCTGACTAGTGAACCTCTCTGGGAACAAGAACCTGTGATTACGCTAGGGCGCTCGATCAAGCTCGTCGTCGAAATCGTCAGCACAAACTGGGAAACGGATTATGCCCGAAAAGTTGAAGAGTACGCGCTTCTAGGAATTCCTGAATATTGGATTGTAGACTATCGCGCCTTAGGTGGTGTTGCGTTCATTGGCAAGCCCAAGCAACCCACCTTCACGGTTTGTCAGCTCATCGGTGAAGAGTACCAGCAGACGCAATATCGCCTCGGTCAACTCATTCACTCTCCCCTTTTACCCAATCTTCAGCTACGGCTAGACGATATTCTCCCCCGTTAGTTTGGCGGCTGACGTACTCTTTCTATGCCTTCAATTTCTCTTCAAAAATAGGGCACGCTCCGCCTCTCTGCGCCGCACCAATCCTTGCAGTACCCTACCACCGCCTTTATTCCAAAGCAGCAGTTGATCCGCTGCGCCCTGATAGTTGCGTTGGTTAAGCAGCTTCAGCAAAGTTGATCGCTGAAATGCACCAATGCCCACGTTGAAGGCAAAGCAAACCAAAGCACTGAATTGATTTGACGTAAGAGGCACTTTGACCGCGTCACTGACTGCCCTCTCAAACCGCACCAGATCGCGCTGCAATAGGTCTTCGCCTCCTTGTTGGGTGATGCGATCGCCCATTCTCACTCCCAGCGTAGACCCATAGCCAATCGTCGGTACTCCCGCCGGACAAATATAAGCTTGGGGTCTGAACCCCTCAAAATGCTTAATCATATCCAACCCAGCCCGATTGATTTTGCCAGAAGTGCCAGAAGTTGGTGGGGGAGGTTGGGGTGGCTCAACCCCTTCAATCAAACAATGCCCTTTGTAGATATACCAGACGCTAGCATTGTTTAAAATTGGACCTTCAAAGCAAACCTTGAGATGTCCCTGAAGGTTCTCCCCCGGCACCTCGTAGACGTAAGAGTGTAAGAAAATTCGACAGGGTGGTTTGGCAACTTTTTCGTTGGCAGCTAGCGCTTCTGCGGGCACTGGACGCCGCTTTAACAAGGTCGGTTTAGTAATTCTAAGCACCAGGGGTGGCTTTTCAGGCATCGGAGCAGGACTATTCTCAGTTCCTTCGATCAAGGAATGCTCCTTCGGCACGTACCAAACGCTAGAACCTTTGTATGGACCTGCGAGAAAGATTTTGAAGTGATTTTGCAGGTTTTCCCCTGGTACAGACTCCGCGTAGGATTCCAGCGGAATTCGGCAGGGTCCCTTGTCAACTGTCTCACTAACCGTAAGCTGATCCAACGGAGCAATGCGGCGTTTTAACACAGTTGGACGGGTGATTCTAAGGACCAGAGGAGTTGTAACGTTTGCCATAGGTAGAGCCAAGAATATGCTGTCATTTTAATCACACTTCACCGAGATGGAAAAGCATGGTGAGAATATGGGCTTTTAGGGTGGGGTGAGATACATTTTATAAGCTGTCATTCGTCGCTGGTTGTGTGTAGGGCTGGATATAACCGAGCACCCAGGACTGATGACCAGTGACCCACACCCAACCTTCATTCAAAAATTTTGTAGGTTTATGGCACGACTAGTTGTAGCGACGGGTAATCCTGGCAAGCTCAAGGAAATGCAGGCATACCTGACTGGGCTCGATTTGGAGCTAGTCCTAAAGCCAGCAGAATTAGACATCGAAGAAACGGGGGAGACATTTGCTGAGAATGCCTGTCTGAAAGCATCACAAGTTGCAAAGGCGGTGGGGGAATGGGCGATCGCCGACGATTCTGGTTTAGCGGTCGATGCTTTGAACGGGGCACCGGGACTATATTCGGCTCGCTATGGCAACTCTGACTCTGATCGGATAGAGCGATTGTTATCTGAACTCGGTGATACGCAAAATCGCCGGGCTCAGTTTGTTTGTGTGGTGGCGATCGCCCGTCCCGATGGCTCCATTGCCTTGCAAACCGAAGGCATTTGTCCCGGGGAAATTCTTCATGCCCCTCGTGGCACGGGCGGCTTTGGCTACGACCCCATCTTTTACGTACCAGAACAACAAATGACCTTTGCCGAAATGTCGCCTCAAACCAAACACGCGATTAGCCACAGAGGGCTGGCCTTTCAGCAGCTATTGCCAAAGCTGTCGCAAAGTGGAAAAGACTTTTTCGAGCAATATGAGCAATAGATACGAGACACGATATACAAGAGGTAGCTTTATGGTTTATGCTTAGAAGCTGGAACCGGTAGCTAGCTTGTCAGAGCAATTCGAAAAGTTAGCTGGTGGTATTCAGACCTGCGGATGTGGCGGAATTGGTATACGCGCACGTTTGAGGGGCGTGTGGCTTTGCCTTGCGAGTTCGAGTCTCGCCATCCGCATTACCAAAACTTTCAATACGTCTCCGAAGATCAGGTCCAGCAAACTGGGAAGCTAGATCATCGGATTGTGATTTCGATCTGTAAGTTCTCCGCGAGAGGATTTATGATGAATAGGAAGATAAAGTTTTGTAAACAAAATTGACTCAAGCCTTTCAACCGACCAGAGGTACAGCGGTTTCTACCGCGTGGCACAAGCTCGACTCTTCATGGCAAGGAGATGAAGTGGTCGTGCAGCGAGGACTTCCCCATGAACAACTGGCACCCGCCTGGCAAATGTTGCTTTTGGGTGACGGTTCACCAACTCGGCACCTACAGTTATTGACGGGTGAGCCAACCGAGGTAGACGTGATTGACATGTCTCTGATTGGCAACGACTTAGATCAGGCCCCTGACTTAATTCAAAGAGTTCCGGGTCCACGCTTACGCCGTCAGGTTTGGCTACGAACGGCATCTGGGCAGCGGTTAGCTTATGCCACTTCCTGGTGGGAAGCAAGCCACGTAGATGAATATTTGCAAAATCGATCGCTACCCATTTGGGCAAGTCTAACTCGCCTGCGAACAGAGCTACACCGCGATGTGCAGGGAATTCATTATGGTCACTCAACTGCTCTAGAACTCGCTTTTGAGCAGAAAGGTCCTTTTTGGGGTCGTTATTACCTGTTTTGGCATCATGGGCAGCCACTAACGCTAATTTATGAAGTTTTTTCGCCCTATCTAGCGAAATATTTGGGCAATATTCGAAGCGGCAGTGGCTCTAACTCCCTCTAAACAGTTCAAAACAGTCCTCGTTCAGAGATTTTCTGGAAGAGAGGCAGAAAATGCTGTATTCAAATGGGCCCTACAGCGTTAGGAGTTGTTTGTGTCCGTGGAGTACTTTTAAGAGTACTTTTTAGAAATATTATTTTCTGAATAGTCCGGATTCGGAGAAGGGCTCTGTGCTGTGCCAGTTTTGTCTAGACGTGTATCTGGGCAATCTATCAGAGCAACACATTGAGCTTACAGTCCTTTTCTATCTAGACCTACCTTTAGGAGGCTGGGAAGTCTTTTATAACTCTAAATTGGGTAGGTTGAGCGCTTTAAGTTACATCTGTTGCACTCTATCCTCCTTACTTATTCACTTCCTTCATTTCCTGATATTCACCTACTGAGATTCATATTGTTTCCCCATGCCAAACGGTTCTCGTTAGATCGATTTGGCTATTTCGTGCTTACCTTGCCACTAATTCATTGTTGAGATAATGACCGCGAAAGAAAGGAGGCGAACGATTGATCTGGGTGCTACGACTGCCCATTTGCTGCAAACATTAACGCTTTCGATTGGGGCTTCTCCCGATTTTGAAACAGCACTCGAGGTTGTTTTGCAGCAGGTTTGTCGGCTCACAGATTGGGCCTTTGCAGAAGCCTGGATTCCTGATGTTAAAGCAGAGGTGCTAGCCTGTAGCCCAATTTGGCACAGCAGCAGCACGTCTCAGGCAATCCTCCAGTTTCGGGAGTTTAGCGAAACGCTGACTTTCCCATCAGGAGTAGGGTTACCAGGTCGGGTTTGGAGTAGCCAGCAGCCAGAGTGGGATTCTGATGTTTCCTGGCAGTCTGAAACTGCTTTTCCACGGGTAGAGTTGGCGATCGCCGCTGGCTTAAGGTCAGGTTTAGGAATTCCAGTCGTTGCAGATGGACGAGTTCTTGCTGTGCTGGTGTTTTTTATGCAAGATTCTCGGCAGGAAGACTGGCAGTTAGTGAAGCTGGTGCGGGCGATCGCGGCTCCTCTAGGAATGCTGATGCAGCTCAAGCAAACCGAAAAGAATCTTCAAGAGAAAGAAGAATTTTTGCGTTTGCTGTTAGACAATATTTTTCCAAAAATTTTCTGGAAAGACCGAAGCTCTGTTTATCAAGGTTGTAACCGTAAGTGGGCTGAGTCTCGAGGCTTCAGCGACCCTAAAGATATTGTGGGTTTAACAGATTATGATTTGCCCCACCTGGCGGAAGCAGCAGTAAGCTACATTGAGCAAGACCGTCAGGTGATAGAAACAGGCATTCCAATATTGCGTCTGGTTGAATCTGAAATTGGTCTGGACGGGCAGCAAATTTGGCAGGAGATTAACAAAATTCCAATTCGCAATGCGGCAGGTGAGGTGATCGGGCTACTGGGAACGATCGAAGACATCACTGAGCGTTGCAGAGTTGAGGAGGCATTGAAACAGGCTGAGCAAAAATATCGCAGTATTTTTGAAAATGCCGTTGAAGGAATTTTTCAATCTTCGATTGATGGTAAGTATCTGACGGTTAACCCCATGCTGGCTCGGCTCTACGGTTATGACTCGGTGGAGCAGTTAACCAATAGCCTCACAGATATTCAGCACCAACTCTATGTCAATTCCGATCGCCGCACTGAATTTATCCGTTTGTTGCAAGAGCAAGATGTCGTGCGCGGGTTTGAATCTGAAATATATCGGCGAGACGGCAACAAAATCTGGATCTTAGAAAATGCTCGGGCGATTCGAGATGCGGAAGGACAACTGTTGGGCTGTGAAGGCACTGTAGAGGATATTACCGATCGCAAACGGGCTGAGGTTGCGCTGCATCGGCGCGATAGTTTGCTTCAAGGTGTTGCAGATGCAACGCACTATCTGCTGACCAACTCAGATTGCGAACAGGCGATCGCCCAATCTCTCACTGCTTTGGGCACTGCGGCTCAGGTTGACCGGGTTTATATTTTTGAGAATCATGCTCATCCTCAAACGGGTGAAACTGCAATAAGTACTCGGTTTGAGTGGACTCGCCCAGAGATTCCTCCAATTTTGCATCAGTCGCGCTGGCAAAATTTGCCCTACATCAGCTCTGGGCTAGGTCGCTGGTATCGAACCCTGGCAGCGGGTCAGTCGATCGCCGGAATCGTCCGCTTTCTCCCCCCAGCAGAGCAAAAGCTGCTGAGCCGGGAGAAGATTCTGTCTATGCTGATAGTGCCGATCTTTGTAGAGGAAAAGTTTTGGGGCTACATCGGGCTAGATGATTGCCACTCAGAGCGGGAGTGGTCAAAGAATGAAGAGTCGATTTTGATGGCGATCGCTGCCAGCATCGGAGCCGTTTTACAGCGCCGTTGGACAGAAGATATGATTCGCTATCAAGCGTTTCATGACTTGCTGACGGGCTTGCCCAACCGCATTTTATTTGGCGATCGCCTGGAGCAAGCGATTGCTCAAGCACAACTGCATCAAAGCATGATTGCGGTGATGTTTCTCGATCTAGATCGGTTCAAAACCATCAATGACACCCTGGGACACGCGATCGGTGACCAGCTTCTCCAAAACTCTTCCCAGCGTTTGATTAGTTGTATCAGGGAAAGCGATATTGTTGCCCGGTGGGGAGGTGATGAGTTCACTCTGCTGTTGCCCCAAGTGACCTGTGCTGAAGATGCTGCTCAGATTGCTCAGCGCATTCTTGAGGTGATGCAGCCAGCTTTTAACCTGGAAGGACACGAACTTTATGTGACTAGCAGTATTGGCATTGCGATTTCTCCCCAAGATGGTACAGATGCCCAATCGCTGCTCAAAAATGCGGATGCTGCGCTTTATCGCGCCAAAGATCAGGGACGCAACAATTACCAGTTTTATACGGCGGCAATTAGCTCTGAGGTGTCTGAGCTGCTGATTCTAGACAACAGCCTGCATCGTGCGCTTGAGCGGCAAGAGTTTGTCATCTACTACCAGCCTCAGATCAATGTCTGCACAGGCCAAATCACCCAAATGGAAGCACTGCTGCGGTGGCAGCATCCGGATTTAGGCATTATTCCTCCTCAAAAATTTATTGGCTTGGCAGAAGAAAATGGCTTGATTATTCCGATTGGAGAATGGGTGCTGCAAGTTGCCTGTGCTCAGTGCAAAATTTGGCAGACAATGAATTTACCCCCAGTTCGGATGGCTGTTAACCTTTCGGTGCGCCAGTTTCAACAGCCTCAACTGACAGAGAAAATCATGCAGGTTCTCCAGACTAGCGAACTCAGTCCTGCACTGCTTGAGCTAGAAATTACTGAAACTGCAGCTATGGGAAATATCGACTTCAGTATCGGTATGCTGCATGAGCTGAGGGCAATGGGAGTTCGCATCTCAATGGATGATTTCGGCACGGGCTATTCGTCGCTTAGCTACCTGAAGAAATTTCCGCTCGATACGCTCAAGATCGATCGCTCTTTCATTCAAGATCTGACAGACAATTCTGAGGATGTCGCCATCATCACGGCGATCATTGCGTTAGGGCAAGGACTCAAGCTGTCAGTCGTGGCAGAAGGGGTGGAGACTGAGAGCCAGATGAACTGCTTGCGATCGCTCCACTGTCAGGAGATGCAAGGCTATTGGCTCAGTCCACCCCTAGATGCTCAAGCTGCCACCCAATTCCTCCAAACGCACCTGCAAACTGCGCCCTAGAACTGTCGCCCTAGAACTGTCGCAAAAATCTCAGGTCGCTGGTGTACAGACGGCGAATGTCATCTAACTGGTGCAGCACCATTGCAAACCGCTCAACGCCAAAGCCTGCCGCAAACCCTGTATAAACTTCGGGGTCGTAGCCCACAGCCTTCAGCACGTTTGGGTCGACCATGCCGCAGCCCAACACCTCTAGCCAGCGACCCCGCCACCGCACGTCCACCTCAGCAGATGGCTCTGTGAATGGGAAAAAGCTAGGGCGAAAGCGAATCTCTACATCACCAAACATCGACTCCAGGAAGATTTTGATCGTGCCCTTCAGGTCAGTGAAAGTTAGCCCTTCGTCAACAGCCAAAATCTCGAGCTGATGAAACACGGCAGAATGAGTGGCATCAACCGTATCTCGCCGATAAACACGCCCCGGAGCCGCCACCCGAATGGGCGGATCATTGGCTTCCATATAGCGAATTTGCACCGATGAGGTATGGGTTCGTAGCAGATTGCCATCGGGTAGGTAAAAGGTATCCTGCATGTCACGGGCAGGATGGTCAGCAGGAGTGTTCAGCGCTTCAAAGTTATAGTAGTCGGTTTCCATTTCCGGGCCTTGGGCTACGGTATAGCCCAAACCCACCAGCACATCTAGCGATCGCTCAATCGTACTAGTCAAGGGATGGATATGTCCCTGCGGTATATACACCCCTGGCATCGTTACATCCAGGGTTTCAGTTTCCAGTTGGGCTTCAATTTGAGCTGCTTGCAGGGCTGTCCGTCTCTGCTCAAGGGCTGCTTGCAGCGCTTCCTTGACTTCGTTCGCCAGAGCCCCAATGCGGGGACGCTCCGCCGCATCCAGTCTGCCCATATTGCCCAATACCTGAGGAAGCTGTCCCTTTTTGCCCAGATATTTAATCCGCAGTGGCTCAAGTTGCTCCAGGGTTTCGGCAGTGGCGATCGCCTGCTGAGCTTCTTGGCGCAAAGTTGCTAGTTGAGACTCAAGCTCGCTAAGCTGTGTGGTCATGCTCGTAGTGGCCTAAGGTAATCGTCAAAATAGTCATGCGGACAAGGGCTGGGATACGATGCCAGCATACCTCAGTCTATCTCTTTAATTATCACAAGTGACTGCATGAACCTGCTGATTAGTAATGACGACGGCATCTTTGCCCAAGGCATTCGTACCCTCGCAAATACCCTAGCAGCCGCTGGGCATCAAGTTACAGTCGTTTGTCCCGATCGCGAACGCTCAGCCACTGGGCACGGCTTGACCATTCATGACCCCATTCGGGTAGAGGCAATCGATTCAATTTTTCACCCAACCGTGAGAGCCTGGGCTTGTTCGGGCACCCCCTCTGACTGCGTCAAGCTAGCCCTGGGAGGACTAATGGATAGCCCCCCTGAGATCGTTTTGTCAGGGATCAATCATGGCTCTAACTTAGGAACGGATGTGCTTTATTCCGGTACAGTCTCCGCTGCAATGGAAGGACTGATAGAGGGGATTCCCAGCATCGCTTTTAGTCTAGCTAGTTCTTCTACTCAAGACTTTCAGCCTGCTGCGAATTTTGCTCAAACCCTAGTCGATCGCATTTCCAGACAACCCTTGCCTTCCGCTATGCTGCTCAATGTCAATATTCCAGCAGTTCGTCAGCAAGACATTATCGGGGTTGCACTGACTCGTCAAGGAATCCGCCGCTATTTCGATACGTTTGAAAAGCGGATCGATCCTAGAGGCAAAACCTATTACTGGCTGGCTGGAGAGCTAATCGAAGAAATTTCTGAACCGGATCAGATAACTACAATGGCGGGTGTACCTGACCTTAATCTAGAGTGGGCAAATCAAACAATGACTGATGTACAGGCAATTCGTCAAAATTACATCACAGTCACACCACTCCAGTACAACTTAACGTGTAAGCTAGGACTAGCAAATTTGAAGGATTGGCAGCTAAATTTTTTCAAAAATCCCTGAATCGGGTGATTGATTTGGTAGATATTATGAGTTCTCAAGATTGATAGTGAGAAAACAGTCTAAACTAGAAGCAGTAGGCAGCAGTCCGACCGGGTTGAAGTACCTGTCTGCTGGTTTAGAAACCTTGGGCGTGGGTGCTTCGTAAAGTTTTCTACCAATCTGCAACAGAGGTTATGTTCCCAGGGCAGTGTCTACAAGATCTGGGTTAACTAGGATTTAAGGTTGTGGACGCTTGGAATCGAAACTCATCTTTTGAGACTCGGTGGAATCCAGAAAGAGATACTCATGTCTAACATGCAAGACCAATTTACAGTTCATTTCTGGGGTGTGAGAGGAAGCATTGCCTGCCCAGGGGCAGAGACGGTACGCTATGGCGGCAACACGTCTTGTGTAGAAATGCGGGTTGGTGGTCATCGCCTCATTTTTGACGGCGGAACGGGTCTGCGAGTGTTAGGGCAAACCCTTCTCCGAGAAATGCCGCTTGAGGCGTACATGTTCTTCACCCACTCGCATTGGGATCACATTCAGGGGTTCCCGTTCTGCGTCCCAGCTTTTATTAGGGGCAATCGTTTTCACATCTATGGAGCAGTCGCGCCCAACGGTTCCACTATTGAGCAGCGGTTAAACGACCAGATGCTTCACCCCAACTTTCCGGTGCCGCTGCAAATAATGGGGGCTGAGCTGGAATTTAACGATATTGCGGTGGGCGAGCCCGTCCAGATTGACGATATTCTCGTCGAAAACGCACTGCTCAATCACCCCGGTGAGGCAGTCGGCTATCGAGTGAACTGGCGGGGGTGTGTGGCAGCTTACGTTACCGATACTGAACATTTCCCCGATCGCCTCGATCCGAATGTCCTGTGGCTGGCGCACGAAGCCGACATTTTGATTTACGACGCAACCTACACCGATGAGGAATATTACTCTGAGAAGTCGAGTAAGGTTGGCTGGGGCCATTCAACCTGGCAAGAAGCTGTCAAAGTGGCGAAGGCCGCGAACGTTAAAAAGCTGGTAATCTTCCACCACGATCCTTTGCATAGCGATGACTTTATGGATCGGGTGAAAGAGCAAACGGCTGAGCAATTTCCAAATAGCGTTGTCGCCTGGGAAGGTCTAGAGCTGTCGCTTACGCCTCCAGCAGTTGCGACTGATGCAAATGGGGACGGGGCTAATGCAAATTCAAATGGCTCTGAGGCTCATCATACCAATGGTTCGAGCAATAGTTCGATTGAGGCAGGGGCGCTCGCTAGACCCGAAAAGCAAGTTTCTGCCCAAATCTAAGCCTCATTTTGGCTTCAAAAATTGCTTCAAAAGTTGGGCAACAAGTAGATGTATGTCAGAATGTAAAGCGTGTGGATCACTTCTTCTCTGACTACAGCTAAATCTCCAACTCTCGTTGCTCTGGGAAATTTTGATGGGGTGCACCGAGGGCACCAGCAGGTTATCCAACCTATCCTGTCTGCTGCCTTAGCTGCACCCGAGACGGGGCGTCCTACGGTCGTCACCTTTCGCCCCCACCCTCAAGAGTTTTTTTCGGGACAAAGCCGTCCTCTGCTTACTCCTCTGGACGAAAAGGCATCCTATCTAAGCAAGTTAGGGGTTGAGCAGCTAGTTTTGCTGCCTTTTGATCGAGCGCTGGCTGATTTGACTCCTGAGCAATTTGTTGAAACGGTTCTAGTACAGCATTTGCAGGCTCGGCAGGTTAGTGTGGGGGAAGATTTTTGTTTTGGACGCAAGCGATCAGGAACAGCAACAGATTTGCAGGCGATCGCTACTCCCTTCAACATTCAGGTACAAATCGTTCCCCTTCACACTGTGGATGGGGAGCGGATTAGCAGTTCTGCAATTCGTCAGGCGCTTCAAGAAGGGAACCTCACCAAAGCCAATCAGCTTCTAGGCAGACCGTACAGCCTGGTTGGTCAAGTCGTTGAAGGGCAGCAGCTAGGCAGAACGATTGGTTTTCCTACAGCTAACCTAAAACTTCCTGCTGAGAAGTTTTTACCGCGTCAGGGAGTCTACTGCGTTTGGGTTTACTTGTCTAAACCGACTGACCCTTCTGCATCCAATCACTTGGCACAGGCGCTACCCGGTGTGATGAATCTTGGTCATCGCCCTACCGTAGGCGGAGTTCAGCAAACCGTGGAAGTCCACCTGCTGGACTGGTCAGGCGACCTGTATGGGCAAACGTTAACCGTAAGTCTTGCAGAATTTTTGCGTCCAGAACAAAAATTTGCTTCCCTGGAAGAATTAAAGGCACAAATTCAGTCCGATTCCACAAGCGCTCGCTCTATCCTTGCTGCTGCTCCAGCTGCCTCTTCAGGAGTTTGATCAATTACAATCTCCTCGAAAGTAATACCTATTACAAAAATCCTGGACAGAGAGTAGTCGTTTAGGTTAGGCATAGATGGAATTTGGATTGTAGGGTATTTAACAGGTTTATGAGAGAGAGCATCGAGCGACTAACGCAAAATCTGGGACGCACTATCGTTGGAAAAACGGATGCAATTCGGCTGGTGATGGTTGCTCTCTTATCGGGAGGACATGCTCTGCTCGAAGACGTGCCTGGGGTCGGTAAGACCCTATTGGCAAAGTCTCTGGCTCGCTCAATTGACGGCAAGTTTCAGCGCATTCAATGTACTCCTGACCTTTTGCCAACTGACGTGACAGGTACCAACATTTGGAACCCAAGTCGCGGTGAATTTGAATTTTTGCCAGGTCCAGTGTTTGCAAATATACTGCTGGCAGACGAAATTAATCGGGCAACGCCCCGTACTCAGTCAGCCTTATTAGAGGTAATGGAAGAACAGCAGGTAACAGTAGATGGCGTTTCTCGTGCTGTGCCTGCTCCTTTTTTTGTGATTGCAACCCAAAACCCAATTGAGTACCAGGGCACTTTCCCATTGCCCGAGGCCCAAATGGATCGCTTTGCAATCTCTCTCTCGTTGGGCTATCCCAGTGAGGTTGAAGAATTGCAGATGCTGCAACGGCTCAGCCATGATGTCACTCCTCAAGAATTGCAGCCTTGCGTTTCTCTGGAAGATATGAAAGCCCTTCGCCATCTTTGCATTCAAGTGAAAGTTGAAACCCACTTACAGCAATACATTCTTGATCTGGTGCGCTCAACTCGTCAGGATGAGGAAGTCATGCTGGGAGTGAGTCCGCGTGGCGCAGTCGCTCTACACCGAACCACTCAGGCATTGGCTTTTTTGGAGGGGCGAGATTACGCAATACCGGATGATGTTAAATTTCTCGCGCCTCATGTTCTGTCGCATCGGTTAATCCCAACCGGGGGACGCAAGGCAAAAGCGGTAGTTGAGCGGCTGTTGCGTTCTGTATCGATTCCCTAGTGCGGCGTTAACAAAGCTGTAGCCATCCATTGTCATGGATTCGTAGGAATTACATCGTTACAAAAAAGAATGAATGGGAATGCTGGGGGTGATTTGCAAGTAAAGCTTGCAGTCTTACAGTCACCAGGGTGTTGTCATGAAAGTTGGTCGCCGCGCTGCGCTTTGTTTCCTGCAAAGAACTGAAGCTGTTGCTTCTAGAAAACAAACTCGGAAGCTGACTAGAGGGCACACCTTGCAAGAGCTTTTAGTAGTGGTTGCAATAATGGGAATCTTGGCAGCGATCGCCGCACCTTCCGGCCTCGCCCTCTATCACACTTCCCAGGCCAACACAGCCCGCAGTCAAGTTCACCAAATCATCCGTCAAGCGCAGCGTGAAGCGATTCGACATCGTGTCAGTTGGCAGGCTAGCTTTCGAGACGTTAACGGCACAGTACAGTGGGCTGTCCATCCTGTTACAACGCTTCCAGCCTTAGCAAACTGGCAGAATTTAAACACGGGTGTACGAATTGATGTGGACGCCACAACCTTCGTGCCATCTAGCGGAATTTACAGAACTCAATTTAATCACAAAGGTCACGCAAATATTTTAGGGCGCTTAACCTTGTCTACTGTGACGAGCGGCGGCAAAATCAAACGATGTGCCGTCGTCTCTACCCTATTAGGAGCAGTAAGAGACGGACGTGGACACCCTCGCCCCGATCAAAACGGTAGATATTGCTACTAAAAATCACAGATTTCATCCGATCAAGCTTTTAAGTTCTTGCCCAATCTCGCAAAACCGTAAGTTTTCCCCCAAGTTTCTATAGTTCGTCTAAAGTTCAGCCCCGTTCTAGAGATGCCTTCCTAAGATAGAAGATAAGGGCACTCAGGCATTGCAATATTGAAGGCATTCAACTGGTTGCCTGATTGCAGCTTGAACTACAAATGCAGACGCGGAGGAAGGAATTTTATGGCTGATGCGGAACAACCGTTAGCTCAGGCCCCGACCCAAGACCGCTCTCTCGATCGCGATTGCACCACTCTATCTCGTCACGTTTTGCAGCAGCTTCAGAGTTTTTCATCCGAAGCTCAGGATTTAAGTGCGTTGATGACTCGGGTTGCGCTTGCCGCTAAGTTAATTGCCCGTCGCCTGACCAGAGCAGGGCTAGTTGAAGATGCGTTGGGTTTTACTGGACGGGTAAATGTGCAGGGAGAGTCCGTCAAAAAGATGGACGTTTATGCCAATCAGGTCTTCATTTCGGTCTTTGAGCAGAGCGGTTTGGTTTGCCGTCTAGCCTCTGAAGAGATGGAAAAGCCTTACTACATCCCTGAAAACTGTCCCGTTGGTCGCTACACTCTGCTTTATGACCCGATTGATGGTTCTTCCAACGTAGATATCAATCTGAACGTGGGAGCAATTTTTGCGATTCGCAGGCAGGAAGGCGAGGACCTTGACGAAACGGCTCAAGATTTGCTGCAAGATGGACGTGGACAAATCGCCGCAGGCTATGTGCTGTTCGGTCCCAGCACCATGTTGGTCTACTCCATTGGCAAAGGAGTTCACGCTTTTACCCTAGACCCCAGTTTGGGCGAATTTATTCTTTCCAGTGAAGACATTCGTATTCCTGAGCACGGCCCTGTTTATAGCGTGAACGAGGGCAATTTCTGGCAGTGGGATGAGTCGATTCGAGATTATATTCGCTACGTGCATCGGCATGAGGGCTATACAGCTCGCTATGGCGGGGCGCTAGTGGGAGATTTTCATCGAATTTTGTTTCAGGGTGGGGTGTTTCTCTATCCAGGGACAGTGAAAAAGCCAGAAGGAAAGCTGCGGCTGCTGTATGAGTCTGCGCCGTTAGCTTTTCTAGTGGAGCAGGCAGGCGGACGCGCCAGCACTGGTACTCAGGACATTCTGGATGTGATCCCCAAGCAGCTTCACGATCGCACCCCGCTGTTTATTGGCAGCAAGGAAGACGTTGCGCTGGTTGAATCTTTCATTCAGGAACGCGCAAGAGATCAGCAAGACCAAATGGCTGCTGCTCGATTGTGATAACTGAAGGAAACCGTTGAACAGAGCCGCTGGGTAAGTGAATCACGTTTGATACAAAGAATCTAATTAGGAGCGAATTTGTAATGACAGAAACAAATCATCTACTTGAGATCAAGCAGTACGGTCAAAGTATCTGGATGGACAACTTAAGCCGTGACTTGATTCAATCGGGCGAATTGAAGCAGCTCGTTGAGACAAAAGGAATTTCTGGAATTACCTCTAACCCAGCAATTTTTGAAAAGGCGATCGCCGGAAACGCAGTCTATGACGGCGACATTGAAGCAGGCATCCGGGCGGGTAAGTCGGTGCAGGAGATCTACGAGTCACTAATTTTTGATGACATTCGTAATGCTTGCGATATCCTGCGTCCAGTCTACGAATCGTCTAATGGCTTAGATGGCTACGTCAGCATTGAAGTGCCACCTTCAATTGCCCACGACTCCGAGATGACTACCAGTGAGGCTAAGCGCTATTACGAGGCGATCGGCAAAGAAAACGTGATGATCAAAATCCCTGGCACTGAGTCCGGTCTGCCTGCAGTAAAAGCCACTATTGCCGAGGGGATCAACGTCAACATCACGCTGCTGTTCTCAGTTCAAAGCTATATCAACACGGCATGGGCTTACATTGAAGGGCTAGAAGCACGGGCTGCTAAAGGCGAAGACATCAGCAAAATTGCCTCCGTCGCCAGTTTCTTCCTCAGCCGCATTGATATCAACATCGACGAGCGGATTGAGCAAAAGCTGAAGGAAGGCACCGATCGCCTGGAGAAAGAAGCCAAGCTAAGACAGGTTATGGGTAAAGTGGCGATCGCCAATGCCAAAATTGCTTACCAGGAATACAAAAAGATTTTTGGGGGCGATCGCTGGCAGGCACTAGCCGCCAAGGGCGCAAAAGTACAGCGGCTCCTGTGGGCCAGCACTAGCACCAAGAATCCCGACTACAGCGATGTCATGTATGTAGACGAATTGGTAGGGCCCGAAACAGTTAATACTCTACCTCCCGCTACAATTGAGGCCTGTGCAGATCATTGCGATGTCGCTAGCCGCATTGAAACTGACGTTGACAAAGCTTACAACCTGATCGAAAGCCTCAAAGACCCAGACATCGACATCAACCTCGACGAAGTGATGGACGAACTGCTAACTGAAGGAATCGACAAATTCGTCAAGCCCTTTGAGTCCCTGATGAAATCTCTTCAGGAGAAAGTCGATCACCTCGCTCCCGTCTCATAGAAAGGTTAGTTAAGGTATGAGTTTTGAATCTTGAGCTAAGTGCTCTTTATTCAAAACTCATACTTCAAGCCTCTAAACTTCTACTTCAAATCTCCAAACTCCTACTTCCCCTCCTTCTATGGTTACTCTGCTCGAAAACCCCCTTCGCGTTGGCTTACAGCAAGACCGAATTCCGGAACCCCAAATTCTCGTGATCTTTGGTGCATCTGGCGATTTGACTCAGCGTAAGCTCGTTCCTGCTATCTACCAGATGAAGCTGGAGCGTAAGCTACCCCCCGAGTTAACCATCGTAGGAGTTGCCCGACGGGAGTGGAGCCACGACTTCTTTCGAGAACATCTTCGAGAAGGGGTCGAACAATTCGGCGGTGGACTTGGCGCAGAGGCAGCCTGGGAAGACTTTGCCAAAGGGCTGTATTACTGTGCCTCTGACATTGACAATCCGGCAGGCTATCAGAAGCTCAAAGCCTTTTTAAGTGAGTTAGACGAAAAACGAGGCACCCGAGGAAATCGAGTCTTTTACCTCTCAGTCGCGCCCCGGTTCTTTGCAGAAGCGGCCCAACAGCTTGGTAATGCAGGGATGTTAAGCGAGCCCCACAAGCAGCGTTTGGTGATCGAAAAGCCATTTGGTCGAGATTTGGGTTCGGCTCAGGTCCTTAACCGAGTGGTACGTCAGGTTTGTTCAGAAGAACAGATTTACCGGATTGATCATTATTTAGGTAAGGAAACGGTTCAAAACCTGATGGTCTTTCGCTTCGCTAACGCGATTTTTGAGCCATTGTGGAACCGTCAATTTGTCGACCATGTCCAGATTACTGTTGCTGAAACCGTTGGCTTAGAAGGACGAGCAGGCTACTACGAATCAGCAGGTGCATTGCGAGACATGGTGCAAAACCACCTCATGCAGCTTTTCTGCTTGACAGCAATGGAGCCTCCTAACTCTCTCGATGCTGACAGTGTTCGCAATGAGAAAGTGAAAGTGCTGCAAGCGACCCACCTGGCAGATTTAGAAAATCTGGAACTTTCAGCTATTCGAGGGCAATACACCGCAGGCTGGATGGGAGGAAAAGCTGTCCCTGGCTATCGGGATGAGGAAGGTGCTGATCCTAAATCCACAACTCCAACCTATGCTGCTCTCAAGCTCTACGTTGATAATTGGCGCTGGAAGGGAGTGCCTTTCTACCTGCGAACAGGTAAACGGATGCCTAAAAAGGTGACTGAAATTGCCATTCAGTATAAAGAGGTGCCATACCTGATGTTTCAGTCTGCTTCAAAGCAGGTGAATCGCAACGTGCTAGCTCTGCGTATTCAGCCTGATGAGGGAATTTCAATGCGGTTTGAGGTGAAGACTCCGGGCAACTCACTCAGAACTCGCTCTGTCGATATGGACTTCCGCTACGACACGGCATTTGGTCAGGCAAATGCAGACGCTTACGGGCGGTTGCTGATTGACTGTATGTTAGGGGATCAAACCCTATTTACTCGGGGTGATGAAGTAGAAGCATCCTGGCGTATTCTCACGCCGCTGCTAGAAGTTTGGGATGCTCCTGCTCCTGCAGAAGTGATTCCCCTTTATGAGGCTGGCACCTGGGAACCCGTTGAAGCTGAAATGCTGCTGAACCGGGACGGGCGAAACTGGCGTAGGCTTTAGGTGAGAGGCTGGGGGAAAGTTAGAGGATTTTGATCTCACTGGCTCTATCTCTGATTTTGCTTTTGTCAACAGTTCCAGTTCAGTATTTCAATTTATTACAACTCATCACTAACCTAAACGAGACAAATGACAACCCCAATCGTCGCCCTACAAAAACCGAAGGATATCTCCCTCGACGAGATTGAGGCAGAGCTTGGCAAAATTTGGCGTAGCCAGAGCGGTGGTGGTGCCACTCGTGCCGCTACGTTTAGCATGGTCGTCTATGAACCAGAAGAATTTCAGCAGCTCTTGGCAGCTCTTGGCTTTTATGATGGGCCCATTGATGGCATTCATGGACCACTCACCAAAACTGCAATTACAGAAGCTCAGAAAATCTATGGGCTACGGGTGACTGGACGGGTTGATTCTGAAACCTTGGCACGGCTACGCGAAGAATTTGCCAAGCAGCCTGCCGAGCGGATAGAGATTCCAAATATTAACGCTAGAGGATTTAGCATTAGTGATGCGATCGCTGCTCAAAACCCTTGTCGCATCATTACTCTCTCCCCGGTACTAGGAGAAGATGAGGGTGTGACTGCTCAAGTGTCTGCCTACTGTCCAATTCAAAAAAGTAGCGCTAGCAATCTGATTTGCTGTGAGTACATTACCCTGCGCGGCACCAAAGTAGCACTGGAACGGGTCACTGATCTCGTTGCTTCTCTGATGATCCCCGAACTGCCCAAGTTTGTCTGGTGGAAAGCAACGCCCAATCCTGAGCAGGAACTTTTCAAACGGCTGTCAACGTCCTGCCAGTGCCTCATTCTTGATTCCTGTTATTTCAGCGATCCAGAATCCGAATTTCTCAAGATGCAGGAGCTGATTGAAGCAAGAACCTATATTGCTGACTTGAACTGGCATCGGCTTGCTTCCTGGCAAGAACTCACGGCTGCTGCATTTGACCCCCCAGAGCGACGAGCTGCCCTGGGAGAAGTCGATCGAGTCACCATTGACTACGAAAAAGGAAACGCGGCTCAGGCGTTGATGTTCTTAGGTTGGCTTGCCAGTCGGCTGGAATGGGAACCCGTTGCCTTCACTGAAGAGGGAGGCGACTACGACCTGAAACATGTCAAGTTCAACGGTCCTAACGGTCGGCAGATAGAAGCAGAATTGGCGGCTATTCCTACGGCTGATTGGGGAGAGATTCCCGGTGATATGGTTGGTCTGCGTTTGACTTCGACTAACCTAAATGCTGATTGCTGCACCATTCTCTGCTCTGAAACAACGGGCTGTATGCGAATGGAGGCTGGAGGAAGCGCTCAAGCCTGTCGCACCGAGCAGGTAACTCCGATGTCTGACCAACGGGCAGAGTCTTTGCTCAGCCAGCAGCTACAGCGCTGGGGACGAGACATGCTGTATGAGGAAAGCTTGGCAGTCGTAGCAAAAATTTTAAGTCTATTGCCCGCCTGACAACGGATTTCTAGGGTAAATGGTAGCGCGGCTCTGCCGCGCTACCATTCATGCTTTAAAGAGTGATTCATGTAGGAGGTCAGCTCTGTAATAGCTTTGCTAAAGCTTGGAGACTGCTGGACAGTCTTTGATGTACCACCGCCAGGGAATATCTGTACCTTGGGTTAGCCCAATGCGAGTTGTCTGGACAAAGGCGATCGCCCCCTGCTCCAACTTGTGCTCAAAGGTCGGGCTGCGATGCTCTAGCCAAAGCGGTTGTCCAGGTAGAAGCGCCTGAGCGCTTAGGCTTAAGTCAATGTTGAAGGCACGGCACAGTTTACCAGGACCGGCTGCAATCCGGTTGAGTTTGCGTTCTGTTTGGCGATCGCTCCAGGGCGGCACCGTTTCCAATTCCAGAGCCCGAATCAATACCGCACTGGGTACCCCATCCAAATCGGTCACTACATTCAGGCAGTGATACATTCCATAGATTAGGTAAACGTAAGTCATGCCAGCAGCCCCAAACATTATCTGATTGCGCTTGGTCGGTCGTCGGTAAGCATGGCAAGCTGGATCGCCAGGGGCGTATGCCTCTGTTTCAACAATCAGTCCCCGATAAATCTGTCCAGATTCAACCTGACGAACTAGAGTACAGCCCAGTAAATCTGGAGCAACTTCCGTCGAGGGACGGGACAACCACTCAGGGGTAATGGGTTGACGAGCATTTTGAGCCGAATTTTCAGAGGATGGCTGTGGCAGAATTGAATTCACAAATTTTGCGATCGCGCTTTAACTTGATAGGATTGGAACAGGTCTAATCAGACCGTTTAAACATCTAACTCAAATTCTTTAATTGCTCAAATTTTCATAAATTTGGCTATTGCTCGATTTTGCTGCTCCGTTAGCTCACGCTGACTGAGTGTCACTCAGCTTTTTGTGTAACCCCTTGTATAAGCGAGACGCAAAAGAAAAACATGGATGTCAAACTAATTTTATTGGCGCTGACCCCTATCTTCATTTTGTCCTGTCTGTTTTTTGGCACACGCAACGGTTTTTACGATACCGACAACTATCACGGCAACGGCTCCGCTCACTAGTCTTTAGACGGCGAGGACAGCTTCACGTTTGGTGCCCTGACAATGGCAGGGAGGCTTTACCGTGACAGAACTAGAATGCTTGCCCTATGCAGTTGGTCATGCAGATGAAGGGGTTTGCTTGTTGGTGCAAATGGGACCCTATCGAGTCCTGCTAGATTGTGGGTTAGAAGATCTGTCTTTGTTTAAAGATAGCTCTAAGCAGGCACCTCCAGCAGATTTGGTTCTTTGCACCCATGCTCATCCCGATCATGCCAGAGGGCTTTTAGCGCTGCATCGGGCTTTCCCAAAACTACCGATTTATGCCAGTGAGGTCACGGCCCAACTGCTTTCGCTCAACTGGTTGGGTGAAGACGTGCCGATGTTTTGCCATGCCTTACCCTGGCGATCGCCCGTCGAGTTTCTAGATGGGCTAAGTGCGGAACTTTACCCCGCCGGTCACCTACCCGGGGCTGCTGCGCTGCTGCTCACCTACACCACCTCTGAACGCCCCTATACCCTGTTTTACACGGGAGATTTCTTGCTCTCTAGCTCCCGCCTGGTTGAGGGACTTCCCCTAGAAGAATTGCGCGGGCTTAAACCCGACGCTCTAATTGTTGAAGGCACCTATGGCACAGCCCGCCACCCTCATCGCCGTCAGCAAGAAAACCAGCTTGCTGAGAGGATTAATCAGGCGATCGCCGAGCAGCAATCTGTCTTGCTGCCCACTCCAACCTTGGGTTTAGGGCAAGAATTGCTGATGCTATTGCGAAGCCACCACCACTTTACCGGTCGCAATCTTGATATCTGGGTCGATAACACTGTCGCAGCAGGCTGCGATGCTTACCTCGATCTCCTGTCCTATTTCCCTAGCGCCGTCCAAAACTTTGCTCGCCATCAACCGCTCTTTTGGGACGAGCGCATTCGTCCCCGAGTTCGACGGCTGAGCCATGAACCAAACAATGGCAAAACGGCACCTCAACTCAATCATCCCTGTATCATCCTCACTCACAAGTCAGCGAATTTCAGCCAATATTGCCACCCCGACACCGGACCCTGGCTGCTGCTGCTGCCCCAATACCCAGGTCGAGTGGATTCAGTGGAATCTTCCATTGTGCAGAAGCTGCAAACCTCCAAATCTCTGCAATCTCAAATTCAGGCAGGACAACTGCTCGTAGATACCTACCTACTGGGCGACCACTGTGATGGTCCTGGCACAACTCAACTAATTCACAACCTGCGCCCTCAACATATTGTTTTTGTTCATGGTTCTCCAACCTATCTGTCAGATCTGACTAGTTTGGAGGAGCTACAAAATCGCTATCATCTGCACTCTCCTGCTGCTGGAGTGCGAGTCGAGTTGCCAGTGGGTGAAACCTTCCTGCAACCTGCTGCACCAGAAACCCACTACGAAGGAGAGTTAACTGAACTTGAAACGGCAATCATGGTAACGCTGCCCGATGCTTTAACTTCTGATCCACGCTGGCAAAATTTTGCTGATACAGGTTTAGTAGAAGCCCGCTGGCAAGGCGAAGAACTGGTTTTACGTGGGCTATCCCAGCGAGAGCTACTTAGCCGAGATAGTGAAACAAAAGTCTCTCTCAGCATCGAGTGCTGTCAAAATTGCCTCCACTATCGGGGACAGCGTTGCTGGAATCAAGCTTCTCCCTTGTTTGGCTTTAAAGTCACACCAGAAGGCTACTGTCCTGCCTTCGAATTTAGCCCCTCAGCCATAGAAGGAATGCTCGACGACGCAGAAAACTAAGCTTGAAGCCTGAGAAGCTTTGCTCACGCCAAAGCAAAAGGAATGGGGTAAGGCTAAACCTTACCCCATTCCTTATTTGTACGAGAACAGCAAACTTGACTTAGAAGAACACAGGGCTTTATACCCCGAAAGATGACTCAATCTTGGTTATTCTGGGTTGGATTCTGGATGACGATTGCGGATCTGTTCGGCTTCAGGACAATCATCAGAAACCATTGGTTCAACATCACCTCTGGGAACAGTGGCTAGTTTTTGGGTGACTGCTCCAATGCTCTCTAGTCGAACCATTTCTTCCCAAGAGCAGCTTTCATCCTCTTCTTCCGTCTCGTAGCGCAGCGTGACCAGATCTCCTTCAATATCAAGGATACGGGCACGTTCAATCCAGCGTTGCTGATCCCGCAAGAAAATCCAGACCTCGCGACCATCACAACAGAGTTGGTAGATCTTGCGGTGTAGCATATATCGCTCCTCCTGAGCAGGTAACTTTCAAATACTTGACCAAGCTGCGACTCTTAAACTACTGAATATAGCTTTCAAGTCTTGCAGCAAATCTGGTCTAGTTGGCCATGTCAAATGGGGCTTAATGAAATTTTGACCAGAAATAGAAATTTCTAAACAGGTAGGCTGCTAACAACCTGTTTTCAACGAAATAGTGTTATGAGGTAGCACTCAATAACGAGGTGTCGCTCACTGATAGCGTGCTGGTTGGGTCGGGAAGCCGAGCTTGGATCAAGCGGTAGAAAACGCTCTCAGGGCTTCTTCCAGAATCACAAGCAGCCGTTAAAGTGATCATCATAGAGCTAGTAAGATTTTAGGGAACTCAACTCAAGGCGATCGCAACCGAATTTAAGGCAATTAAAGCTTGAGTTGGATGACTTGTGAAGGGGGCAAGTTTGCATTCTAGGGATAATATGAGGACAAATTGCCAGATGTGCTAGCTTTCAGCGTTAGGCGCTTAGAACACGGTTAAGCCGATTTGCTAGAGCTCACGCCTAATGGCTAAGTTTAAAACATCTAACTTTACCCATCATTCTAGCGACTGTTGAGCAAAGTTTGGGGATCAATCGACCAGAATCTGGGCTAGAAGCTACAACGCTAGCATAGAACTAGCTGAGTCAAGATTTAGTGAAATTTTTGAGACATTATTTGAAATTTTTGCGTTGCAGGTTTAGACCGTTCATATTCCTATATAAAGCTGCAAACTTTGAAGCTCTGAGAAATTAGGATTAGCTCATTTGTTTGATTGAAGACAACGGACCGAAAAAAACATGTTATTGCATCTCAGCACCTGGATTGAAGTAGAAGCCTACTTGACCCAATCTCAAGGCATCATTCTGCCGATTGGCTCAACGGAACAGCATGGACCAAGTGGACTGATTGGCACGGACGCAATTTGTGCTGAGGCGATCGCTCGTGGCGTAGGAGACTCTACTCGAGCGATAGTTGGCCCAACTATCAATGTAGGCATGGCACTGCATCACACTGCTTTCCCAGGCAGTATCAGTCTACGCCCCAGCACCCTGATTCTAGTAATCCGAGACTACCTGATCAGTTTGACCAGAGCGGGGTTTACAAAGTTCTTCTTCATTAACGGACACGGTGGTAATATCGCTACGCTCAAGGCTGCTTTCTCTGAAAGCTATGCCGTTTTGTCAGACTTAAATCTACCGAATGCCGATCAGGTGCAGTGCCGCCTTACTAACTGGTTTACTTGTAGCTCAGTGCAGCACTTGGCCAGAGAGCTATATGGTTCACAGGAAGGCTCTCACGCTACTCCTAGCGAAGTTGCATTGACCCAATACGTTTACCCCGAAGCAATCAAGCAAGCTGAACTGTCGCCCGAAGTTGCCTCTGGACATCCCATTTATGGGGCTGCTAATTTTCGACAGCGTTACCCCGATGGGCGTATGGGTTCTAACCCTAATCTGGCAACCCCAGAACACGGCAGACAATTTTACGAATTGGCAGTCAAGGAGCTAAGCAATAGTTATTTGCAGTTTCTTAATTCAGTGTGAAATTCAGCACAGAACTAGAAACAAACAATTTACCTACTTTTTGAAGAGAAATCCTGTAGAAAACTGCGCTCCAAAAAAATGCATCTATAACTATTTTGTTGCAGTCACTTTAAGCTTGTTTCAAGCAATTATGATAGCAAGAGTGCTGTTTCAAAAAGTTAATAAAAAATCGATTGGATAGGGAGTATCAGTGTATCTACCAATTCTCTCTGGCTAGCTTGCTTCCTCGCAAACTGTACGGTTCAGGCATTGAAGAATCTTTTTTAGACAACGTTCGCTGCTACAAAAGTTAGGGAATGATGTCTATATTGAACAGCCGCTTGTTAAATAGATGGTTCACATAATGCCTGCGAGGGAAGGGGTTGGCATGACAAACCCTGAAAATAGATTGTCTTGTCGTCTGGACAGCACACCAGAGTCCGAAAGAGAGCAGCAGCGTCTCGCTATTCTGACGGAGATGGGTTTGCTAGAAGCTGAAAGTGTGCCAATTTTTGAGGAAGCTACCCAAACAGCGGCGCATTCTTTGAACGCACCGATTTGCATTTTAGGATTGATAGATCGCGATCGCCAGTGGTTTAAGTCAGCTATTGGACTGTCTAGAATTGGCTTGATGAATAGCCTGGCATCTTCTCGCCAGCTTCCTCGCGAAGAGGCTTTCTGTACCCATGTTGTAGACAGCCATCAAATATTAGTCATTCACGATACCCTAACCCACTCTGCTTTTGCTAATAGCCTACTCGCTCAGCAGTACGGCATTCGAGCCTACTTGGGTGTGCCGTTGCTGCTGTCTACAGGGTACTGCTTAGGGACGCTGGCAGTTATGGAGTTAGCGCCCCGTCACTTTACAACTAAAGAAATTGAATTTTTGGAGTTGATTGCTCGTTGGAGTGTGAGTGAGTTTGAGCGAAATCATTTGCTGAAACAAATGCAACTGACTCGGCCCGCTGTTGGGGCACAACTTGAGCAGCCCATTGCAAGTGCAATTCCTAAATCTTCAGCGGCGACTAACCCTTTGGCAAATTCGGTTAAAGTCAACCTGATTGCTCAAATGACGCAGGAGCTTTGTACCCCTCTGACTTCAATCTTGGGAATGGCCAGCGTTCTTAATCGAGAAATTTACGGCCCTTTGACAGACAAGCAAAAGGAATATATGGATATTGTCCATCACAGTGGACAGTACCTTTTGTCGCTAGTTAACGAGATTTTAGAGTTAGGTGCTCTAGATGACAGCAATCAGGGATTGAGTCTTACATCCGTAGATATCGAAATGCTGTGTCAGCAAGTCATTAACACTTTAAAGCAGGTTGCGCAGCGCCGCGACCAACAGCTTCGATTAACGGTAGAGCCTGGACATCGCATCTGGTTGCTAGACAAAGACAAAGTGCGCCAAATGCTCTATCACTTGATATTTGGCATCATTCAGTCTGCTAGTACTGAAAGCATCTTGCGGATTCACGTTTCCCGCAAGTTAAACCAACTAGTGATCAAAATTTGGACTTCTCATCCGTGGCTGGGAGATGGACTGCCTCAGACGGAATTGCATTTTAATGAGTTAATTTCTCTGGAGGGAGAGGAGCCAGAATTGGTGAAAGGCGATCGCCTTCCTAATAATGGGATGGAAGAAATTCTTGATTCTGCAAATCCCAAGGTAGTTGGCGATCGAGCTAGCGATTTAAAATCAGCATTCGACCAGTCCCATCGAACTAGCAGTCGTCATAGCTTGGGATTAATGCTGACTCGTCAACTTGCTGAGCTACACGGTGGGCAAATCGTGCTTCAGGGTTCTGCGGAAGCAGGCTATCGCTATGTCATCACGTTGCCCCACATGACTGAAGATTAGTGTGTATTCTGAATTGCGGAAGTTAACCTTTCACCAGTGTTTGACTGATCAGACTGAGTGGGGAGATAAAGATTGCGGGTGCGTACCAGTGAGGCAGAGTGCTTGACTGGAATCTCGATGATAAATTCAGAGCCGTTGTCTGGCTGCGAGTGAAATCTTAGGTGTCCTTGGTGTTGGTTGACTACAGTTTGATAGCTGACCGTCAAACCAAGCCCAACACCGTGACCGATTTGTTTGGTGGTGAAGAAAGGGTCAAAGATTCTGGGCTGAAATTCGTAGGGGATGCCGCAGCCGTTATCTGCGATCGCTATTCGTACCCATTTGCCCGTTAGCTCGTCCAAAAAGGACTCTATTCTAATCACGATGGTTTTAGGCTCTGCCTGATCCTGGTGCAGTGCTTCGACCGCATTGATTAACAGGTTCATGAATACCTGATTGAGTAATCTGGGGTAGCACTCAACCGCAGGGACATCGCCATATTGTCGAACTACCTGAATGTCAGACCTGATGTGGTTTTGCAGCACAAAAAGGGTGCTGTCTAGACCTGCCTGGAGGTCTGCTATTTTACAGTGGGCTTCATCTAGACGAGAAAAGCTTCGGAGTGACAGAACTACTTCGCGAATGCGAGTGGCTCCTGCTCTAATTGAGCCAAGAATGCGGGGCATATCTTGCAATAGGAAGTCTAGTTCAATTTCTCGCGCTAAGTCCTGAAGTGAGGAGTCCGCTTCGGGATAGCGGGTTTGGTAGTGGCTCAATAGCCGCAGCAAATCTTTGATGTAGCGCTCGATGTAGGGAATGTTGCCGTAGATGAAGCTGACCGGATTGTTGATTTCGTGGGCGACACCTGCCACTAGTTGTCCCAGGCTAGACATTTTCTCGCTTTGGATTAACTGCGCTTGGGTTTGCTGTAAGTCATGGAGCAGTGAGGCGAGATGTTCGGCTTGGGCGGCGCTGGCGATCGCCTGCTGTTGGGTTTGGGCATAGAGGTGCCCTTGCTGAATTGAAATTGCTAACTGATCTGCAACAGCCTGGGCCAGCTTTTGGTCATCCCTTGACCAGTAGCGAATGTGGGAACACTGATTGAGGTAAAGAATGGCCTGGAGGGTGCCATTTGCCTGGACTGGAACTACCAGCGACGACTTGATTTGAGCAAGCTGATATTCCTGGTTATCAGCGCCAATTCGGGCATCTTGGGCGATATCTGAGATGACGACCTGCCGACGATGTTGAATCACCCACTGGGTAATCGGACCATTCGTATCAAAATCGTCTAGAGAGGCAGGCAAAGGTGGACGGCAAACCTCAAACAGGTGCTTGCGTCTAAAAACAGTCGCATCTGACTCTAAAGGAGAGGAAGGAGAGGTGACAGATTGTTTATGGTCTTCCTCCAGGTCTTCAACCCGATGTACCAGGCAGCGGTCGATTTCTAGAACGTCGAGCAGTTGGGCGATCGCCTCAGTCAGAATTGTTTCTAGCTCAAGGCTCTGGCGTGTTTGCGTCGTGATTTGATTAACGAGCTGTTCTCGTCGTGCTTGCTTTTGGGTTTTTTCGTAAAGCTGCGCCTGACGGATGGCGATCTCAAGCTGCTGGGCGATCGACTGCATAAAGTCAACCTCCGCCTTGGACCATCGACGAGGGCGATCGGCAAGGCAGGCGATAAACCCAGTTGAATTTTCCCGTCCCTGCACGGGTACCAGCAGGTTAGCGTGTGCTCCTAAGATTTGCAGTTTTGACTGAGTGAAATGATGGTGCCCAGGTGACAACCAATTTGCAATCGAAGCTAAGCCCAGAGGCGCGGAGGTACTTCTAGCACTGACAACTAGTTCTCCTGCTTCAATTAGCGGTGCAACAGAGCTAAATCGGGAGAGTGGATAGTTTCCCAACTGAGAGGCATAGCCATCAAGCAGTTGTTCACAGACGACGTGAACCCGCTGGGTGTCTTTAACATACCAGAAAAAAATGCACCGCTCCAGGCTTAATAACGTTGCCACCTCGTCTACAGCAGTTTGGAGGACAACTTTAAGCTCCAGGGAATTGCGAATGCGATCGACAATCCGACGCAGGAGTGCATTCTGCTGAATCGGATCTTGAAATCTGCGTGTCAATAGCTTGTGAATTCGGTAAAAAAAGGGGCGCACGAGAAAAAAGCTAGCGAAGATCTGACGCAAATCACCCAAACATATTGCTTGAAGCCAACATTAACCGCACTTTAAGCAGAAACAACGGAGGTAGACTGCACCAATCTCTAGCCAACGCACTAAAACCTGATATACATCATTGCTTATTGAGCATCTAGCTTCTGGTAGACAAATTCAGTAGCTTACTTAACTTTATTCAAAAATTTAGAGAGTGACCAGGATCACCCCTCCTGCTGAGATTAATCACTCGTTTCCAGCAGTCTGCCATCAGGGTTAAGCGCTGCTACCCCCAATCTCTGTCTGTCGACTCACCTCGTCATCTTGCACAAC
Organism: Leptolyngbya sp. FACHB-541; assembly: GCF_014695875.1. Taxonomy (NCBI): domain Bacteria; kingdom Bacillati; phylum Cyanobacteriota; class Cyanophyceae; order Leptolyngbyales; family Leptolyngbyaceae; genus Leptolyngbya; species Leptolyngbya sp. FACHB-541. The sequence goes on along the minus strand of NZ_JACJPC010000110.1, from coordinate 210,725 downwards.
ATCACATATTAGTTACATACCTTAATGCTTCTCATATTGATTCCCCTAATTCCTATGTCTGCTCAAATTAAGCCTCAATCGGACATTGCTCAATTGGTTGAGAAGATTCTCTCCTCTCGTAAGATCACCCGGGTTGACCAGCGCCGCTTTATGTCTACAGCTTTGTCTAAAGTACGGCTCAGCCATGATGATCAGATTCAGGTGAACCGAGTTTTTGATGGACTGCGCAGCGGACTGTTGAAGGTTGTGGATTAAAGTGAAGAGGTTGGTCTGACTGTTGACCAGGCTGATTGGAAGCTGGGAAATTATGTCTTCACAAGTCCTTGATCTGCTGCTGCGTCGCTGTCGGTTAATTCATCTTGATCAGCCTGCTGAAACGGTTGATATTGCCATTCAGGCTGGAAGGATTGTGGCGATCGCCCCTCACCTTGACCAGTCGGCTCAGCTAGAGCTAGATATTCAGGAGCAAATGGTCAGTCCGCCATTTGTGGAGTCGCATATTCACCTGGATTCTGCCCTGACAGCGGGGGAGCCTCGCTGGAATCAAAGTGGCACGTTGTTTGAAGGCATTGAGATTTGGCGCGATCGCAAGCAATCATTAACGATAGAAGACGTAAAGCAACGGGCGATCGCCACCCTCAAGCAGCAGGCGATGCAGGGAGTGCTATTTGTCCGCAGCCATGCTGACGTAAGCGAACAAAACCTGATTGCGCTCAAAGGTTTGCTAGAAGTCCGTGAAGAAGTGAAAGACTGGATCACGCTGCAAGTGGTCGCCTTTCCGCAAGATGGCGTGTACGGCGGGGCTAAGAACGAAGAACTGATGGAAGAAGCGCTGAGATTGGGCGTTGATGTGGTCGGTGGCATTCCCCATTACGAACTAACCCGTGAAGATGGGGTGCGATCAATTCACCGCATCTTTGAACTGGCGCAAAAGTACGACCGCCTCATTGACATTCACTGTGACGAGATTGACGATGACCAGTCTCGCTTTTTGGAAGTCGTCGCTGCTTGTGCCCTGCGGACAGATATGGGGGCACGGGTAACTGCCAGCCACACCACTGCTTTTGGCTCTTACAACAACGCCTATGCCTTCAAGCTATTGGGCTTTTTGCAGCGCACACCAATCAACTTCATCGCTAATCCGTTGATTAACATCACATTGCAGGGACGGGCAGACACCTACCCCAAACGACGTGGCGTAACGCGAGTCAAGGAACTCTGGCAGCAGGGACAAAACGTTAGCTTGGGTCACGATTGTGTTCAAGATCCCTGGTATAGCTTAGGTACAGGCAACATGCTAGATGTGGCAAGCATGGCAGTTCACGTTTGTCAGATGACGGGCACTCCAGAAATTGATGCTTGCTACAACATGATTACCTGGCACGGTGCAAAGACATTGCACATTGAAGATCAGTACGGCGTTGAGGTGGGCAAACCCGCAAACTTAATTGTGCTGGATGCGGGCGATCGCTATGATGCTATCCGTCGTCGTGCTACCGTCCGCTATGTCATTTCCCGAGGAAAACTGTTAGCTCATACAGAGCCACCCAACCCCCAGTGGAAAGGTGAGAGTAAAGATGAAGGATAAAACCGCTCTATAGCTTCTATGGTGAAGGATTGGCATACCTTCATGGGTTCCTCCCGCTGGGAGGAGAGCAATAAAGAACAATTAGCTCAGGAACAATTTTTAGAGTTAATGTGAGAAAAAAGTGGCTGACTGCAATAGCGCTGGCAGGTTTTGGGTTTCTGATGTTTGTGGTTGTTTCGCTAAACCTGTGGGCATCTCAACCTGTTGTGCCAGAACTCCCTGCCCAGTCGGAACCCGTCCCTTCTACAATTCCGGTGAGTGAACTGCAGTACGAGGTGTATACGCTGCCCCAGAGCATTGTGCATACGCTGCTGATTCCTACGGGGGAGCGGTTTACGGTTGTTCCGGCGATCGCTCCTTCTGCCAATACGATCGAAGAGTTTGCGGTGGAATATAGGGCGATCGCTGCCATCAATGGCGGTTTCTTTGACCCCGAAAATCTGAAATCGACTTCATATGTTGTGCTAAATGGCGAACAGGTTGCCGATCCGCGAGATGACGAGCTGCTAGTCAGCAATCCTCAACTCATTCCTTACTTAGACAAAATTTTTAACCGAACTGAATTGCGTCAATATCGCTGTAGGCAAACGATTCGCTACGACATTGCCTTACACGAACAAGCTGCGCCACCGGATTGTGAATTACTGAGTGCATTGGGAGGTGGACCTCGCTTGTTGCCAGAACTCACTTCCGTGCAGGAAGGATTTTGGCACGTGGTTGATGGTCAAATTTTGCGCGATCCATTAGGAATAGAACGCCCCAATGCCAGATCTGCGGTGGGAATCACCCGTGAAGGCAACATTATTCTTGCAATGGTAGCTCAACAACCTGAAGCACCCGCTAATTCTGGAATGTCTTTGTCAGAGCTAGCCGATTGCCTTAAAAATCTAGGTGCTGAGCAGGCGATGAACCTGGATGGTGGCGGATCAGCATCCTTTTATTTCGGTGGTGAAGCAGTTTATGGCAAGGTCGATGAAGCAGGCGATCCCGTCGTGCGATCGGTTAAGTCGGTGTTGCTAGTTCGTGAGAATTCGTAGTTGATGGGTTTGGCGATCGCAGTAAAGGATTGAGCCGTAAGGAGATCGCTAAGAAAAAGTTTACCCTCAGGTAGGGGCAGGTTTTGCCAAAATCTCTGCAGTTGAGCGACAGCTTTAATGCTAAACCTGCCCTTACAGGTATCTTGTTTGCGAGAAATCTTCTACAACAAAGGATTAGAGGATGTTCTTTCTTATTCCCAGATTATTCTGACTGCGTTTACGCTTCAAGCCAAAAGCACTCAGCCCAACTACCACCAAAGCAGACACCGTAGCTGGCTCTGGCACAAGGACGGGCGGACGGCGCAGCATCGTGGCTTGCTCGTAGTCGTAGGCATAGCCAATAATTTCTGCCTCGCCAAAATAATTGCCCATAAACTCTAGCGACATGGGAATTCCTTCTTTGGAATAGCCCATTGGCACGGTAATTCCTGGTAAGCCTAAAATGTTGGCTTCGAACCGCGCAGGAAGGCTGCCATAGGTTGCATAAACTTCGTTTGCCTCTTCTCCTTGCGGCGGTGCAAGATAGTTGAGGGTCGGGAAGACGAATGCGTCAATTCCCTTTGCTTCCATAAAGTCTTCGTATTCTAAAGTTCGTAGTTTGGCGATCGCCTCCAACGCCTGATCTACAAGCGGCAAATCTTCCCAGGGTTTAGCATCTCCTGCAGCGATCGTATCGGCAACCTGTTTGACGTAATCGTAGAATTCATAGTCCTCTGGCAAAATGTCGAGCAAATCAACAAAGGACTTAATCTCATCGTCGTCGTAACTTTTGATTAGTTGCTCATAGTAATAGGCTCGACTTTGAACGTTGCGCGAACTGTCGGTGGGATAGTCGTAAGGTGGATTGCCATTCACCAAGTAGTCAATAAACCAGGTTTTATGAGCCGGAATATCAACCTCAACTAAAGTTGCGCCTTGTGCTCTCAAGTTCCGTTTGGCTTGCTCAAATGCCTCAGAAATTTGGGGGTCTAGCGGGAAACTTTCACCCTTAGCCGGATCGCCCTTACCAATATAAGAACGAGGCAAACCCAACACCACCCCTTCCAGGGAAGTATCATCTAGAGCGCTACTGTAATCCGGCGATTCAGGAATTTCTGGAATGTAGGGGTTCCAAATGTTGTTCGGGTCAAAACCGACCAGTGCTTCCATTGCGAAGGCGACATCTGCAACCGATTTTGCCATTGGCCCAACTGCGTCTCGCTCTGCAACCAAGGGCCATGTGCCATCTACTGAGATGAGTCCGGCGCTGGGCTTGAGTCCCACCAGTGAATTGTGAGCGCTGGGTACTCGAATTGAGCCGCCCGTTTCACCGCCCATTGCAAACATGGCAAAGCCAGAGGCGATCGCTGCTCCCGATCCGCTACTAGAACCACCGGGAGTGCGATCGGGAGCATAGGGATTGATCACTGGGCCATATGCTTCGCTGATGCCGTCGTAGGAAAAGGCCCAGGTGCTCATGTTTGCTTTACCCAGAATGACTGCTCCAGCCTCGCGCAGTTGACTCACTGAAAACGCATCATCTTGAGCAATAAGTGTCTTAAAAACTTCGACTCCGTTAGTGGTCGGTAGTCCTTCTACGTCATAAGAATCTTTGATCAAAACGGGAATGCCGTGCAGTGGACCTAATACGGTTCCTTGCGAGCGCAACTTATCTAACGCTGCTGCATCTTCAAGGGCATCAGGATTCAGATACGCAACTGAGTTGATAGTGGGGCCAGCCTGGTCAAACTCAGCAATGCGGTCAAGGTACATCTGCGTCAGTTCGCTGCTCGTCAGCGTTCCTTCACTAAATGCGGCACTCACATCCAGAATCGTTGCTTCATCCAGCGGAACCGAGAACGTTGCTGCTTCTGCGGCTATTGAAATGAGTCCTAGTAATAGAGATGGAGTTGCCACCAAAATGGCTTTCTGAAAGCATCTAGTCATTAAGTATCACATCCTCACTTGATTACTACAGATTTAACGGGGGCTGATAAGAATTAATTGAGGTAACGTGAGCAAGTTGAATCTGTTTAACTCGGTTAAACGCAACTTTTCCATGACAAAACAATTGCTCAAAGGCAATATCTTGATCTTCTTTAGAAGTCTTCCTGAAAACATTTTTAGGACGGTATTTTACGCCGATCATAAATGAAGTTTTTAAGAATACCTCTAAAGATAGATTCAGTTAAAGTTAAGGAGAAGAGATTAGCTTGGACGGAGAAAAATGCTCTGTAGCCTGAAGTTAAGTTCCATTCGCAGATACTTTCGTAACTTCTACTACAGTTCATGAAAAGTTTATATAGGGGCGCATAGCAATTGCGATTTACCTTCAGAAATCAGATCTCTGGCTTCTTTGAAAAGTCAAAGATTTAGCATTCAAGCTTATTGAGGAGGGCTATAGAATGGTTATGTTTTGATCTAGTAAAAGTAAGCTCCTGATTTTAAATTTCCAGGTATAAATTGTTGTATATGAAGGGCTAGATATGCAGAGCTTAGGAGTAATTTACGCTATTACGCTAAGTCTTTTAATGCTAATTGGATTAACTTCAAACTCACTTCCATCAGAACCTAACAAAGTGAGTGGAACCCTGATTTCTGCTCCAAGCGTTGCACTTCCTGAAGGTGCGATCGCCTACATCACGCTCTTAGACGTATCGCCCCGACAAGATGTAGAATCTAGCATCATTGCTCGACAAACTATCACTGATCCTGATCAACTTCCCATTGCATTTGAAGTACCCTACAATCCCGACCGAATTCGCTCTGATCATCTCTACGCAATCCAGGCGCAAGTTACTACGGAAGGGAGAGTTGTTTTAAGAAATTGCTCAGCTTATCCAGTGATCACTCAAGGGAATCCGTTTGTAATTGAGGTTTTGGTTGATTTGGTGGAGTAGACGGACAACTATGCATAAAACAAAGTTTTGCTGTAACAGGAGTAGGGACAGTAGTAGTGATGAATATTGTTGAAACGCTGAAAGACGACTACAGCAGGTTTCCTAAAGACCAAACCTATAGTCTTTATGCGGAAGATGTTTACTTCAAAGATCCGATGAATCAGTTTCGGGGGTGCGATCGCTACAAACTAATGATTGGCTTCATCGACACCTGGTTCATTAATCCCAAAATGGACTTGCATCAGATTCAGCAAATGGGAAATCAGATTAGAACTGAGTGGACGCTGAGTTGGAATACGCCTTTGCCCTGGAAGCCGAGAATTGCGATCGCAGGCTGGAGTGAACTAGAGCTTAACCAGGACGGCTTAATCTGTGCTCACATCGATTACTGGCACTGCTCCCGACTGGATGTCGTGAAGCAACACTTTTTTCTAAAAGACAAATCCCCCAGCGCGAACCGCACCGAAGAAAAACCGATAGATTAAAAGAACGTAAATATTTGAGTCGTTTCTTAGGTGGGTTCGATTATCCATGCGCGTAATTTTGATGACGGGTAAGGGAGGGGTGGGCAAGACCTCAGTCGCAGCTGCGACGGGTCTGCGTAGCGCAGAATTGGGTTATCGCACCCTCGTCCTCAGTACCGATCCGGCACATTCCCTGGCAGATAGCTTTGACATAGAGCTAGAACACGCTCCCCGCGAGGTGACTCCCAACCTGTGGGGTGCAGAACTGGATGCGTTGATGGAGCTAGAAGGAAACTGGGGTGCTGTCAAACGTTACATTACTCAAGTGCTGCAGGCGAGAGGGCTAGAAGGCATCGAGGCTGAAGAGTTAGCAATTCTCCCTGGCATGGACGAGATTTTTAGCCTGGTGCGGATGAAGCGGCACTATGACGAGGGCGAATTTGACGTACTCATTATTGACTCTGCCCCAACTGGAACTGCACTGCGGTTATTGAGTTTGCCGGAGGTAGCGGGTTGGTATATGCGGAGGTTTTACAAACCGTTGCAGGCGATGTCTGTGGCGCTGCGTCCGCTGGTGGAGCCACTGTTTCGCCCGATCGCCGGATTCTCATTGCCCAACAAAGAAGTAATGGATGCGCCCTTCGAGTTTTATGAACAGATTGAAGCGTTAGAGAAAGTCTTGACTGACAATACTCAAACCTCAGTGCGGCTAGTCACCAACCCTGAAAAGATGGTGATTAAAGAATCGCTCCGTGCCCATGCTTACCTCAGCCTTTATAACGTGGCAACTGATATGGTTGTGGCAAATCGAATCATTCCTGACGAGGTGACTGATCCATTTTTCCAGCGGTGGAAGGAAAATCAGCAGCAGTATCGCCACGAAATCCACGAAAACTTCCACCCTCTGCCTGTGAAAGAAGTGCCGCTCTACTCAGAGGAAATGTGCGGCATGGAAGCACTTAATCGGCTGAAGGAAACGCTGTACGCCGATGAAGACCCAACGCAGGTTTACTACAAAGAAACAACGTTGCGGGTAGTGCAAGACCAGAATCAATACAGCCTAGAAGTTTACCTACCGGGAATTCCCAAGGATCAAGTTGAGCTGACCAAAACGGGAGATGAGCTAAACATTCGAATTGGCAATCATCGGCGCAATCTGGTTCTGCCTCAAGCGCTGGCAGCACTTCAGCCTGCCGGGGCAAAAATGGAAGAAGATTACCTGAAGATTCGCTTTGCGGATGCGGCAAAGGTGGGGTAGCGATTAGCGCTCCGCGCAACTCCGCAGGAACTGCCTCCAAACCCAGTTTACGAGTTAGGCGCTTCCGTTAGCTGCTCTAACTCGTCACGGGTCATCGGCTGGTCAGCTAGAACATAGAAGGTTCCCTGCAATGTAGAGAGCAGATTGAGGTATTCTGTTTCGCCGTCCTTGGAAACTTCGTACACTCTAAAGCCGGGAACTTCATCATCTGTCTGCGACTCAACCTCGTAGCCTTTGTTTTCTAATTCTTGCTCTAGTGTCCTAGCGACTGCTCGCCACTGCGTGTCCTGAGTTTGCCAGCAGTTTTCCTGACCGCCACAGCCCGGTTCCCCACCAATCGCCGCGTGGGGAATTTCTGCTGAAAACGAACCCGTGATTTCTGGCGAAGGAGTAGGGGAAGATGCGGGGGAAGCGGTTGGAGAAGGCTGCGTAGAGTCTAGGGTGCCCTGAGGTGAAGGGGTTGGGCTTGGAGCAGACAAATTGGACTGAGGAGTGGGGCTGGGTGATGCTTGGGGTGAAGGAGTTGGCGAAGCGGGCGCAGTTGGACGCGCAGCCACAGGTGCAGTGGGGCGAGGAGCCACAGGCGCAGCTTGAACAGTTGGTGATGGTGATATGGGTGGTGATGGAACCGCTACAGGTGAAGGGACTGTAGGCGAAGGCGAAGCAGGAAGCTGGGTAATTCGAACTGGCTCTTCAGAGATGGGCAGTTCAGACGTGGAGTGATTAGGCAGCGGCAGCAGCAACACCACAGTATGCAACCCGACTGAAACGATAAACCAGGGTCGCAGCAGCAAACGTAGAGGCGCGGGCAATCTTTTCCAAAGGCGCGGCTGGGTCATGAACTTAACGCAAAAAGTTGGGAAGAAATCAAGGAAATGAGGGCTATGTGAAAGTGGAGCGGTTCCTGCGGAGTTGCGCGGAGCGCTAATCGCCAATTCAACACACGCAACTGCTCTAAAAACTTTTGCAAAAGAAACGGCTCTAGCACAGAGAGTATTGCAAAAGATTTGAAAGCCTGATAGGAGCGTCAGCCCCAATCAAAATATCTTTCCTGCTTCAAAAAGCTTACCAGATCTGCTTTCCAGAACAAGTAATTTAGCTAATTCTGTATTCTTCGCAAACCAAAAAAGTCATATAGCTGAAAAAACTAGCTTGCTAGTTAGGAATTACTTGCATTAATAGTACAATACAGCCTTGACCCAACTCATGAACAGACGGATGGCGTGTAGCTATCTGTTGACTTAATCACTCACAGGAGTAAACCACAGATTATGAAGATGACAAGGCGCGTCTTTATGGGCGCAGGTGCAGCAATGGCTGCGGTGGCGGCTGGGCAACTGGGGAGAACTGCCCCTGGTCAGGCTCAAATTGCTCCCCGTGGCGATCGCTCAACCCGACTTGCTCAGGCTGGCGGAGTCGTCAATCTTTACTCAGCCCGTCACTATGACACTGATAACGACTTATACCAAAGCTTTACGAACCGGACTGGAGTTCAAGTCAACTTGGTCGAGGCTGAAGCTGACCAACTGATTGAACGGATCAAGAGCGAAGGGGCAAACAGTCCGGCTGATGTGTTCATCACGGTGGATGCAGGTCGTCTCTGGCGGGCAGAAGAGGAAGGCATCTTACAACCAGTCTCTTCCTCTGTGCTGGAGCAAGCCGTGCCAGAAAATCTGCGGCATCCAGAGGGCTTGTGGTTTGGTCTTTCTAAGCGGGCGCGGGTGATTGTCTACAACAAATCTCGCGTTAACCCAGCCGAGCTATCTAGCTACGAAGATTTGGCAGACGAAAAGTGGCGGGGACGGCTTCTGGTCAGGTCATCTTCCAACGTTTACAACCAATCCCTCACAGGCTCTCTGCTGGAAGTACATGGGCCAGAGTACACCGAAGAGTGGGCTAGAGGAATTGTCGCTAACTTTGCCCGCCCCCCTGAAGGTGGTGATACGCCCCAAATCCTTGCTGTAGCGGCAGGAGTCGGAGATGTAGCAATCTCTAACCACTACTACTATTTGCGCTTGCTTAACTCTGAGAACCCCGAAGAGCGGGAAGCGGCTGAGCAAACTGCAATCTTCTTCCCTAATCAGCGCGATCGCGGTACCCATGTCAACATTAGCGGTGGCGGCGTACTAGCTAACTCTCCCAACAGAGAAGCGGCAATTCAATTCCTAGAGCATTTGGTTAGTCCCGAGGCTCAGGCAATCTTCGCCCAAGGGAACAGTGAATATCCTGTCTTGCAAGGAGTTGAGCTTGATCCTGTAGTTGCAGCTCTGGGTGAGTTTAGAGAAGACAGTATCAATGCGTCTGTGTTTGGACGCAATAATCCAGAAGCGCTTCAAATTATGGATAGAGCAGGTTGGGCATAGGAATGGGGCTAGGGGTTGGAGGCTAGGGATCGCCTAAACCTTTACTTCTACCCTGTCCTGCTTAAATGCAGCCTAGCAACACACCTCAACCTGAGGCAATCTGCTGGACGGGTAGGGGCGCGGCATTTGGCAGCAATTCTTGGGCCTAAATAGAGTCTTTGCCCGAATGCTACGCCCTTCCAAAGGTTATGCATTCTATAAATGGAAAGGCATCTGCAAGTGGGGTGCCTTTCCATTATTTTTTGAATTGGTACACCTTAATCAGCGCTGCCTTCCATCCTCCCAAGTCTTGTAAAAGTTAAAGAAAACATACTTGCTGTGCAAATTAGTGGCTAAAAAAAGTATGGTTTGGAGAAGGTAGCCCCCATTACCCACCGGAAAGTTGCCGCCGCAGACACACAGCAAAGCACTATGTCAGAATCTACGATTGAATCAATTCTTCAAGAAAAGCGATTATTTAATCCCCCTGCTGCTTTTTCTCAACAGGCCCATATCAAAAGCCTGGAAGAATATGAGCAGCTTTATAAACGGGCTGAGGCTGACCCAGAAAAATTTTGGGCAGAACTAGCGCAAAAGGAACTGCACTGGTTTGAGAAGTGGGACACAGTGCTGGACTGGCAGCCGCCCTTTGCTAAGTGGTTTGTCAACGGCAAAACCAACATCTCCTATAACTGCCTCGATCGCCACCTAACAACCTGGCGGCGCAACAAAGCAGCACTAATTTGGGAAGGCGAACCCGGTGATTCACGTACCCTCACCTATGCCCAGCTTCACCGAGAGGTTTGTCAGTTTGCCAATGCGCTAAAGCATCTGGGTGTGCAGAAAGGCGATCGCGTCGGTATCTATATGCCGATGATTCCTGAAGCGGCGATCGCCATGCTTGCCTGCGCCCGCATTGGTGCGCCCCATACGGTCGTCTTTGGTGGATTCAGCGCTGAAGCATTGCGCGATCGCCTCGTCGATGGGCAGGTGAAGCTAGTCGTGACAGCAGACGGGGGTTGGCGCAAAGATGCGATCGTGCCGCTGAAAACTCAGGTTGATAAAGCGTTAGCAGATGGCAATGCACCCAGCGTCGAAAATGTGTTAGTCGTACGTCGGACGGGACAAGAAGTTCCGATGCAGCTAGGTGCTCGTGACCATTGGTGGCATGAACTCCAGCCGCAGATGTCAGCCGACTGCCCCGCAGAGCCGATGGACAGCGAAGACGTGCTTTTCATTCTCTACACCTCTGGCAGTACAGGCAAACCCAAAGGTGTGGTGCATACCACGGGTGGCTACAACCTCTACACTCACATGACCACCAAGTGGATTTTTGACCTGCACGATGACGACGTGTATTGGTGTACCGCTGACGTAGGCTGGATCACCGGACACAGCTATATCGTCTACGGTCCACTGTCCAACGGGGCAACCAGTCTGATGTACGAAGGTGCGCCTCGTCCTTCAAACCCTGGCTGTATGTGGGACGTGATCGAGAAGTACGGCGTAAATGTGTTTTACACTGCACCGACCGCTATTCGCGCTTTTATCAAAATGGGTGAAGACTTGCCTAAAGCGAGGGATCTGTCTTCGCTGCGGTTGTTGGGCACGGTTGGCGAGCCAATTAACCCAGAAGCCTGGATGTGGTATCACCGTGTAATCGGAGGCGAACGCTGCCCGATTGTCGATACCTGGTGGCAGACCGAGACTGGCGGTATTATGATTACGCCACTACCAGGAGCCATTCCTACTAAACCTGGTTCTGCGACCCGTCCTTTCCCCGGAATTTTGGCGGACATTGTGAATCTAGAGGGCAATTCGGTTAAGGAAAATGAGGGTGGCTACCTAGCGGTGAAGCATCCCTGGCCGGGCATGATGCGAACGGTTTATGGCGACCCCGATCGCTTCCGACGTACCTACTGGGAACACATTCCGCCTAAAGACGGGAAATATTTTTACTTTGCTGGAGATGGCGCACGCCGCGATGAAGATGGCTATTACTGGGTGATGGGTCGGGTCGATGACGTGATCAACGTCGCAGGACATCGCCTTGGCACAATGGAGATCGAGTCGGCGCTGGTTTCCCATCCTGCTGTGGCTGAGGCGGCCGTGGTCGGCAAGCCCGATGAGGTGAAAGGGCAAGACGTATTTGCCTTTGTCACCCTAGAGGGCAGCTATACCGCAAGCGATGACCTCAAGAGTGAGTTGAAAAAGCATGTGGTGCAGGAGATTGGGGCGATCGCACGCCCTGGTGAGATCCGCTTTGCCGATGCCCTGCCCAAAACTCGCTCCGGTAAAATTATGCGTCGCTTGTTAAGAACAATCGCCAGCGGTGAAGCAGTCTCTGGGGACACCTCTACGCTAGAAGATATGGGCGTTCTAGACAAACTGCGGGAAACCCCGTAAACCTGCCTTTGCCTCCGCAGGGGCGGTTCGCGAACCGCCCCTACCGTTGTTGTGCTTCACCAACTTCTATCTGAATCGATATTAATCTTCTTCGCGGGACGCACGACCATCACGGCGACCCAACTCATATACACCGCCACCGATCGCCGCAAGAATGCCTACGCTAATTGCCCAACTTTGTCCTAACCCAACTTCCACGCCGTAGTTAAACAATCCACCCACTAGCAAAAACGGCACGATGCTGAACAGGGAAGCATAGAGGGCGTTTAAAGATTCCCTGCCTTTGCGAGTACGCTCAAACTCTTCTGCTGAAGTGTAGAGAAACCGTTCAGCAAAGTTGAACCAGCGGTTTAGCTGCTCCATTACCCATTCGCTGATGGGCGAAAAGCCCAAGTACAGCGCTAATGACCACAGACCAACACCTGCTAGCGTTGTCGCATCCAGTCCAAACCGGAAGGGAAAAAGTTCGGTCAGCATGGGTAGAGCGATCGCCTAAGAAACTTTACTAATTGTAATATAAACGCACTCTAGGCTGACTAGGGCTTGGGGTTGATGTCTACTTTTAAAGTTTTAAAGCGATGTTAGCCTGGAGCAACAAAACACAACTGAGGAGTCCAACATGTCGCCAGTTCGACCAACCATTTTAGTCACGGGGGGTGCAGGATACATCGGCTCTCATGCAGTGCTGGCACTTCAGCAAGCAGACTATGAGGTGGTTGTTCTCGATAATTTGGTATACGGACATCGAGACTTGGTAGAGAAAGTGTTGCAGGTAGAACTCGTCGTTGGCGATACCTGCGATCGCGCCCTTTTAGATCAGCTTTTTGCCAGTCGCAACATTGCTGCTGTGATGCACTTTGCAGCTTATGCCTATGTAGGTGAGTCGGTAACTGACCCAGCAAAGTATTACCGCAACAATTTCATCGGTACGCTGACTCTTTTAGAGGCAATGGTGGCTGCTTCGGTCAACAAATTTGTGTTTTCTTCGACCTGTGCCACCTACGGCGTACCTAAAACAGTCCCAATTCCAGAAGATCATCCCCAAGATCCGATCAATCCGTATGGGGCAACTAAGTTGATGGTTGAGCGGGTGCTAGCTGATTTTGGTGTAGCCTATGGGCTCAAGTCAGTTTGCTTCCGTTACTTTAATGCGGCGGGAGCTGATCCGGCGGGGCGGCTAGGTGAGGACCACAATCCTGAAACTCACCTGATTCCCCTGGTACTGCTGGCGGCTTTGGGTCAGCGAGAGTCTATTTCAATTTTGGGAACCGATTACCCAACCCCCGATGGAACTTGCATTCGAGACTACATTCATGTTGCTGACCTGGCTAGCGCTCATGTGTTGGGGCTGGAATATCTGCTGAAAGGAGGCGACACAGACGTGTTTAACCTGGGGAACGGCAACGGTTTTTCAGTCAAGCAGGTGATCGAAACGGCAAAGCAGGTGACGGGGCGAGACTTTAAGGTGGTGGAGGGCGATCGCCGTCCAGGAGATCCGCCTGCTCTGGTTGGCAGTGGTGAGAAAGCCAGCAAGATATTAGGGTGGCAACCGCAGTATGCTGACCTGAGCAAAATCCTATCTCACGCCTGGCAGTGGCATCAGCAGCGGCATCAGGCAAATTAAAGAATGAGGGATGGAGGAAAATTACCTTCATCCCTCATTCCTAATTAGGCGTTGTGCTACTTGCCGTCGGAACAGGGTCATTAAACTGCTGATCAAACAGGTAAACCGAGCGAATGGGATAAGGGATACTGAAATTTGCCTGGTCACAGGCTTCCTTTAGCGCCATCATCACGCGAGTTTGAGTTTGGCGCACATGCAACTTTTGGGGCAATGTCCAATAACGCACGACAAAATCAATTGAGCTATCGCCAAAGCTCACCACATCTACCTCAGCTGAGGGGTTAGACAGCACACCTTCTACGTCGGTGAGTGCCATCAGCAAAACCTGCACGGCTCTAGGAAGCGGGGTGTTATAGTCCAGTCCGATCGCCAAATCAGTGCGTCGATAGGGGCGATCGGTCAAAACTCGGATGGAACTGGTAAATACAGTCGCATTGGGAATGACAACCCGCTCCCCTTGGTAGGTGCGAATTTCTGTTGAACGAATATTGATTTGCTCTACAGTTCCTTCGTAGTCGTTCACCACAATTTGATCGTTCAACCTAAATGGCTCGTTGAGTAGCAGCAAAACCCCTGCTAGAAAATTCTTAAAGATATCCTGAAAGGCAAAACCGATCGCCACAGAACCCAAACCGAGTAGCCCGATAATGTCACCCAGTCCCAAATCGGGGAAGGCAATAACGCAAGCCAACAAAATTCCGGCGATCCAGGTGGTGACGTAGGCGATTTGAAGAATCAGCGATCGCAGCGAAGGGCTTTTAACGACTTTATCTGTGGCAGTTTGGGTGATTGCGCGAATCGGTCTAACCGCGTATCGAGTAGTGATTAGAATGGCGATCGCCAGAATAAATGAAGGCAAAAACTCAACCGCCTGAGCAATCAACCGCAACAGACTTGAGTTGATCGTTTGCACCAATTCACTCACAAGCAAAAGATAGAACTCAACCTAACCAGTATTACAGCGCTGGTCTGTATAAAGAAAACCCCGTGTCGTAGTAAGTCGGCACGGGGAAATGTCCAAGGAAACGTGAACTAGGAGGGGCAAAAGTCTTACAGGCTTGGAGGTAGGATCACCTGATCGACCACGTGGATCACACCATTGCTAGCGGTTACATCCGGCTGAACGACCGTTACTTCGTTCACCGTTACACCGTCTGCACTGACTTCAACAGTCACAGGCTCATTTGCTACGGTTTGCACTTCTCCTGACGTGAGCTCGCTAGAAGTGAGTTCACCAGGAACGACGTGGTAAGAGAGAATTTGTACTAGCAAGTCCCGATTCTCAGGCAGTAGCAACTGTTCTACAGTTCCTTCAGGTAAAGCCGCAAACGCTTCATCGGTGGGCGCAAACACGGTGAAAGGACCTTCGCCTTGAAGCACCTGATCCAACTCAGCCGCAGTTAGGGCAGCAATTAGCGTTCCAAAAGAACCGTTGGCAGTAGCTACATCAACGATAGTGCCAGCTTCAGCCGCTGCGGTCGGTTCTGCGGGTGTTTCCATTCCTGCCGGAGCTTCTGTCTCCATTCCTGCTGGAGCTTCCATTTCTGTCGGAGCAGGTTGGCTAAGATCAGCAGGTGCAGTGGGGGTTGCACCAGTCTGGTTATAAGGTGCTTCGTTAAAGATGCTAGGACGTGGATTAGCCGTCTGCGCCAGTGCGGGCAGCGCAACCAGGACACTAGCAGCGCTGATGCCTGCAAAGCCGAGGATTTTTTTGACTGAGACCCATGTACTCATGGAAACTATTCTCCTTTATGCCAAGTTTTTGTAAAGCATTATTGAGTAATATGACGTTTCCTTAAAGTCCCGGTTCCAGGCGCAGTTATCAGAATTGTGGATGAGTGAGGATGATTTCGGTCAGAAATAGCAAAATTGAGCCAATTACTTTCCATCCTTCGGTAGATATAAGAAGCGTTAAGTTATGTAGCGAAGCATTTCTGATGGAAATAGGCATCAGTATGTCTATTGATTAGAACCATCGTGCAATTGTCCTCTAGGTAAACATCGCTGATATTAAAGTCATTACAGGAGGTAAATCATGCTGGAACTGTACCAATTTGAGCTATCGCATTACGTTGAAAAGGTGCGGCTAATCCTGGACTACAAGGGGCTAGCCTACCGCAAGATTGAAGTTACGCCAGGAATTGGACAGCTAGAGCTATTCAGGTTGTCGGGGCAGCGCCAGGTGCCTGTGTTGAAGGATGGCAGTGAGGTCATTGCAGACTCAACAGCGATCGCCGAATACCTCGACCGAAAATATCCCGATCGCCCCATCATTCCAGCGGATTCCAAGCAGCGAGGGTTGTGCCTGCTAATGGAGCAGTGGGCAGATGAATCAATTGGTTTGAACGCCCGCAAGGTCATGTTAGGAGCATTGGGACAAGACCAGTCTTTCCGTAAAGCCTTTCTGCCTGCAACGACTCCTGATTTGCTTAGAGGGTTAGTCGGCTCAGTGCCCAATGAGATTTTTAGCGTTCTAGGTTTGGGTGTAGGTTTAGGCCCAGAGGCTCTCAAAACTGCTCAGGATGCCATGAAGCGGGATCTAGCCTCGCTCTGTTTCATTCTGATGGATCAGCCTTATTTACTGGGTGATTCTCCTACCCTGGCAGACTTTGCTGTTGCTGGACTAACCATGTACGTCAAGTTTCCTTCGGGTTCTTATCTCGATATCCCTGAGAATCTGAAGGGTAAGGGAGTTCCCGGCATTGCTGATGTTGGTACCTTTGAGCCGTTCTTTAAGTGGCGCGATCGCCTCTATGCCGACTACCGCAAATCCTCAGTTTCAACGGTTCCTCCTTCCTCGTCTGCCCCGACCTCAATCAACATTGAGTAAAAGTCACTAGTTCTACAGCCTGTGTAGGTTGGGTGAAGCACAGCGGACCCAACATCTTAAGGACATGTTAGTAGGCTGAGCACGAGTACCCCTTGTAGGGGCGGTTCGCGAACCGCCCCTACCTGATCTGTTTTTAGAAATTGACAATAAGTTGCCCATTAGACTGACGGACTTGGGAATCAAAAATTACGGTTAGAACGAATGTATTGAGAACGAATGTATTAATTAAAGGATATTCAAGTTACGATAGCTCAAAGGATTGAGCGATTGTGGAATAGATACCATGACAGAGAAACCTTTGGGTTCAGTCATTCAGGGTTCTCTCAGCCAAGGATTAGAAGTGCGGCTGCATCCCGATGTGTTGGTAGAAGACATGCGGGTTGGTAAGTTTTTGGTGGTGCAGGGGGTACGATCGCGCTTTTTCTGTATGTTGACCGACGTAGCACTAGGAACTGCTAGCCAACGCATCATGGCAAATCCTCCTGATCCTGGCAACACGTTTTTGCAAGAAGTGCTGGCTGGAACCGGGACTTACGGCACGATCAATCTAACGCCGATGCTGATGTTTACCCCAGAAGAGGTAATGCAGGATGAGAATGGCAGAGGTACCAAGCAATCCGGCAGCTATGGAGTGAGTTTAGAAGGGAATGGAGGAGGAAGGGCGATCGCCTCTCACCAGGCTCAAAGCAGTGCCAACATCGAACTGCTGCCCGTCAAAACGATTCCCAGCCACTTCAGTCAGGTATTTGATGCTAGCGAACGAGACTTTCGTGCCGTGTTTGGCTGGGAAGACGACCCGCATCGACGCAACTTTGCGATCGGGCAACCCATTGATATGGACGTACCCATTTGCCTAGATCTCGATCGCTTTGTCGAACGCAGTAATGGTATCTTTGGCAAATCTGGTACGGGCAAATCTTTCCTCACACGACTGCTACTGTCTGGAATCATTCGCAAACGGGCAGCCGTCAACCTGATTTTTGATATGCACTCTGAATATGGCTGGGAAGCAGCCAGCGAGGGCAAGCGCTTCAGCACCGTGAAAGGATTGCGCCAGCTTTTCCCCGGACAGGTGCAAATCTACACGCTTGATCCTGAATCAACCAAACGACGGGGCGTTCGAGACGCGCAGGAGCTTTACATTGGCTACGACCAGATTGACGTAGAAGATTTGATGCTCGTTAGAGGAGAGCTAAATCTTTCAGAGGCTAGCCTGGAAAACGCAATTATCCTCCGCAACGAGTTTGGTAAAGCCTGGATTACTCGCCTGCTAGCGATGACCAACGAGGAGATCCAGGAATTTTGTGAAACCAAGATGGGCAGCAAGTCGTCAATCATGGCATTACAACGAAAGCTGACCCGCTTAGACGAGCTGAAATATATCCGCAATAGTTGCCCGCATAACTATGTCGGACAAATTTTGGAGTCTCTAGAAGCGGGAAAGCATGTGGTGGTAGAGTTCGGCTCTCAGTCCAACTTGCTGTCTTACATGCTGGCAACCAACGTCATTGCTCGCCGCATTCACGCTAGCTATGTACATAAAGCGGAAAAGTTTTTGCAGACCAAGAATGTGAGCGATCGCCCCCAACAACTCGTGATCACGATCGAAGAAGCCCATCGATTCCTCGATCCTAGTACGGTGCGTCAAACCATCTTTGGGACGATTGCTCGCGAAATGCGAAAGTATTTTGTCACCCTATTGGTAGTCGATCAGCGCCCCTCTGGTATCGACAATGAAGTTATGTCTCAGGTCGGTACCCGCATCACTGCCCTGCTCAACGATGAGAAGGATATTGATGCCATCTTTACGGGGGTTTCTGGTGGGCAAAGCCTGCGATCGGTGTTGGCAAAGCTAGATTCTAAGCAGCAAGCGCTGATTTTGGGTCATGCTGTACCGATGCCTGTTGTGGTTCGCACCCGCCCCTACGACGAAACCTTCTATGCCGAGATCGGGGATACTCCCTGGGAAGAAATGCCGAGTGCGAGTGTTTTCAAGGCTGCTGAGTCTGCAAAGGCAGATTTAGGGTTTTAACTGAGTTTGACCTGAGCAGAACATTAAAAAAGTCTTAAGCTTAGTTCTCAGTTCGGTTATTACTCTGGGTTTTCACTACCTCTGTAACAGGAATTTAGTTCATGCTTATAGAAGTAGAGAACGTCTGTATGCCTTCTACCGAACCGCTTACAATTCAATCCAGCTGTAAACATCGTATACCTGACAGGTGCGCGGCGTTTACAAAAAACATCTTCAATTTCATCCAAAAGGATGAATCGCCGTCTATTTACTGGAGTCTAAACTTGTACTACTATTTAATTAAGTCAAACTCATAATGACTCCGAGTTTAGCTCGGGAGTTTGAATGTTGGTAGAAGCTGTTAGTTGATTCGAAGCTGGTTGATTTTCATCGCTTGTTTGTTGTTGAGATTGAGTGTTGAGATTGAGTCTGCGTCTTCAAAGTACGTCGCTTAGTTGGGTTTGTAATTGATTCTGGTATTGGCTGAGGAAGTTTAAAGCCTCAGCTAGTCTGGCTATTTACCTGTCCTCTGCTCCTCATTTGGGATAGGCATTCTGAAGACTTGATTCTTGCTAGAGCATCTGAGTTTATCTAGCCCATTTCCCAAACAGTCTTTCCTTTGAAAGCCTAACCCTTCTTTCTATTTTCTTTAGATTGTGTTCCACGTTTCATCTGACGGAGTTTACCGTATCACCCATGGCAACTGCAAACACTAAAACCAAGGCTGCTGCTAAGCCCATGTTTACCGCAGATATGGTACGCACATATTTGCATGAGATCGGTCGCGTGCCCCTGCTGACTCACGAGCAAGAGATCGTTTACGGTAAGCAAGTGCAGCAAATGATGGCGCTTCTAGATTCTAAAGAAGCGCTAGCTCAGGAGTTAGGTCGTGATCCTACCGACACAGAGTGGTCGAATCGGGTCAACCTGAGTGAGTCTGAGCTGCATCAGGTCGTCCGTCAGGGACAGCGGGCTAAGCAAAAAATGATCGAAGCAAACCTGCGCTTGGTGGTAG
This sequence comes from Leptolyngbya sp. FACHB-541, assembly GCF_014695875.1. NCBI lineage: Bacteria > Bacillati > Cyanobacteriota > Cyanophyceae > Leptolyngbyales > Leptolyngbyaceae > Leptolyngbya > Leptolyngbya sp. FACHB-541. Next base: position 191,271 of record NZ_JACJPC010000110.1, on the reverse strand, counting down.
CGATCGCCAAAAAGTACCAAAAGCGAAATCTAGAGTTTCTCGATCTGATTCAAGAAGGAACCCTAGGGCTAGAGCGCGGTGTTGAGAAGTTTGATCCCATGCGCGGCTACAAGTTTTCCACCTATGCTTACTGGTGGATTCGTCAAGCCATCACGCGGGCGATCGCTCAACAAGCTCGTACCATTCGTCTGCCCATTCACATCACCGAAAAGCTGAACAAGATCAAAAAAGTTCAGCGCGAGCTAACTCAGGAACTGGGACATAGCCCTAGCCCAGCCGAGATTGCCAAAGCATTGGAGCTGGAGCCCGCTCAAATTCGGGAATACCTGATCATGGCGCGGCAACCTGTCTCTCTCGACCTTAAGGTTGGAGATAACCAAGACACCGAGCTACAGGATCTGCTAGAAGACGAAGGTGCGTCGCCTGAAACCTATGCTGCTCAGAAGTCCCTGCGTCAAGACCTGGAAGGTCTGCTAGCTGAACTCACACCCCAACAGCGCGAAGTTCTCGTCCTGCGCTTTGGTTTGGAAGATGGCAATGAGCTATCTCTCGCCAAAGTCGGTCAACGGATGAACATTAGCCGAGAGCGGGTACGCCAGCTTGAGCGTCAGGCACTTGACCATCTGCGTCGCCGCAAAGCCAGCGTGGGAGGCTACCTGGCAAGCTAACCGAGGTTGCAGCAGGCTTCTGGCTTGCTGATCCCCGGTGCCCCTGACAAGAGGCGATTTTAGTTATGATGAATAGCTTCCGCAGCACCCCAAAGGCTTGTCCTCGCGATCTGAAGGCACCTTTTGCGGGTGCTGTTTCAGTTGAATCCTAGCCGATCAGTCCATCACATGAATCAGTTGGATGAATCAATCGGGTGAATCAATCGGATGAAGCGAAGAAGCAGCATTTCGGCGTAAATTAAGGGCAAGCTACAGAAGAGGGGCGATCGCCCGGACAATTCCAAGAATTTGCCACATTAATTTCTGGAATCAAGAAATTTGCCGTTGTAGCTCAATGTAACGGTTGCAGCTATGCACCAAGAGCTTTGTTCTCAGGAAGGCAAATCATCCTAACGGTTATCCAACGGTTGTTCAAAGTCTTTCCTTAGTTGAATAGCTGTACATAGCTTCTCCAGTAAATTTGACAACAGCCTGATCTTCGATTTTTAGTTTTTTTGGGAGGAAACTACGGTGTTTAATTCATCTCTTCGCGCATTCTCGCCGTTGCGTACTCTCACACACGTTATCAATCAGCCGTTAGCTGGGTTGTTTCTCGCTCTGGGATTGGCAGTTAGTAGTTCTGGTGCTGTAGTGGCAACAGAGGCTCCAGAAACTGCCCGTGAGGGTCGCGTGTCAGTCGCTACTGCAGCAGCCGATGTCGGAAGTCTTCGCGCTCTACCGGATGGAGTTTACTTATTTGGTCAGTCTCCAGAACGTGAGCAGGTGGGTGCTGCTTACATGGTTTTTGAGGTAAACGATAGCCAGGTCGAGGGTGCGTTTTATATGCCTTATTCCTCCTTTGACTGTTTTAATGGTCAGTTTGGCGGGAATCAGCTAGAGTTAACTGTAATTAACAGCTACGAACAAACAGCTCATCCTTACGTTGTAGCACTGAGCGAGAATTCCTCAGTCGCGACGACGGGAAATGCGATCGCCCCCGTTGGTTTAGAGGGCTATCACCAGATTGAGCAAATGAGCGAGAATGACGAGCGAATTTTAGCAACCTGCCAAGCCGACCTGCAATAAAGAGCTTAAGCATGAGGCGGCGGTTGTAACGAGCTTGCATCTACCAGGCAGACAAGATTCTGCCCCTTCGGCAAACGGGAGTTAGGGAAACCGGACTCCCGTTCAAAAATCAGGAAGAGCGCACCCTGCACTGCAGGGTGCGCTCTTCCTGCTCTAAGACGACAATTATTCTCGCTCGACCAGGATGACGTTTTCGGTGACTTGCTCAAAGGTGTCGTCGTGGCTAATGACAAAAAGCTGTCGAAAAGTTTTGATATTGGCGATCGCCTCTGCCAAACTTGCTCTCCGAGGACGATCCATGTTGGTTGTGGGTTCGTCAAAAAAGGCGATATCGATGTCTGCTAGGACTCGCAATAATGCCAGACGCACTGCCAGCGCAGCACACATCTGCTCACCTCCAGAGAGATTGATAAAGCGACGAGAAAATGCGCCTTCCTGCACCATGATTTCGTAGTCTCGCGTCCACTCCAGTGCTACGTTTTGGCGGTTCATCAATTCCCGAAACAGCTTGTCGGCTTCCTGGGAAACGCTTTGCACGTAGCGTTCGGTAATGCGCGGCCCAGCTTCTTTGTAAACTTTGCGGGCAAAGGTGATAAAGCGGCGAATTCGCTCTCGCTGTTTCAAATCAATTTGGGCGCGATCGCGCTTTTCGGCTAACGCCCGAAGTGTAGTCAGTTGGTGATCTAGCTCGTCCAACAGTTTGCGCTGCTGAGGCAGTCCACCCATGATTTGGTCAGCCTGACTGCGAGTCGTGTTGTAAACGGCTTCAACCTGCTGCCACTGTTCTGGATCGTAGGTTTGAATGGTCTGATCGTAGTTAGTTTTGAGGGCAACCTGCTCGGTTTCTAACGTTTGCAGTTGGGCGATCGCCCCCTCCAGTTCAGCTTGCAAAGCTGGCAGAGTTTCAGCATCTTTTTGGTGCTGGAGATAGGTCAGGTAAGCAGGTTGATGGGTTTGACGCAACTGTTTTTGCTGATCTAGCTGCTCATCTAGCTCAGCAAACTGGTTGATAGTCACCTCTAAATCGGCAATTTTTTGTTGAATGCCTGCCTGTGCCTGTTGAAGCTGAGCAAAGGCAGATTGAATCTGGGACTGCTGCTGAAGCTGTCGGGCGAGAAGCTGACTGCGTCCACGCGGATCGCCCAACTGCTCCAACTTGGCTGCAAGCTGCGATCGCTGTTGCTTTAAAGCTGGTTCTGCTGTCAGTTGAGTTTGAAGCTGGCTGATGCGGCTGTGAACTTGCTCAGCTTCCTCCTGCCATTGACTCTGCTGCGCCAAACGAGCTTCTAACGTGGCAAACTCTGCTTGCCGTCTGTAAATCTCATCGAGCTGCTTTCTCACATCGCGTAGCTGCTGCTCAAGCTGCGGCAAAGAAGTTTGCTGTTCCAGATCTGCCAAAATGCGTTGCAGCGCATCCAACAGTTCGTCGTTTAGCTCAACTCCTGCCCGAATTGCATCTAGAGCTGCATCCACAGAAGCTGTTGCCAACAGCGGTACTATCTGCTGCATTTGCGCCAGTGTAGACAATGCTTCTTCTGCCTGAAGCTGGTGACGATCGCCCTTCTCTGTCCCCACTGTTATTAACTGCCGCATTGCTGCTTCAAACTGTTTTGCAGCAGCAATGCGGCTGAGTCTCTCCTGAAGGCGATCGCGCCGCTGCTCCAGTTCTGGAATTTGCCTGAGCGCCGTTTCTAGCGCCTGAATCTGAACAATCTCTTGGGTCAGCCGCTCCAGGCTGGATTGGATTTTTGTCCACTGCTTCGTCAGGTTTTTAGCTTCCGTTTCAGAAGCTTGAAGCCGCTGGAGTAGTTCAACGGTTGTGGTTTGCTGTTGCTCCAGGTCAAGCTGCTGTTGGATTAACGGCTGTAGCTGTTCAGCTTCCAGTTCAGCCTGCTTTAAATTTTCGAGCTGTACGGTGAGTCGAGTTAACTCCGTTTGCTGATCGAGCAGCATCTTTTGCTGAGCATCCCGCTGTTTGATTAAATTCTGACGGTTTCGCCCCTGCTGATCCAATTCTCTCAGGGCTGTCTCAGCTTGCAGAAATACCTGGTAGCCCTCGCGACTCAATTCACAGGTCTGGACTGCTTGCTGCGATCGCTCGACAGACTGCTGCAATAGCCAGTTTGCTTGCTGCTTACTTTCAAGCTGCGCGTCTAGCTTGTGCAACTGGCCTTCTAGCTGCTGCACTTGTCGCGCCTGAGCAGCCAAAGCGTCCTTCTCAACTTGCAGCTTTGCCAAATCTGTCTGCAATTGCCTAAGTGCTGCCTCTGCTGTTGCAATTTCCTGACTGATTTCCTGTCGCCGTTGTTGCAAGGTTTTCCAGTCTTTAAGCGAGTCTTCGTACTGGGCGATCGCCCCCTCCAACCGCTCAACTTCTGCTTTGCCGTACTTTTCCAGCGACAGCATTTGTTGATTGGTCTGCCGATATTCCTCTACTTTGAGAACTGCGTCAAAAATCGGCTTGCGTTTTTCTGCTGTTTGCAAAAAGTCTGCCGTGAAAGTTCCTTGCGGCACGCCAATCGTGTTAGCAAACAGTCGCCCCAAATCGGTTCCTGGAGCTACTCCTAGATGCTGCCGCATCCAGGGCATCACTTCCTCTTCGATGTGCTTGTAGTCGAGGCGCTGCCCCAGTTGCGGATCGTACAAGGTGTAGCCCTTGGTCGTGCAGCGCTGCACTTCGTAGGTGCGGGTGTCGCGGCTCGACACAAAAGCAACTGTCGCTTGAGCACTATTTGCCCCATTGCGAATCAGGTCTTCATTCTTGTACGAACCTCTGTAGTTAAACAGTGTCCAGGCGATCGCCTCCAAAATGCTGGTTTTTCCTGCGCCGTTTTCACCACAGATGGCATTGGTGCCAGGCTGAAACTGGAAGTGGCGATCGCTGTGCGACTTAAAGTTTTTTAATGTAACCGAGAGAATTTCCATGCAGCCCTATTTTACCTGGATGCCACTGACTCACTATTCTGACAAATTTGGCAAAGCCAGGACGATGGATCGCATCATAGGATCCGCCAACTGCTAGCTTCACCCCTATCAACAATTGCGATGCTATTACCCTGTAAGCCTTAGTAGGATACGAAACTGTAGGCATTTTAAGCAGAGCAGGAGATTTCTTATGAGATTAAACATTGCCATCAAAGACCAAAACGGCAAACCCTATAGCCTTCCCGATCGCTACGAGTTTGCGCCAGAAGAGCTGAATAAATTAGCCGCAGATTTCAGCGATCACTGTTCCGCGAATCGAGAACAGTCCGCTCGAAAAGGAGGCGTTTATAAGTGCACAACTGGCAGTGAGGAAAAATGCTGTTCCTCAAATTTGATGAAGTAGCTTACATCGGATGATTCCAGTTCTTTAGGCTGTTTATTACTCCTAAAACACTTGCTTGAGACGAACTAAAAGACTAATCTTTAAGCAACTGGGAACAATCTTTAAACAGATTTAGTCCCGAGATATACAAAGCGATTAACACAGTAGGTGCTTCTATTTTCTCTCGCAGAAATGAAGTACCTACTATTTTTTTTGAGCAAAAAAATCGCCAAGCTTTTGCTGTTTACTCACAGAAGGAAATTGACAACGAATGAATACTGTCGCCTTTTCCGTAAACAATGACTGGGGTAGCGGCTTCACTGGAGGAGTGTCCATCACGAACGGTGGCACCAGTTCCTTAAAACAATGGACACTAGAATTTGAGGCTCCTTTTGAAATTACCAATATTTGGAATGCTGAAATCGTCAGCAAAACAGGAAATCGGTATGTAGTCCGAAATGTTAGCTGGAATGGCAGCATTTCCCCGGGTCAAAATATTTCCTTTGGATTTAATAGCAATAAGTCAAGTGGAACGACCATTAAGCCAACTAACTACATTTTAAATGGGCAATCGTTAGGTTCATCTACGCCTACCCCCACACCTACCCCTGTTCCTGCTCCGACACCTACCCCTGCACCTGCTCCGATCGCCCTACCCACACTCTCGGTCGACGACTTCTCCGTTAAGGAAGGAACTCTTAATACCAACACCAACGCCGCATTCACCGTTAAGCTCTCTCAAGCCAGCACCAGTTCTGTGTCGGTCAATTACTCCACCGCCAATGGAACCGCTAGCTCTAGTTCTGATTACGGTGCTACTTCTGGCACCCTGACTTTCGCGCCTGGTGAAACTTCCAAAAAGATTGCTGTCACCATCAAGGGCGACAATACGGTCGAGGCAAACGAAACCTTTAAGCTCAACCTGGCTAGCCCTACAAAAGCTACGATTCGGGATGGGCAGGCGATCGCCACCCTCCTCAATGACGACGCATCCCCAACTCCCACGCCTACCCCAACTCCCACTCCCACCCCCCTCCCCCCACCCACTTCCGGAGCCCTCAACTACGGAGAAGCACTGCAAAAATCTCTGCTGTTTTACGAAGCTCAGCGCTCTGGTGCGCTTCCTGGTGACAATCGAATTGAATGGCGCGGCAACTCTGGACTCAAAGACGGAGCCGATGTCGGCGTTGATCTTACGGGTGGTTATTATGATGCAGGCGATCACGTCAAATTTGGCTTCCCAATGGCGGGTTCAATGACGCTGCTCAGTTGGGGTGTGATTGAATACCGCGAGGCTTACCAAAAAAGCGGGCAGCTTGATGAGGCGCTCGATTCCATCCGTTGGGGGACAGACTACATCCTCAAAGCTCACGTCACGGACAGCAATGGCACTAAAGCATTTTGGGGGCAAGTCGGACGAGGCGACCTCGATCATGCCTATTGGGGATCTGCCGAAAACATGACAATGCAGCGCCCTGCCTATAAAATCGATCGCCAAAATCCTGGTTCTGACTTGGCGGGTGAAGCTGCTGCTGCCCTCGCCTCAGCTTCTATCGTCTTCCGCTCATCTGACCCTGCCTACGCCGATCGCCTGCTTAAAAACGCCGTTCAGCTATTCCAGTTCGCAGACACCTATCGGGGCAAGTATTCTGACTCCATTCCCGATGCCGCGAATTACTACAACTCCTGGAGCGGTTACAACGACGAACTGGTTTGGGGCGCAACCTGGCTTTACAAAGCCACAGGCGACAAAAACTACCTCAACAAAGCCGAAAGCTACTATCAGGGCGTAAATGCAGGCTGGACACACAACTGGGACAACAAATCTCACGGTGCAGCCATTCTGCTGGCTCAGGAAACAGGCAATGTTAAATACCGCAACGATGTAGAAGGCTGGCTCAACAACTGGAGCAGCAAAACCGGCAGCGTCAAACATACAGAAGGCGGCATGGCATGGCTCGACCAGTGGGGTTCCCTGCGCTACAGCGCTAATACTGCTTTCCTATCAGGAATTTACAGCGATACGGTCAACAACGGAGGAGGGCGCTATTCTAACTTCACAGAAGACCAGGTCGATTACATTTTGGGCGTTAACCCCAACAAAATGAGCTACATGGTTGGGTTTGGGGACAAGTCACCCAAGAATCCTCATCATCGTGGAGCCTCTGGCACAACCAACATCAGCGACCCTACTGCCAACCGCAATATTCTTTACGGTGCACTGGTAGGTGGTCCGTCTGCTCCTAACGACAATGCTTACACCGATGCCCGCACCGATTACATTTCTAACGAAGTTGCGCTCGATTACAATGCTGCCTTTACAGGTGTGTTAGCTCGGATGTATGGCAACTTTGGCGGCAATCCGCTCACCGACGCTCAACTCAACAGCCTACCTGGTATTGAGGTGAACAATGGAATTTAACCCAGCAGGGTAAAACGGCTTTGCTAAGCAAATAAGGAGGGTGTAAGGGGCTTAGGGCGTACTCTAAAGCCCCAAAAAATATTTTGAGGAGCTTGCAAACCCCTCAAAGTCTCTCAAAGCGTGAGCTTAGGGAGTGAGTAAGAGTTAGCAACACAAGTAGAAGTTTAACAATCACCGTTTGCGATTAAGACGCTGATTAAGAGGCTGCATTTTGCAGCAGTACAATTTGCTAGAAGACGTAAGCTTAGTTACATCGTTATCTCTGTCTGAAAGTGGGTTTCATCTTTCTTTATGCCTAATCAATAATAGAATTACTGCCTCTAAAGCTTTCTCATGCGCCCTCCTCGCCAAAACACGATACGGAATATGCCATCTGCAGAAGAAGAGCGTTTGCAGGCAGAGCGGATGCGCGATGTGTTGCTGTTGTTGGATAACCTGATTCGACGAGAGGATGTAACGATTAAGGCAATTCTGAGCTGTCTTTATGACGTGGGTTCAGCAAACCTGATCAACCAAAAATTTCGCTCTCGTTCTCTGAATGGCTTGATGAGGCGGATTTCAACAATGTCTAAGCCAGCATTCAGATTCTTTGCAATGCGTTGGATTAAGAAAAACTGTCCTGAATTGATCACGAAATGGCTATATTCAAAGGCTTCATTTCGGCGATCGCCAACCAATGCTGTTAAAAAGCTAGAAGCTGAAGTTGTAGATGTTAAAGCTGTTTTGCTAGATGCCGAGACTCGTAGACAGGAAGTCAAGCTGCTTCGTTCTCAGGTTAAGTTGCTGACTGGTTTGTTGATTGGGGCAATTACGATTTTGGGGGGTAGTACCCTTTGGCTAGGCTACAGCCAGTTACCTGAAGCGATACCGTTGATTCAATCTGTTCGTGGCGATACTCAAGATCCAGATTAGTAGAAGCTTTCTAAAGTGCCTTGCAAGAAATCGACGGGTTGTCGCTCTATCAAGAAGCGAGCGCCGCCTGATTCTCGACGGTCTGGCAGCCCAACGTCAGGAGGAACATATTCTTGGGCTGCTAGCACTGCCGAAGCAAATACTCCAAGCAGCCAAACTAGGGTCAGGATAAGAGAAGTCGTCACAAAAAGTGAACGAGTCCGAATGCTGAGTCTCTTTTTATACATGCTGATTTTGCCCTGCTCATGTGCAAAGAAATGATGCAGATAGATTTCAAAGCAGCACAAATTACTCTGCATTGCAGAGATGGCTGCACACCCTGGGTTTCCCGGTGTTCGCAAAAAGTTTTTAAGCTCGGTTAAAGCTAGGCTATCCGCTCTTGTTTGGTACTGCCCAGTACCAGCACTGAGTCTTCAAATAAGAATTACACTTCAGTTCTATAAGGTGCAGAGAACTTTACTAAGATATGTAGCCCTGGCCAGATGATGAGTAAGAATCCTGCTCCTTGAGCTAGAACTCAATTCCAGCTTGTGCTTTGATGCCTTGCTCTTTGAAGGGATGCTTGATGAGCGTCATCTCAGTAACTAGGTCAGCCCGTTCAATTAACGCTGGGGGTGCGCCTCGTCCAGTTAGGATGACATGAGAGTTTTCAGGCTTTTGCTCTAGACCTGTCAATACTTGTTCAACTTGCAAGTAGCCCAGCTTGAGAGCAATGTTTACTTCGTCTAACAGTACGGTTCTAAAGTCTGAGTTATGGATGAATGAGAGGGCTTTTTGCCATGCAGCCTGGGCTTTTTCGATATCTCGCTGGCGATCTTGGGTTTCCCAGGTAAACCCTTCTCCCATTGCATGAAATTCTAGCTGAGGTAAACTGCCGTCTTTGGGCTCTGTCCAGGGGGCAAGGACTACTTTTTCGGCAGGCTCCCAGGCTCCTTTGATGAACTGGACGATCGCCACTCGATAGCCGTGTCCTAGCGATCGCAACACCATTCCCAGGGCAGCCGTTGTCTTGCCTTTGCCGTTGCCCGTATGCACAATGACCAGACCTTTCTGGTTTGTTTTGTCGGCTAACCGCTGCTCCTGAACCTGTTTGCGTCGCTGCATCTTGCGCTGATATTGCTCAGCCGTCAGTTCTGTGGGGGGCTGATCAGATGACTGGTCGGGTGCGGTTTCTGTGGACAGGCTTTGATCGAGATCGGGAGCGTTAGTTTCCATCAATCTTGTGTGTGAGATTCTACTTCGTCAACGAGTTGCGCCATGTCGCCCTGGTAATTTTGGTTGATGGCGATCGCCCTTTGCTTTAGGCGATCGGGTACATAGCGTAAATGCACCGGTAAACCGTGAGAGAGGAAAAAAACTGCGAGTTGCTCAGCATCAATATAAATTCCTTCTTGGTGAAGTCGTTGCAAGATGCCTTCAAAGGTCTGCCAGGTTGACTCTTGAGTTTGAGTCGAGCTTGGCACACAGCTCAGTGTGGATGAGGAGATGTAATCTGGCATAAGTGAGTAGCTCCTGAATCAGGATTTACTAGACTGAACCTTACAAGAGCCGAGCAAAGATCATAGTAAATAAGCTTGGGAAAAAAGCTTGGTTAGATTCATGCTACAGCAACTTGTCTAGGTAAGACTTTTATGTACTTCCAAGTACCCCTTTGATGGGATAGCGCGAGGGACTATAAGTGTTAAAGTAGAGTTATCTTTTATTGAGAAAGGTTGCACAGAGCGTTGAAACTCCTTGCTTTCACTGGGGATCCATGGATGCCCCTGTGGTATCTAGAAATGAAACTAAAGCGGAGACGGCGATGTGACCCAGCTCTCTCTTGGGCAGACCGCTGTGAGGGTCCCAGTATAAGCTGATCGACCTGTAACTAGAGGTTTGCGGAGTGCATGTCTGCACAAGCCATGACGATATAGCGCCGTCTCTGGCATATTCGCAAACTGGGTCGATCAGGATATCTGTAGATTTGAAGAATTTGGGTTAATTCAGTTTTGAGCTTGAGGCAGGAAATGTCTATTCCTGCTTTGAGTTGGTGATCGCTAAAGCTTTGAGCTAGGGCGATTGTTGGGAATGCTATGGTTGCTGCCGGAGTTTCAGCCCTATTACGGGTTGAATCAGTAGGGGCGATCGCATTCGTGTACTCATCAAAACTCATTCAGACTTCTTGCAGGTTAGATTTCTAGCTTGGTGTGAGCAACATGTCCAAGCCATAAACTCCTGCAAGATCAGGCTGAATTTTGACTTAACCCAAGTCCACAGTTTGCAGAGACGCGGTTCATCCTCCAAAGGCGCACCCTCACCGTTTCACACTTGATGCTTAACAATTGGGAGTGTACCAATGTCTAAATCGCTCAGCCACAAGATCGCACCTGCTCCGATGCCCAAAGAAATTAGCGTGGTCGATTTGATCGACAGCTACTTCACCGCCTACAACTCTGCGCGTTTGAGAGAAATTTGTCACTTGCTTAGCCGCGAAGTGATGCGTGAGGGCGTTACGGTTGGACTGACCCTATCAGGCGCGATGACTCCTGCTGGATTTGGCGTATCGGTTTTGGCACCGCTGATTCGCAACGGCATGATCGATTACATCATCAGCACCGGGGCAAATCTGTATCACGATATGCACTACGGTCTGGGGCTAGACCTATTTGCCAGCAATCCTTTCGTAGATGACGTGAAACTCCGCCAGGAAGGCCGGATTCGAATTTATGACATCGTATTTGACTATGATGTGCTGCTAGAAACCGATGCCTTCATCCGTGAGTTGTTGCGTTCTGAACCCTTCCAGAAACGTATGGGAACTGCTGAGTTTCATTATCTTTTAGGTAAATACGTGAGTGAAGTTGAGAAAAGACGCGGTGTGCAGCATCCCTGCCTGCTTTCTACTGCTTACGAATGTGGCGTGCCGATTTACACCTCTTCGCCTGGAGACAGTTCGATTGGAATGAATGTAGCTGCACTGGCATTGGAAGGATCGAAACTGGTGCTTGACCCCTCTCTCGATGTGAATGAGACAGCGGCGATCGCCTATGGTGCTCGTAATTCAGACCTTCCCGGTGTAGAGGGTAAGAGCGCTGCGGTGATCATTGGTGGTGGTAGCCCCAAGAACTTCCTGCTGCAAACCCAGCCCCAAATTCATGAGGTGTTGGGTTTAGAAGAGCGGGGGCACGACTACTTTATTCAGATTACCGATGCTCGTCCTGATACGGGTGGGCTTTCTGGTGCAACGCCTACCGAAGCGGTAAGTTGGGGCAAAATTGACCCGAATGAGCTACCCAGCACCGTGGTCTGCTACACCGACAGCACGATCGCACTGCCGATTCTGACTGCTTATGTGACCAACCAGTGTCCTCCCCGTCCGCTGAAGCGGCTCTACGATCGCCGTGAAGAGCTGTTGGAGCAACTGCGGCAAGATTACATAACCGCGCAACAGGCAGACCGAGAGCTTGTGTCGTCCGTTGCAAGTACACCAACCTCCGAAAAGCGTGAGCCTATTGCCACCTACCCTTGTGGTACTCCAATTCACAAGTCTCAGCGATAGGAGCACAAGTAGTGCAGTCTAACTAATATCAAGTGCCTGTAGGGGCATGGCATTTGGGCAAAAATTCTCGGTTTATTTCAGCGTCTACTTGCCAAATTTACGCCTCTACGGAGATGCCTGCTACTTTTCAAACAACTTTATTAGCGTGAGGGCATTGCCTTTACGCTAAATTTTTTGTTCAGGCATAAATTGTTACAGTCCTGATGACAAGTTGCCTCAGTAGCAAGAGGTTTATAGGGTTTCTCGAAAATATAATGAAGGGAATAGGGTTCGGGGGAGAAACCCTCCTAGTGTGTATTAGTACGGGCGACTTCTAACCTTCCTGGTTGATTCGGTATGTCTGAATTTTTGAATAGTTTGTTTGCTTCCAATGGCTTTATTCCACACGGACATTGCTATTTATGGAAGCCAGAACTGGTTGGGCTGCATGTAGGTTCTGACCTATCAATTGGGCTCGCCTATTTTGCAATTTCGGTAACGCTGGTTCACCTAGTTCGTAAAATTCAGCTTCCCTTTCACGGAATTTTTTTAGCGTTTGGGCTGTTTATTGCCGCCTGCGGGGCGACCCATTTTATTGAGGTATGGACGCTCTGGCACCCCACTTACTGGTTGGCAGGGGGAGTGAAGCTGGTAACGGCGATCGCCTCCGTGATCACAGCCCTTGCCCTGCCTCCTTTAATTCCTCAGGTTCAGAGGTTGGTTCGCAGTGCAAAACTAGCGGAGGAGCGTAGACTGCAACTGGAGATGGCCAACCAGGAATTAGCCACGCTCTATGACCAGCTTAAGCAGATGGATCAGGCTAAAACCCAGTTTTTTACCAACGTCAGCCATGAACTGCGAACGCCGCTGACGCTGGTATTGGGACCGACGGAGCGTTTACTGCGGGAAGAGGCTGCTCAACCCTTTCGCCACAGCCTGGAGAACATCAACCGCAACGCTCGTACCTTACTGAAATATGTCAACGATTTGTTGGATATATCAAAGCTGGAAGCAAATCGGATGGAGTTACGCTGTGTGCAGCTTGACCTGGCACAACTCTTGCGGTTGAGTGCTTCGCAATTCAGCACGTTGGCAGAAGAACGTCAGGTTAACTTTATTGTTGAAACACCATCTGCGCTGCTGGTTCAAGGAGATGCCGAGAAACTCCAGCGGGTTTTCTTAAATTTGCTGGCTAATGCGTTTAAGTTTGTGCCAGTGGGGGGTGAGGTACGCTGCACTTTGCAGCTTCAGAGCCATGGAAGCTTTGCTGAAACATGGGTGGATGAGGTTGCTAGACAGGTTAGCGTAACGGTTCAAGATAGTGGACCGGGAGTGTCACCAGAACTGCGGCAAATCATTTTTGAGCGCTATCAGCAGGGCGATCGCCAGCCCAATCAGCACGGCGGAACGGGGTTAGGGTTAGCGATCGCCAAGGAGTTTGTCGAGTTACACAAAGGCACAATTGCAGTAGAAGATGCGCCAGGAGGTGGAGCCTCTTTTATCGTTACCCTGCCGCTAGCTGATAGTGATGTTGGCAGTAATGGTGAAAATGCTGCTAACTCCGCAAATGCTATCCAAGTTGAGATAGACGAGGCGATCGCCCGACAGACGCTAGCAACCTTAGAAGTTGGCAATGGTCATAAGACTCCTGACTCATTCACCCACTCTCCAGAAGAATCAGTCCGTCCGCTCGTGTTGGTTGTAGAAGACAATCCTGATATGAGCCAGTTCATCTGCGAAACCCTACAGCAGGAATATCGCATTGCCACGGCTCCCAACGGTCAAGCTGGGTTAGAACAGGCGATCGCCCTTCAGCCCGACCTGATTTTGACCGACCTGATGATGCCCCAAATCAGTGGCGACCAGCTGGTGCAAACCCTACGAACCTATCCGGAGTTAAACAGCACGCCAATCATTTTGTTGAGTGCCAAAGCAGATGACAATCTGAGAATCGATCTGTTGCGACATGGGGCACAAGACTATTTAATGAAGCCCTTTTCAGTAGACGAACTGCGGGCAAGAGTTTCTAACCAAGTTGCTGTCAAGCAGTTTCGGGATGTATTGGAACATGAGCTTGCCGTTCAGAGTAAGGATACACTCACGCTGTCAGAAAGTGTTGCTAGCCGACAGCAAGAATTGCAGGCTGCGCTGATCGCTTTGCGGCAAAGCGAAGCTCGGTTTAGACGAGTCGCCGAATCGAACATGATCGGCATCATGTTTTGGGATTTAGAGGGCAACATCACCGAAGCCAATCACACTTTTCTCCAGACTGTCGGCTACACCAAAGAAGATTTGCAGGCAGGCAGAATTAGCTGGAAAAATATGACACCTGCCGAGTTCTGCGATCTAGACCAAAAAACCGTCGCTGAGTTAGTCCGTTCCGGTAGGTTTGCGCCCTTCGAGAAAGAGTATTTCCGCAAAGACGGTAGCCGCGTGCCGGTTTTAATCGGTGGAGCGTTTCTAGAAGAATCAAACCAGTGCGGAGTTTCCTTTGTGCTGGACATCACGGAGCGAAAACGGGCGGAGGCCGCGCTAAAGCAGGCTCATAATGAGTTGGAGCTACGAGTAGAGCAACGCACGGCAGAACTTTCTAACGCTAAAGCTGCCCTGGTGCGTGAGCAAGAATTTCTCAAAGCCGTGCTGGACAATGTGAATGCTGGGATTGTCGCTTGCGATTCTAATGGCATGTTGACTTTGTTTAATCGGGCAACCCGAGAATTTCATGGACTACCAGAACAAGCCCTAGCGCCAGAGCAGTGGGCAGAATATTACAGTCTGTATTCACCTGATGGACAAACCCCTTTGACCAAAGAGCAGATTCCGTTGTTTCGGGCCCTGCAAGGCGAGCATGTCCACAATCGGGAAATGATGATTGTGCCGAAACAGGGAAGTGCCCGAACGGTATTAGCCAGCGGGCAGGCGATCGCTGACCCCCAAGGGACAAGGCTGGGAGCCGTGGTCGTGATGCACGACATCACCCAGCGCAAACAGGCTGAGGCTCAAATTCGTGCGCTCAATGCTGAACTGGAACAGCGGGTGGTTGAACGCACCGCTCAGCTAGAAGCCGCCAATCGAGCTAAGGACGAATTGCTGGTGCGTGAACAGGCTGCCCGTGCCGATGCAGAGGCCGCCAACCGGATGAAGGATGAGTTTCTGGCAACGCTTTCTCACGAACTGCGAACGCCGCTCAATGCCATTTTGGGGTGGGCACAACTGTTGCGTACTCGCAAGTTTGACCTGGATACGGTTAATCGGGCACTCGAAACGATTGAGCGAAACGCGCGATCGCAAACCCAACTGGTTGGAGATATCTTAGATGTTTCGCGGATCATTCGCGGCAAGGTGCGGCTTAACATTCGATCCGTCACCCTCATTTCTCTGATTGAAGCAGCGCTAGACTCAGTTCGTCCGGCGGCTGAAGCCAAAATGATTGACTTAGAGGCGTTTTACGACCCCAGAACTCAGGCGATTTCTGGCGATCCAGAACGAATCCAGCAGGTTATCTGGAATTTGCTGTCTAATGCCATTAAGTTTACGCCGCAAAATGGCAGGGTCGAAGTGCAGCTATTGCAGAGCAATCGTACCGTTAGCATTCGAGTCAGCGATACAGGTAGAGGCATTAACCCCAAATTCCTGCCGCATGTGTTTGATCGATTTCGGCAGGCAGACAGCTCTATTACCCGTTCTCACGGTGGGTTGGGGTTAGGGTTGGCGATTGTGCGGCACCTGGTAGAGTTGCACGGTGGCACGGTGCTGGCGGAGAGCGAGGGAGAGGGACAGGGCGCAACCTTTACCGTTACCCTGCCGCTGGTTGCCCCACCCGAAGCTGCAGAAGCAGCGGAACTCACCTCACCAACCGTTTTGGGACAAAAAACAATTCACCAGCCAAATCAGCTAGCCGGATTACGTATTTTAGTTGTGGATGATGAGGCAGATACCCGCGACTTTCTCACGACGCTTTTGGAACAGTGTGGTGCAACGGTAATTGCTTTGGAATCTACTCGAATGGCTGTTGATTTTCTAACTGCAGCGACCGACCAAACCCCCGACTTATTGGTCAGCGATATCCACATGCCGGAAGAAGATGGATATGCTTTGATTCGACAAGTTCGGGCGATCGCCCGCGATCGCAATCTGATTTTGCCCGCAGTTGCACTAACTGCCTGTGCTGGAGTAGAAGATCGCACCCAGCTTTTGTTAGCAGGATTCCAGATTCACATCCCCAAACCCGTCGATGCGGCGGAATTTATGGCAGTGATTGCAAACCTAACTGGAAGGGCGAATAGCGTGTAGCCACTCAGTCATTCTTCATCGGAGTGCGATCGCTTCCAGGCTGCTCTGACCAGGCGAATCTCGGGGTAGCTGTAGGTTTCTCCTAAGTGATCCCGAATCATCCGTAGGGAATCTGCACCGGTGATGGCGATCGCCTGTTCAATCGTTGCCTGCCGCTCTGGGGGAACGAGCGAATCTAAATCGACCCGTTGTCCAGCTTCCATCAGCACTCCTAGGTGATCAATGATCGTACTGAGGCGAAAGTTGCGCTGTTCGGCAATTTCGGCTGGAGACATGCCCTGCTGGTGCAAATCTAGCGTGTGCAGGTGAGTGGTGGACAGCATTCCCTCTGATGAGGGAGATGGAGTAGGTTCGGTCTGTTCTGAACCGAAATCATCGTTTTCTGAGCGAGTGGGAATTCCCTGCTCCTCACAAAAAGCCCGAATTTCAGCAGTAAATCGAGCACCGTAGCGATCGCGCTTGTGGCTACCCACTCCCGAAATTTTGGCGAATTCTTTTAGAGTTTGGGGCTGTTTTTGGGACATTAGCCGCAAGCTGGAGTCAGCAAAGACGACGTAGGGCGGCACAGATTGCTCATCGGCGATCGCCTTGCGCAACACTCGCAGCCGCTCAAACAGCATTTCTGAATCTGCTCTGGGTTGAGATTCCTCAGCCTGGCTTTCTAGACGTGGCGGCAACACAATCTCGACCGTGCGTTGGCTCCGCATCACGTCCCAACTGGCGGCATTCAGCTTTAAGACTGAGTAGCCGTCAGAGCTTTCTTCCAACAAGCCTTGGTGCAGGAGCGATCGCCCCAACGCTTTCCAGGCATCGGCACTGCGATCGCGTCCAATGCCATAAGTCGAAAGCTTGTCGTGTCCGTTCTTCAGAATTCGCTTGTCTTTGGAACCGCGAAGTACGTCGATGATGTACTTCATCCCAAAGCTTTCTCGACAGCGAGCCACGCAGGACAAAAATTTTTGCGCCTCGACTGTCCAATCTTCTGTCGGGCGGGGATGCAGGCAATTGTCACAGTTGCCGCAGTTGCCAATAAAGCTCTCACCAAAGTAAGCCAGTTGAATTCGGCGGCGGCAATCTGTTCCCTCGGCATAGTCGATTACCTGGCGCAACTGCTGGCGGGCGATTTGCTGCTCGTCAGGGTCAGACTTCTGTTCAATTAGGAAGTCAACCGTTTTAATGTCGCCATAGCTGAAGTAGAGGGTGCATTGCGCCGCTTCGCCATCTCGTCCGGCGCGTCCCGACTCCTGATAGTAGCCTTCCAGGTTGCGGGGCAAGTCGTAGTGAATCACAAACCGCACGTCTGGCTTGTTGATTCCCATGCCAAAGGCGATCGTTGCAACCATAACGCGCACGTCATCCCGAATGAAGCGGGTCTGATTTTGCGATCGCTCCTTATCGTTAAGTCCAGCGTGGTAAGGCAGCGCTTCAACGCCACCGCGCTGAAGTCGATAGGTGAGTTCATCCACCTTGCGCCGACTGAGGCAGTAAATAATCCCAGAGCCGGAAGTTTGTCGCACCTGTTCCAGCAGTTCTCCGTAGGCGTGTCTTTGCTTTGGACGAACTTCGTAGTAAAGGTTTTGGCGGTTGAAACTGGCGATGTGAACGTTGGGCGATCGCAACTCCAACTGCCGCACAATGTCTTGCCGCACCCGTTCTGTTGCTGTTGCCGTCAGTGCCAGCACGGGCACATCTGGGTAGCGATCGCGCAAACTGCGAAGCTGCCGATATTCCGGGCGAAAATCATGCCCCCACTCTGAAACGCAGTGCGCTTCGTCGATCGCAAATGCCGCAATCCCGACTTTTGCTTGAATCTGGTCAAGCAGCGATAGAAAACGTTCTCCCAACAAACGCTCTGGAGCCACATAAAGTAGCTTAATCCGCCCATTCAGAATGTCCGCCTCGCGCTGACGCACCTCCGTTAAACCTACGCTGCTGTTGAGGAAGGTTGCTCCAATGCCGTTATCTTGCAGTGCCTCGACCTGATCTTGCATTAGCGCAATCAGCGGCGAAACCACGACCGTCAGCCCTGGTTTGAGCAGCGCCGGAAGCTGGAAACACAGAGATTTGCCGCCTCCAGTGGGCATGATCACTAGCAAATCTTGATCTTGTAGTGCCGCCTCAATGATTTGCTGTTGCCCCAGTCGGAAGCGATCGTAGCCAAAAAAGTGCTTGAGCGCCTGCTCTAGTGAACTAAACTGAGAAGCGATCGGAGTTAAATTCGGGGTCATCGAATTAAGTACTGCATCCACTTTTCCATGTTGCCTTAAAACTCTCAGGAATAAGGGTTCAGATAACTGGGCTATACTCCTTCGAAGGACGCAGGCTCAAAAAAGGCTTCTGCTGCACAGAGTAATTCGATCGCCTGATCAGCACTGATCAACCGTTTCAGCACCACCTGACCGATCGCACTAGCAGCCTCAGTATTAAATTCTGCTTCGGGTTTGACTTCTACCATTATCACTTCATCTTCAACCCGGTAGAGCCACAGCTTCTCGCCCTTTTCAGCAATACACAGATTCATACGGCGAATGTCGGGTTTGCGCCGCCAGGCGACCTCATTCCACAGCCCACCCATTTCCCATACCCGTCCAACTGTCCAACCGTCTGAGAGAAAAAAGTATTTCACGAGTCGGTAGCCTCTATTTGCCATGATTTCTGAGAATGCAACCTTGGACCGCTCTGCCAAAATTCATGACATTAACATCACTACCCGTAAGGTTTCTGGGAGTGTTGTTTGGAATTATGCCTTCCGAATGGACTTCTCCAAAGATTACTCAAGTTTTCTCAAGACTATCCGAAATAGCTTGGCTGAAGCAGCATTAAGAACATCGACTGGCTGAGGTGCTACCTACCGTACTTACAGCCATTTCCAATTGGATAAACCACAAATCCCTGTAGCGATCGCTTCTTATATAAATTGGGGTCACAAATGAAAAGACACCCCGCGAAGTGGGTGCCTTTTCGTCTTAAACATCTCTAATTGCAGCAACCTTATTCCAGCCCTGATTCCATTGGCACAGGGTCAGCATCTGGTTTTGCCTGTGGCTGAGCCAGCCCTTTGCCTTCTAAATAAATAGCGCGGATATCAGCGGGTAGGGTAGCCTCTAGCTTTTGATAGCCATCTTGAAGCTGTGTCTTGACCTCAGCCGCCGAAATCGTCTCGCCTTCTGCCTGCAAGTAGGCTGCAATTCGGGTTTCGCTCCAGCGAAAGGTTTGCGCCATTACAATCATCAACCGTTGAACAGGCGGAAGCTGATCCAGCGCTTGCTCGATGTAGCACCACAGCGGTGGTGAAGCGGCTTTAAGAGAATAGTGAATCGACTCAACCGCTGGCAAATCAGCTCCATTAATACAGACAGCGGTGACATTAATCAGCCAACTCTGCAAAGACAGCCCTGAGCGGGATGCTGCACTCGGAGCGGCAGCGGCGTGCAGATCCAATCCACCCAACTCGTGATAGATGTGCTTCCAGGTGATTGCAAACAGGTAGTCTGCCTGAACGGGCGATCGCGCCGAATGCCGAATTAGCGTGTAAACAATCGGACTATATCGGCAAAAGATCGCTGTAAAATACTGCCCTGCATCGGGATGCCGTTGAAACAGCGTCAGCAATTCCTGGTCGCTGTAGTGAAACAGCGATTTCACAAGAGGGTGACTACATTCAGGAAAATTTGGAACTAGCACGGCTAATGATTTACAGAGGGCTAAAAATACACCTGGTAAAGAATAACATCTGAAAAATCTATCGATTGGTAAACGCGTTCCCAGGAATAGCTCCCACTATACCCAACTGTTACGCCCAACTGAGGCATTTTTCTAAAATTGTTCTTGAGGTGAATCAAACCATGTGGGTCCGGCATTCGGATAACTCCGATCGCTATATTATTTACCCTGACAGAGCTGCTATAGCCCAGCCTCTATGGTTCAAATAGTAAGCAGTCGAGGCTTTCAAGAAATTCTGAACTGACTTAAGCACAATTTATCCAGTTCAGTAGAACTTCTCATGATTTACCCCAGATTTGAATGCTATACGCCCCGTTCTGCAAACCGGGCAGCGATATACTATGCAATAGAGTGCGTGAAGAATCTTCACAAATTTAACGAGGCTTTTTAGCCTGCAAGCTGACGGACGTTGTACTACGTTGTGCGGTAGTCTGACGGTTGATCTAGCAGCTGAATTGGCTTAATGGTTCAGTGAATTAAGGTAATTTGACGGCTAGATAAGTTGTCCTAATCGTTGCCCGTAATAGGAAACATGAACTCAGGAATTGATTTACAAGGAAGTTTTATTCAGCTCCTCGTTGATCTGGGGCTGCCTGCTGAGGTAGCTAGGGTCGCCTGGTTGCCCCTCCCCATGCTGTTAGTACTCGTTGGCGCGACTCTAGGGGTGTTGGTCACAACTTGGTTAGAGCGAAAAATTTCAGCCGCAGCCCAACAGCGAATTGGTCCTGAATTCGCTGGACCCCTAGGGATGCTCATTCCGATCGCCGACGGTCTGAAACTGCTAGTCAAGGAAGACATTATTCCTGCCAAAGCTGATTCTTTGCTGTTTACGCTCGGACCAGCGATCGTCGTCATTCCCGTATTCCTGTCATTCCTGATCGTGCCCTTCGGACAAAATCTGTTGATTACCGATTTGGGTATTGGTGTTTTTCTCTGGATTTCGCTCTCCAGCATTGCACCCATCGGTTTGCTAATGGCTGGCTACGCTTCAAACAACAAGTATTCTCTGTTAGGTGGGCTGCGAGCTGCTGCACAATCGATTAGCTACGAGATTCCGCTGGCGCTGTCGGTGGTGGCGATCGTCATGATGTCAAACTCCCTCAGCACCATCGACATCGTTCAGCAGCAGTCTGGTTATGGAATCCTTGGCTGGAACGTTTGGCGACAACCTATTGGCTTCTTGATTTTTTGGATTGCGGCCCTTGCAGAGTGCGAACGTCTCCCCTTTGACCTCCCCGAGGCAGAAGAAGAATTGGTCGCAGGCTACCAAACTGAGTACGCGGGCATCAAATTTGGCTTGTTCTACCTTGGCTCCTACGTCAACTTGGTGCTTTCGTCTCTATTTGTCTCCGTTCTCTATCTGGGCGGTTGGAATTTCATCATTCCTATCGAATCCTTAGCAAGTTGGTTAAGCATAAGTGAGTCTACCCCTTGGCTCCAGGTACTTACCGGGTCGCTGGGCATCATCATGACTCTGCTCAAAGCCTATCTGCTTGTTTTCCTGGCAATCTTGCTGCGCTGGACGCTTCCCCGCGTTCGCATTGACCAACTGCTAGACCTGGGTTGGAAATTCCTATTGCCTGTTTCCCTAGTAAATCTTCTGCTCACCGCCGCTCTCAAGCTCACCTTCCCCTTTGCCTTCGGCGGGTGACTTTTGGAAGATGAGAATCAAGGATGAGAATCAAGAATGAATGCACTTGTAGCAATCTCTTCATCCGCAAAAAGTTCCCACCCCTCATCCTCCCTTTTCAACCCTCATTCCTGATCCTTGTTAGGTGACACTATGTTGAAGTTCCTTAAGCAAGTTACTGACTATACCAAAGAGGCAGTCCAAGCTGCCCGATATATCGGACAAGGGCTGTCTGTCACCTTTGACCACATGCAGCGTCGCCCGATTACTGTTCAATATCCCTACGAGAAGCTGATTCCCTCAGAGCGGTTCCGTGGTCGGATTCACTTTGAGTTTGACAAGTGCATTGCCTGTGAGGTCTGCGTTCGGGTGTGCCCGATTAACCTTCCTGTGGTGGATTGGGAATTTAACAAAGAAACCAAGAAGAAAAAGCTAAACCACTACAGCATTGACTTTGGCGTTTGCATTTTCTGCGGCAACTGCGTCGAATACTGCCCGACCAACTGCCTCTCCATGACTGAGGAATATGATCTGTGTACCTATGATCGCCACGAACTAAACTTTGATAATGTGGCGTTGGGCCGTCTCCCTTACAAAGTTACGCAAGACCCGATGGTGCAACCTATGCGCGAGTTAGCGTACTTGCCCAAAGGCGTGCTTTATCCTCATGGGCTACCTGCTGGTTCCCGTCGGGCTGGTAAGCTACCAGAAGAAATTTTGGAAGAAGCCGAAGAAAATGGCGCAAAGTGAGGCTCAGAGGTTGGAGTAGGCAGATCTCAGCTTTTTCTGCCTGATCCACTGGTGGTAAAAACTTGATGGAGATTAGCGAACGTGAACTTAGCGGATGGAGTTCAAATTGTTTCATTTGGCGTGCTGGCGCTGATGATGCTGGGTGCGGCACTGGGCGTGGTGCTGTTAGAAAATATCGTTTACTCGGCGTTCCTGCTGGGCGGCGTGTTTATTAGCATTGCAGGACTTTACATTCTGCTGAATGCGGGCTTTGTTGCTGCGGCTCAGGTACTTATCTATGTTGGAGCCGTTAACGTACTGATTCTGTTTGGAATCATGCTGGTTAACAAGCGTCAGAATTTTGTGCCGCTGCGGAATGCCTGGGTTGGCAAAATTACAACAGCAGCCGTTTGCCTGGGTTTGTTTGCCCTACTAGGAACGATGGTGCTAGCAACTCCCTGGGCAATTTCTACGGCTCCGGTGGCAGGAGATACCTCTACTGTTGTGATTGGTATGCATTTCTTTAGCGACTTTTTGCTGCCGTTTGAGCTAGCCTCGGTGTTGCTGCTGATGGCGCTGATTGGGGCGATCGTTCTAGCACGACGTGAGTTTCTGCCCGATGCGCTTGAGCGAGAGGAGACTCAACAACCTGTGTTGACATTGCCCGAACGTCCTCGTGAACTGGCTTCAGCGGCACCCGGTAGCCCCGACAGAACCCTTGGAACTTCTCCAACACAACGCAATGTTTAGGTAGCTCCCTGGAAATTGCTGCAAATTTGAAATTGACAAAACTCTATGGAACTTCAATACTTTCTTCTCCTGGCAGCTGCCCTGTTTTGTATCGGAATCTATGGTTTGGTGACAAGCCGCAATGCGATTCGGGTGCTGATGTCAATTGAGCTACTGCTAAATGCCGTTAACATCAACTTAATGGCGTTTTCTAACTACCTCGACCCCAGCGGAATCAAGGGACAGGTGTTCACGGTATTTGTGATTACGATCGCCGCTGCTGAGGCGGCGGTTGGTCTGGCGATTGTGCTTTCTATCTATCGCAACCGCGATACGGTAGATATGGAGCAGTTTAATTTGCTCAAGTGGTAGTGCTTCTAGTGTGGTGAAGGTTTGGAGCTAAATCAGGTCATTATTGCCTACAAAGCAGGAGACTCCTTCAGCCAACGCCGGGCAGAGCAGTGTGCTGAGCAGTTGGAAAACCGGAAGTGTCGCGTCCTGGTCGGCCCAAGCGGTGCCAAGGACAACCCCTATCCGGTTTTTCTGGCATCGGTACAGCAGAAGATAGATCTGGGTCTGGTGTTTGGTGGGGATGGAACGACTCTGGCAGCCGCCAGACACCTCGCGCCCGAAGGCATTCCAATTCTCGCCATCAATATTGGCGGACATTTAGGCTTTTTAACCGAGTCTTCAGATCACCTGAAAGACTCTGACCAGCTTTGGGATCGGCTGCTAGAAGATCGGTTTGCAGTGCAGCGACGAATGATGCTGCAAGCCTGCACCTTTGAAGGCGGGCGTGAAAATCAGGAGCCAATGAGCGATCGCTACTACGCTCTGAACGAGATGTGCGTTAAACCTGGCTCCGCCGATCGCATGATTACCTCCATCCTGGAAATGGAAATCGACGGAGAAGTCGTTGACCAGTACCAGGGGGATGGACTGATCGTGGCAACTCCTACTGGCTCAACCTGCTATACCGTTGCTGCAAATGGGCCGATTTTGCATCCTGGTATGGAGGCGATCGCCGTTACTCCCATCTGCCCTCTGAGTCTTTCCAGTCGCCCAATCGTGCTGCCTCCTCGCTCAGTCGTCAGTATCTGGCCTTTGGCAGACCGAGATCTGACGACGAAGCTTTGGATGGATGGCGTTTTGGCAACTTCAATTTGGCCAGGGCAGCGAGTTGATATTCGCATGGCAGATTGCTCTGCCAACTTCATTGTTTTGCGAGAGAACTATTCCTATTACCAAACGCTGCGCGAAAAGCTGCAATGGGCTGGAGCCCTGGTACGTTACAGCAACAATCACCGCAACTAATGCCGCTAGCCATAAAGGGGCTGAAGCCCCCTTTCACTGATGAATAGGCTAGGTGGCTTGCACCAGCTGGGTGTTACTCAGCATTGACAATTTTCGGCACTTTGAAGAACTCACCATCTCGATCAGGCGCGCTTTCGAGAATAATCTCTCGGTCTTCACAAGGCTGTAGCTGATCAGGGCGAGAGACATTGCTCATATCGATCGCCCGTGTGGTTGGTGCCACTTCACTCGTATCTAGCTCACTCAGGTGCTCAAAATATTCCAAAATATCGCTGAGCTGTCCAGTAAACTGAGTTTCCTCTTCAGAAGTTAGATTCAGTCGGGCTAAGTGGGCGACTTTTTGAACTTGTTCGCGGTCAATCATGCTTTATCCTTACTAAAAATACACGTCCATCTTTGACCGCCCAGTGGTTTTCAGCCAGTTTTGGGCTTCGATGTAGTTGTTGGGAGCCATTCGGATGGCGCGCTGCCAATATTCAGCAGCCTGATCATAATATTCTTCGGCCGCTTCAGAGTTGCCTGCTTCTTCCTGGCGTTCGCCCAGATAGTGATAAATTACCGCAACGTTGTTGAGAGCCTGGGGCATTCGGGGGTTTAGCTCCAGTGCTTCCCTGTAGTGTCCTAGCGCTCGCTCGTGCTCGCCGTTGCTGGCATGAATCAGCCCTACGTTATAGAGGATGTAGCTGCGGTCGTAGGGGTCTTCTTCAAGCCCCAATGCTTCTTCGTAGTTTGCCAGTGCTTCGGCATATTCACCATCTGCTTGGGCGGACATGCCGTCTCGGTAATAGGCAAAAGCTTCTTTCGCGCTTTTGCTGGCTGGCAGAACTTTAAGAATCAGGTCTGCCATGACCGTAAAGCTTTTATCAATGAAATTGTCGTTTCGTTGAGATCTGGGCATAGCTGCTTGTGATAGGAGAACTAACTGCTTAGAGTAGCTGATTTATTGTTTAGAGTAGCTGATTTATATGAGGCGATCGCCCACTTACCAACTAACTTAATGCTGAGCCTGACTGGTCAAATTCCAATACTAGACAGTTGTAGTACTAGACGGTTGGGGGCGATCGCGTGACTGTCATCACTCAACTTGTCTAACCAGGTCACGTCTACCCTCTATAGGAGTCACTCTAATTCTAAGAAATTGTCACACCTTTTCCCCAAGACGATCACCAACGGTTTCATGCAAGTCCCACATACTATTCTCAAGTCCAACAACGTTCTAGCCATTGAGATAGAGTCTCTGCTAAGCGAACTACCTCTCCAAATTGATGCCGGGCTGAACGACGATGCTTAAGATCCAGTTCTGGGGTGCAGCAGTTGAGTTTGAGCAGGTGCTGTGAATTAGTTTGAAATCAAAAGTTCCTGCGACGTACAGTAGCTGCGCTGCTAAAGAGTAGTCAGCTGTTGATGGGTTGGATGTTCCTGAAAATAACCTTCACGGGTGTTCCGTCACATATTGAGGTGGTAAAACTGCCCCTCACCATTTTGTAGAACTACGGAGCTAATCGTGATGATGTCCGACTCAAAACAGCAGTTTTCAAACAGTTTTTTAAACAACGAATTAGACAATAACTTTGCAAAAAGCAACTCTGCCAAAGAGAATCCTGTCAAGCTAAAACCGCAGAAGCCTTCAAGCTCACTTTTAGACGGTGTAGCTGTTTTCCCAGACGGCTCGGTAACGTGGGTGCCAGACAGTGACGCGATAGGAAATGATGGCATAGCGTCATGTGAGATGACATTACCCTATCTGAACCATCGGACTGGTCAAAGCTATTTTCAAAACCGCAATTACCACCCATCTGCTGCTGTTGCCTTGATTAAACGAATTATCAAACAGCAAATCCTATCGTTTCAACGAGTACCGCGTTAGCCGATGAATTAAATTGAATCAACCTGCTACGGGGTAGATTGGAAAATCTGAATCCTATACTGGAGGTATACCCCGTAGTTTTCACCGAGAAATTGGCATGGCTCTAAACCCTATCGTCATGCAGGCGATTGAGAAGCTAGATTATCGCGTCACCACTGGCGACGTAGCCTCTCAGTCAGGCTTGGATATTAAGCTGGCCGAGCAAGATCTGCTGGCGCTAGCATCTGAAGCCGGAGGACATCTTCAAGTCTCAGACTCAGGAGAAATTGCCTATCTCTTTCCCCGTAACTTTAGGGGGGTCTTACGAAACAAATACTTAAGGCTGCGCCTACAGGAATGGTGGAACAAGATCTGGAAGATTTTGTTTTACCTGATCCGCATTTCCTTTGGAATTCTGCTAATCGCATCGCTGGTCTTGATTGCAGTCTCGATCTTTGTTCTGATCACTGCGACGAACGCTAGCCGAGAGGGCGGTGACGAGCGTCGAGATAGCGGCGGTGGTGGATTCATCTTCCTTCCCCGGTTTTGGTTTGGGCCTGACCTATTCTGGATTTTTTACCCCGACTATTACGATCGCCGGTCATATTATCGCCAGCGTCAGACCACTTCTCGTCGGGGGATTGAGCCAAACAATGAGATGAATTTTTTGGAAGCGGTTTTCTCCTTCCTGTTTGGTGATGGCAATCCCAACGCTGACCTGGATGAACGCCGCTGGCAGTCGATCGCCACAGTCATTCGCAATAATAGCGGTGCTGTCGCTGCCGAACAGGTTGCGCCTTACCTGGATGACCTGGGCACTGGCTATAACCGAGAATACGAAGATTACATGTTGCCTGTGCTGAGCCGCTTCAACGGTCGCCCAGAGGTTAGCCCGGATGGGCAAATCGTCTACCACTTCCCTGAGCTACAGGTGACTGCAAAACAAAATCGCAGTAAATCGGTAGCAGCTTACCTAAAGGAATCTCTGTGGAAATTTAGTCATGCTAGTTCAGGGCAGGTGGCGATCGCCATCGGTTTGGGTGTTGCCAACCTGGCTGGAGCGATATTTTTGGGAACCCTGCTTACCGATCCGGTGCTCATAGCCGAGATTGGCGGACTGATTGCCTTTGTCGATGTCATTTACCCGCTACTGCTAGCCTATGGCATCGCCTTTATCGGAATTCCGCTAATCCGCTACTTTTGGGTTAAATGGCGAAACCAAAAAGTTGAAGCTCGCAACCGCCAGCGCCAAGAGCACGCCATGCTGCTAAGTCAGGCAACCCCTGAACTCCAAAGCAAAATCGCTTATGCCAAACAGTTTGCTGCTGAAACCGTGATCAGTGCTGATAACCTGGCATACACCACTGAGCAAGACCTACTTGAGCAGGAAGCCTCTAACCCTGACAAAGTTGACGCCGAGTGGCGGCGCAGGTTAGAGCAAGGCTTTTAAGAGTCCCAGAGCCATCGTACAGATCAAAAGAAAGCAGTGAGGACAGGGCTTAAGCCCTGTCCTCACTGCTTTCTCTTAACTGAATAACCAGTTAGCGAACCTCGATCTGAGACAAAATTGCGCCCGTGTAGTAATGGCGAACAATTTGCTGATAGTTTTGTCCCTGCATCGCCATACCGTAAGCTCCCCACTGGCTCATGCCGACTCCATGACCAAAGCCACCGCCGACGACCTGGAAGCTAACTGGACGAGAAGGCACAGTTTCGCCCGCGCTGGCGACCGGCTCAAACTGCGGTGTAATTGCGAATAAAGTACTTTTCAGTCCTAAAGCGCGGCGAATTTCATCGCCTGTCATAATGCGGCTTCCTGACTCCCCAACAACTCGCATTCTTCTGACGCGACCACCAGGACGAGTATATTCCTCTGGAGTAAAGGAAACGATATTGCCTACGCCGGAAATCCGTTGCTGTAAGTCGGACGCGGAGAAGTTTTCAACCCATTGTCTGTCAGGAGAATATTGATCAAAGTCAGGAACGCCGCGCAGATAAGCCAGTGGACTGACCCAAACCTGCTCCACATCTTCAGTGTGTCCACCTGATGAAGAGTGAAAAACGGCATTGATGATTTGCCCGTTGTAGGTCAGCACCTGACCCTGAGTTTGGTCTACAGCAGTTTGGGTGCTAGCTGTTTCTTCGCCTAAGCCGCCATAGACCTGCCAAGCTTGAGTGTCACCGACATCAAACACCTCGTTGGCACCCGTCTGACGCTGGAAAAGCGCATAGGATCTGGCAGCAACCGCCTGTGCCTTGAGCGACTCGATGGGCCAACTAGTGGGCATTTCAGCACCAACGACGCTGTAAAGGTAATGTTCTAAATCGACGTAGTTGACGGCTGTCAGCCCATTTCCTGTAGGGACAACCAGGGTGCGTCCGCGATACCATTTGTCGCCAATCCAGACGGCTCCGCCTTCACTGGGTTCGATCCAGATTTGGCTTGACTGCCAATCGTCGATCGCCACTCTCCCTGCCTCGGACTCAGCTACCTTCGCATTCATTGCTGGAATGTTTGCTAAGACTTGACCTGAGCCGTCACGCACGACAGCATCTGTTGAGCTGCCGACTTGCACCTGGGACACCCCTTGCTCAACAGCAACGCGCATTTCTAAGCGCTGGGCATACGCGGGAGCGATCGCCACCAACCACAGCAGCAGCGAAAACCACCAGGAGTGTTTAGTAAAACGAGTGAATTGCTGAAGCCGAAACCAGCGAGATTTGGCATAGCATCCAGATGTCATAACTTGCGGACTCCTAACACTGAGATAAAGATAAGTTTGCAGTGGACTCAGGGATTCACAAATGACAGGGGAAGATTGGCACGAAGCAATAACCCTGCCCAATATAGACCAATTTGAACTGGATTTAGACCGTAATTTAGATCAAATTCTAGTCACTTTTAGAACTCATACCAATTCAACGAAGCGTCGAAACACCTGTAGTGCGAGCGTTTGTCTGTAGTCTTTGTCCAGCATGGGCTGTAACTGTTTGCATCATTCATCACTTAGTTACAACTCACCGGAATCCTCTTAAATTCTTGAATTTGAGGTTCTAACTGCGGCTGAACGTTTCGGTATTTTTGAATCTAGGAAGTTCACAGCGATGAATTTGCATCCTATGTCACTATAGATTTGTGCAGAAGATTCGTGCAAAGCATTTGTGCCAAAAATCAGGTTGACCCATCTTGCAGATAACTTTTCTTGGAACTAGTTCGGGTGTGCCGACGCGATCGCGCAACGTTTCCAGCATTGCTCTGCGACTGCCGCAACGAGCAGAAACCTGGCTATTTGACTGTGGCGAAGGCACTCAGCACCAAATTCTCCGTAGTGATGTCAAGATTAGCCAGATCACGCGCATCTTTGTCACTCACATGCACGGGGACCACATCTACGGCTTGATGGGGCTGCTGGCAAGCTGTGGGTTGGCGGGTAATCCCACTCGGATCGATGTTTACGGACCACCTCACCTGAATGAGTACCTGCGAGCCTGTGGGCGCTATTCTCAGACCCATTTTTCCTATCCGGTAAAAGTCCACACCGTACAGCCCGGAGTTGTATTTGAGGATGAGGAATTTACCGTAAGCTGTAGCCCTTTGACACATCGGGTGCCTGCTTTTGGCTACCGCGTTTCGGAAAAAGATAAAGCAGGACGGTTTGACGTAGAGCAAGCTACTGCGTTAGGCATTCCTTCAGGTCCACTGTATGGCAAGCTCAAGCGAGGAGAGGTGATTACCTTAGCAGATGGGCGCAAAATTAATGGGGCTGATCTATGTGGCGAAACTCAGATTGGACGTAAGTTTGTCTATTGCACCGATACGATTTTCTGTGAAAATTCGGTAGAGCTAGCGCAAGATGCAGACGTGCTAGTGCATGAAGCGACGTTTGCCCATCAGGATGCTGAGTTAGCTTACCAGCGGCTTCATTCTACTTCTACGATGGCGGCTCAGGTGGCTCTTGCAGCGGGAGCCAAGAAGCTGATTATGACTCACTTTAGCCCGCGCTATGCACCGGGAAATGCGATCGCCCTCACCGATCTGCTGTCTGAAGCTCAGGCAATCTTTCCCCATACGACCATGGCTCATGACTTTTTCACTTATGACATTCCTCGTCGCCAAGCCGAAACATTGGCAGCGGTTTAGTTATTGCACCTGATTTAATCAACTTTAAAGTAACCTAGAACAGAAATAACCTAAAAAAGGAGCGCAGCAATGCTGCGCTCCTGGTAATTCAGATTAGGCTGTAAGTGGTTGCCAGCTTAAGCCAAAGTTTCTGGACAGTAGCCGAGGCCATGAACGAACTGCTTGCGAAATTCCTCAATTTCGTCGCGGTCAGGATTGCCATGAGAGACAACAGCAACCTGATAGCGATGCATTACGTCAATTGGAGACTGTCCCGTTTCTAGTCCCCAAAGAGCCATTTTCACGCGAATTTCAGGCTCATAGGGGATACCCAGTTCGTTTAGGAAAGCGCGGAAATCTCCGTGCTGCTGTGCATCCAGGTTGTGAGTGAGTTTTACCTTAACTACCCAGCCGTCAATCTGGTGGATCACAGTCATGAAACGGACTGGAAGCCAGGGTGAAGTGTGGAGGTGTTCGACAACTCTCAACGTCAGGCTGGCATTTGCAAGGTAATAGAGATATTCCATAAGGTTTGGATGTCCGGGCAAATGCTACATCTATATTCTGAATGGAATCACGGATAACCAATAGGGGAATAATCCCCGGACTGGAGTAGGGAGGTTCACCCAATCTGACGAAGCGGAAGACTAAAAGCAAACTGAAAACAGGGCAGGCTTTACCGTAGATACTAAATTTCAAGCAGAATTTCAAGCAGAAAATTTCAAGCAGAATGATGAGCAAGACAACGGACGAACAAAACTGGAAGCGATCGCCCTCCATTCCTCTCGATCAATCAGATTGGCTGTTGGCTGCATATGATTACCGGTTACCCGAGCAGCAAATTGCTCAAAATCCTGTCGTTCCTAGAGACAGTGCCCGACTGCTTGTCGTTTCGTCAAGTGTCACGCACCAGCACAGTATCTTTCGAGATTTACCGAATTTGCTCCAACCCGGCGACCTCTTGGTACTCAACAACACCCGCGTAATTCCCGCTCGTCTCTACGGGCGTAAGCCAGGAGGCGCTGAGGTCGAGGTTTTACTGCTAGAAGAACAGCAGCCCAATCGTTGGTTAGCCCTCGTCAAACCTGGTAGACGGCTGAAACCAGGGGCACAAATTCTGTTTGGAGGATGGGAGGAAAGCGCTGTTCAGCCCGGTTTACCAGTTCAGTCCGATCTACCAGTCCAGTCCGGTTTACCATTAGCTGCCGAGATCCTGTCAACTGATGAGCCAACTGGTGGACGAATTATTCAATTTAACCTACCGGAAGGACAGTCTCTTTACGAAGTGCTGGAGCAGTTGGGCCAAGTGCCTTTGCCGCCCTACATTACTGGATCTGAAGCCGCTCCAGAGCAATACCAAACGGTGTATAGCGATCGCCCTGGTGCCGTTGCTGCCCCTACCGCAGGGCTACACTTCACGCCAGAATTGCTCGCTCAACTCAAAGCAAAAGGAATTGACCAGGCATTTATCACCCTGCACGTTGGGGTAGGAACTTTCCGCCCGGTGGAAACAGATAACATCACCACCCATCAGATGCACGGAGAGTGGGTAGAAGTTCCCCCCGAAACGGTGGAAAAAATTCGCCAAACCCAAGCTCAAGGGGGACGTATCTTTGCAGTCGGCACCACCGTTACCCGTGCTCTAGAAGGCGCAGCCCAAACAGGAACGCTTCAGCCCTATCGTGGCAAGGTTGACCTCTTTATTTACCCTGGCTACCAGTGGCGAGTGGTGCAAGGGCTAATCACCAATTTCCATTTGCCTAAGTCCAGCTTACTGATGCTGGTCAGTGCTTTGATTGGGCGCAAGCGACTGCTAGCGCTCTATCAAGAGGCGATCGCCCAAAATTACCGCTTCTACTCATTTGGAGATGCAATGCTGATTCTGCCTGAAGCCTCGATCTAAGGCAACACCAGGGATTTATACCAGAAGCGAACGATAAGCTCTGAGGGTTTCATGAGCAGTTCTCTCCCAGGAATATAGCTTTGCTTGCTCTTTGCCTTTTCGAATCAGTTCTTGACGTAGGGTGCGATCGCCCACGACGCGCAAGATGGCATTAGCTATGTCTGCAACATCGTTTGGATCAACTAAAAGCGCTGCATCTCCTGCAACTTCGGGCAGCGACGACGTATTAGAAGTTATAACGGGAGTTTCTAAGGTCATAGCTTCTAATACTGGTAGACCAAATCCCTCGTAGTGGGATGGGTACACAAAAACATCTGCTTTTGAATAAAACAAGGCAACCAACTCATCAGACAAATAGTTGAGATGATGGATGCAGTGGTTCCAGGGCGATCGCTCAATCTCTGCAAAAATTGGTTTATAATGCCAACCTTTTTGCCCAATTAAAATTAAGTGGTGCTCGATTTTGTGTTTCTGCTTAAGTAGATTGAATGCCCCGATTAAAACATTGATATTCTTTCTAGGTTCAATCGTGCTAACAAAAAGAATATAGGGTTTTGAAAAGTCATAGTTGATAGAATGGCTAAGCTTCTCAACCATTTCTTCTGATAGATAATTTGTGTGATAGCGGCTCGCTAGGGGTGTAACTTGAACCCGGCTAGGGCTAATATTCAAATGCTCAACAATATCCTGCTTAGAACTTTCCGAAATTGTCAAAACTAGGTCAGTCCATCTAAGACATTGCTGAATACGTGAGGCATAGCTTCTGACAATTGCGTTGACATAGTTTGGGTACTTGATAAATGTCAGATCATAAATGCTCATTACCCTCAAACTCTTTTGGCACGGATACACAGCGTAATTAGTGCCATGAACAATATCCGGTAGCTCAAAAGATTGCTCAAAATAAGACAAAAGTGGATTTGGAACGGTTGCTAATAGATTAAGAACTCTAACAGGCAACGGTATCAAATGAAGATTAGGATATTGCTGAATTGAATCAGGGAATCTAAGATTTCCGCGAAACCAATTCTTGAGACTTGGCTGGTAAGCAATTCCTAACTGAAAGTTTTCTTGGTCCTGTAATGCATGAAGTGCCTGAATCAGATTGGCGACATAAAAGCCAACACCACTAGGTTTTGGAAGCAACGGAGTCGCATCAACTACAACTTTTAACATCAAATATATACTTTGAGTACACCGATCACCTTGCTACTAGTACAGGCATAGACAATGATTTAAGTGCTATCTTGCTTATTTACCGCGCACTTCTAGTCTAATTTCTGCTTAGAAATGAAACCCGAAGAACCTATTTCTGAGTTTCATTTCTAAGCAAATCTCCTATTTCTATTTCACAGTTAGCCGTCGCTCAATTGCTTGAGGTCGTAATCAACCATCAATTCGACTAATTGCTCAAAAGAGTGACCAGGCTTCCAACCCAAACTTTTCTGAATCTTATCAGTAGAACCGACTAACTGCACTACTTCATCAGGGCGATAAAAAGCAGGATCAACAGAGACATAATCCTGCCAGTTCAAGCCGACACAATTAAACGCACATTCAACTAGCTCTTTGACAGAACGAGCTTCGCCGCTAGCGATAATGTAATCGTCGGGTTGCTCTTGTTGCAGCATCAACCACATTGCATATACCGCGTCTTTGGCATAACACCAATCTCGACGGGCATCTAGATTTCCTAATTTCAACTCGTTGTCCAGACCCAGCTTAATTCTGGCAGCTCCATTAGTAATCTTGCGAAACACAAATTCTGTTCCCCGTCGGGGGGAATCATGGGTATAAGTGATCCCGCAGCAGGCATAGAGGTTGTACTGTTGACGGTAGTTGATCGTCATCCAGTGGGCATAGGCTTTGGCAACACCATAAGGGTTGCGAGGCCGAAAGGCAGTACGCTCATTTTGAGGAGATTCGTCAGGTTGTCCAAAGACTTCACTACTAGAGGCTTGGTAAAGTCTGGCATCAGGTTTACCGCGACGAATCGCTTCTAAAAGTCGAGAAACCCCGATCGCCGTATACTCGGCTGTGAGGGCGGGTTGTGTCCAAGAAATTGGGACATAGCTCTGGGAAGCAAGATTATAAATCTCATCCGGTTGGGCGCTGGCGATCGCATCCATCAAAGAAAACTGATCTAGAAGGTCACCCGAAACAATTTGAATTCGATCAGAAAGATGACCAATCCGCCCAACATTACCAGAACTGGATCGACGCACCAACCCGTACACCTCATAGCCTTTCTCTAACAAAAGTTCAGCGAGATAAGAACCGTCTTGTCCAGTTAATCCGGTGATTAAGGCTTTCTTTGTCATGGGGTTATCTTAGAGATTTCAAATTTTGAGTTTGACTGAGATAGTAGGCTAGACCAAATGCAACCAGGTCTCCTAAACTCGTTAGCACCCTTAGCATGAGCGACAAACCTAACGCTAATCCTTCTCCCAATACTGGGGAATACAACGTAACCAGGATCGCTTCTCTAACACCTATACCTCCTGGGGCACCCGGAGTCACAAAGCCGGCTACCCAGGCTATCGAAAAACTCCAAACAAATTGATACCAGGATATTCCAGCTTCTACTTGCCAAATTAAGTTTAATAGAAGCCAAACAACACTTCCAAATATAAGAAATATTGAAATGTAGAGAAGCCCTGATACACCAATACGTCCTACGTGAATGTAGGGCAAGCGTTTTTTAATCCAATTTTTGGCAGATGTCCAAACAGGTTTGGAAACAACAAATACAGTGGTAATTGCCAGTCCAATTACTGCCAATACAGCAATGACTAAGGCGATCGGTGCAGCAAGATTTCTTGTGTAAAAGTCTATTTTAATATCTGGGAAAAACTGCTTACTGAATAGCAACCCAGTTGCCGATATGATGAGGCCCATTCCAAAGATCATGACAGTTTCCATGCTGGTGCTGAGAAGAGTCGCTTCAGCAGAAACTCCATATCGGCGACCTAAAGCGACCCGCCCCGCATAGTGCCAAATATTTCCAGGTAAGTATCTGCCAATCTGGGATTGAGCCATAATCACGTAAGCTTGTCTAACCGTCAAATAGACATTACCTCCTCTAATTAAGAGGCTCCAAGCCAAACTTAAAATCGCAACTGTACCAGCACAAAGAAGCGTAGATATAACTAACGCTAGAACGGCTTGGTAAGTAAATTCAAAGCCAGGAATATCTTTCAAGTTAACTACCAGGTTTCTCAGAAGAAAAAACAGTGATAGTCCAACTACTAGATAACCAACCAGGTAAACAGCTTTTTTCACTTAGCTTGAAGCTTATTTCGTACTTCCACCGATTTAAAGATTAAAGTAGTCTGGCCTGGATAAGGTAAAGAGGGCGTTAATCCGCGAGTTTCGATCATAGGATAATTCAGTTGTTCAATAACTCTGCGATAACGCTTTCTACCGCTATTGTCAAATACAATACACCCAGTTTCTTTAAGACGTGGCAAAGCCTGTTCTAGGCATCGCTCCCGACAGCGACCATCAATGATAATCAGGTCAAACAGACCATCTACAGCGTCAAGATGTTTGACATAGTTCCTGAAGCTCATACCCTGCATATCTGAGCGACTTGACGTGAAAGGTTCTGGTGATTTATTTGGAACCGGAACCTCCAAAAAGCCCTTGGCATTTGCTAAACCAGCAGTGTAGCGATCGAGGCTCTTTTTGTACACAGCATCATGTTCAAGAAAATATACCGTACCAGCACGTTGAGCCAACCAGAGCGTGCTTGCTCCAGCCCCGTATTCAAATACGCGTGCTTGCGGCACATTTGCTAGAAAACGTTCAACCAAATCAATGGACGAGAAAGTCCACCAGGGCACACCCAGACGTATCATATCGTCCATATCATAAATGGCAAATAAACTACGAAGCCAGAACAGGGTGCGGTTGTTCTTACGAGCTTCTAATACTCCTAACAAACCTATGCTTTTGGCAAGGCTACGTAATCCTCTAAGGAGCAGGACGTAGCCTTGCTTAACTGCTGTTGCTATTCCTGAGACAAGATTATTAGCTGGCATATCTGACACTAACTCTGAACCTCCTACAAAGGACTGCTGACATTGTCCAAGCGCAGTTCATGTATTCCAAGACCAAGTACACGTCCATCACTAGAAAGACCTAGTTCGGCAGGAGATTTGGCATTAGGAATCTTGAAAACAATCTCTAGGGGATTTTGCTTGGCAACTAGATCCGCTGGAATAACAGCTCTTCGTCCACCACCTGCACTCTCCCCATAAACAAACTCCCATTGGTCAACCTGCTCTCCATTGACAATCACCTCTACATCAAGCTCGGGATGCTCCTCATTAACAAAAGCCTGAGCGATAGCTGAAAGCTCTACCGTATTAGAAGTTGGTGAACCGTCAACTTGCATAACCAACCGGGCATCTTTCCCAAGGGTCCAGGTTCCCCAGTCCTCTGGCTTAGCCCAGCCTAACGAGTAGAAGACCATAGGATGGGCATTTGCAGAAAAACTGATTGTGTCTCCAAGCTTGTAAGGCTCAGCCAGGTAGGGCGGGTTGGCAACATCCGAATCGGGTAGGAAGAAAGTTGCGTATCGCTCATTCTCGCTAATCAAAGGTTCTTGTTGCAGCAGGTTTGATAGCTCTTGAATGACCGTTTCTGCACGATCTTCAAAACCAAGTCTATTAATATAGATTGCTGAAAAACCAAAGTTTTGTAGCCTTTGAACTAGCTCAGTCGGAGAACGCTCTGCCAAATCCATATTCCAGTAATATCCTTGCCGTCCTCTAGCAGAGCCATAGCTCCATCTCAAACTAGACGTATGAAAGTACGCTTTTAGGTGCTCATAATCCGTCATTTTGTTGATGGGTCCGCGTTCTGGGTAGAAGGCGTAAGGCATTTGATAAACAGCAGCATTGTCAGGCAACCGCTCTTCTAGCAAGCCAAAGTATTGTCTGTCGTGCTCATAATTCTCTTGAATCGCATCGTACTTAGGAATTAACTTTGGAGAAGTCTGATCCAGAAGACTAATGAAGAAAACAACGGTCAGAAATATATTGATAAAAAACTTTCTTTTTGGCTTAAAGCTATGTCTGACAGTATCTAGAACTATGCAAAGCGCGAATATGGAGAGGAATGCTATGTAGACCGATATTCGGTTTGTAGCTCGGATTTTAGGCTCTACAAAAAAGGCAAACATTGCGCTAAAGCCAGCAAAAGTTGCATATGAGAAGGCAACTATGTTGAGCGCACTTAGTGAAGCTAAAATTGATGAGGCAGAGATGTTTCGGAAGTACGTGGATTCGAGTTTCTCTACTCTAGAGAAAATAACAAAGAATAGGAGAAACAAAAATCCCATTGCTCCCCAAAGACCAAGATATGAGGTTTTGTTTTCATTAGTGTGCAAAAAGGTATCATCAAACCTATCTTTTACATCAGCAATTTCGTCAACCCTGTGCTTAAAGTGAGGCAAGAGAAGTTGGGATAACCTGACTGAATAGAGCTCTACTTCTGTAATAGAACGTTTGGCAACGCTAGCATTAACGCCATGAACCGCTTGATATTGAAGTCTGGGTATTTGTTCGACTGTAAAGGCACTTGCGATCGAAAACCAAATGAAAAGAGCTATAAGGATTGCTCGGAAATTCTTGGTTTTCAAGAATCCAGACAAACCAGCAGCAGGTGTAAGGACAGCCATAAAGAAGCCGTTATATGGCATTTGAAGCGAAGTAAGAAATGATATCAGAAATGCAGCTAGAAGATATTTCTTAGAAATCTTGCCATCCTTAAAAAATAAACCTAAAGCTGTCCAAAGCAAAACCATTACGGACAGCGGTATCATGTAATAGGCTGCATTTGAAAAATGTGGTATTCCTCGATAAAAGGGGTAGGGAAGAAATGCAAAGAGAATTGAGCCGTAGAAAGCAATAAAGTTAGATAATTTAAAGTGCTTCATGACAAATAAAGCACTTAAGGCGCAGAGTATAAATGATAGTAAATAATATAAATTGAGAACTGTAGCGTAGTCTTTGGTGAAGATCAAAAAGACCTTCATGATTAAGTAATTGAGAGAATCAAATCTTGGAAAATCGAGCCTGTTGTAGCTAAAGGGAGCACCAAGAGATGGATTATGAAAAAGCCATCCCGTGTCTATCATGGTTCTTACTTCATTGCCTTTATATAGAGCGTCACCAGCATAGTTAAATGGGACTGATAGTGTTGAATTGCCCAAATCTAGAAAAATGAATAATAAGACACAAGAGGAAACCAAAGTGGCTAGATATATTGCCACCTCGGTGCGAGAGTTGAAGAAGTACTGAGATATCTTAACTCTATCAAGCTTTATTCTCATAACCGTAGAGCCTAAACCATTAAAGGTATTTTGAACTGCTAATTACTAACTTTCTGGGCTAAACAAAATACTGATAAGCCAAACGGAAATATCGGCTTTCCCTCTATTATTTTGGTTTCAACCAATAGGAAATTCCCAAAAGCTGAGTCAACCCAACCTGGAACAGTAGAGCTTTCTTTCTTAAGCTCAGTGAATCCTTTTCTAGATGGAAGGATGCTTTTGGTCAGTCGTTTGACGAGACGAATTGCTGCAGCAAGCAGAAACAACACGCTGTTGAAATAACCGCTTTTAAGAACAGTCAGTTCGGCAGGAAGAATGCGATTAAAGGTTCTTTGTGTATAGCGCCTGTAATGTCCTAGAGCAATATCGTGGTCTGAAAATAGCCACTGATAGGCGGGTACTGTTGTAATTAGGTAACCACCTGGTTTCAGGCGATCGACGAGCCATTTAACAGCAGTTTTATCGTCTTCAATGTGTTCTACAACATCCAAAGCACAAATGATGTCGTAGCTTTTGTTTAAGTTAAAGGGAATAGGGGTGCTATAAATTCGATTGATATTGGGAATGTCTTTTAATGCAGCAAGACCAATATCACTAACCTCAACGACCTCTACCTGACCAAATTCTTGTAAGGTTGGTATGTTTTGACCTACCCCTGCCCCCACTTCCAAAATATCGAGGGGTTTTGTAATTCCAGTGGTTCCGCCCGCTTCTTCAAGCAAAGTGCGGAGCAGGCTGCGACGACCACGCTTTAACCAATTTTCACTCTCTGCTTGATACTGCTTGAAAACGTCCGGTTTCATAAATAGCTCTTCTCCTTATTGTAAGCAGTGGAAATGTCACTGCTATCGGCTATGAGCAGATGCGTTGGTTGCGATGGACTACAGTTTAAAACTAGCTCTGCCAACATTCCCAGAGAGAGCAATTGTGCCGACAGAATCTCTAACATAATTCCAAGTAGAAGCAGTGGTCGTCCTCCAATCGCCTCACTGGTAAAGACCCATACTCCTGTGAGATAGCTTAAGATTAGGAAACCAGCCATACCGCTAATTAGTCCTACTCCCCCAAACAGATGTCCTGGACGACGACCGTATCGCGTAATGGTTAGCACTGTTAGCAGGTCAAGGAAGCCACGTGCATACCTTTCTAACCCGTATTTAGACTTTCCTGCGGCTCGGGGGTGATGAAGAACAGGAATCTCACCTACTCTGTAACCTAGGTTGTGAGCTAGCAAAGGAATGTAGCGGTGCAGCTCGCCGTACAGGGAAATGTTTTGGTAGACTTCTTTTCGTGCTGCCTTGAAACCACAGTTAAAATCCCGCAGTTTTACATCACTGACTAAACAAATAGCTGTATTGAAAATTTTTGAAGGGAGCGTTTTGGATAAAGGGTCTTTGCGATTTCTTTTCCAACCAGAAACTAGATCATATCCCTCTTTCAGCTTCTCTAAGAATCGCGGTATCTCTTTAGGGTCATCCTGTAAGTCTGCATCCATTGTGATCAGGATGTCACCCCTTGCCATGCTAGCTCCTATTGATAGGGCAGCAGCTTTACCAAAGTTACGACGCAGTCGAAAGCAGCGTACCCATGACTCCTTGGCAGCAAGACTCTGAAGGATAGCCCACGAACGATCAGTACTACCGTCATCAATAAAGATCACTT
Source organism: Leptolyngbya sp. FACHB-541 (assembly GCF_014695875.1). NCBI lineage: Bacteria > Bacillati > Cyanobacteriota > Cyanophyceae > Leptolyngbyales > Leptolyngbyaceae > Leptolyngbya > Leptolyngbya sp. FACHB-541. The sequence goes on along the minus strand of NZ_JACJPC010000110.1, from coordinate 151,091 downwards.
CAAATTTTTGGTCAGGAATTTGCTCTGTGACATTTACGATGCGATCGAGCAAAGCTTCTAATGTTTGCTCTTCGTTAAAAGCGGGAACAACAATGCTAATATCAGGGATTTGCGTAAGTATAGTCACTGGGTTTACGTGCTATTTGTTACAAAATAAAACAGCCTGAACGACTTGGTGACGGTTGCTGAATTTATTCAACTTTAGATTGTGTCATGTTCTTTGAGCTTAATCTCAAGATGCTACCTTAAAGTTTTACTATTCGCGCCATTCCTCTGCTTCTACCAAGGCTTCAACTGATATGTGAGCTATGTTTGATGGTCTACTTGATGAACCAGAGACTTACAAAAATTGACAAAACAACAATACAGCACAACTTGGTGAATCTCAAGTTTGAATTAGAGAATTATGGAGATCATACTAAAGTTTAAATTGTTAGATTTTCTGCATTCTCAGACGTAGAAAGCTGATTGGTAGTACTTGTATTGTCAGAAAACAGACTTAGATATAGTCTCTGAATCTCAGACCAAACATAGTTAGCTTCTACAAAGGATTTCCCCTGTGCTCCTAGTAGTCTTCTAACTCGATGGTTCATCGTTTCTACCGCTACTTGAAATTCGTTGATATTGTTGTACCAGAGACCGCCCTGAGACCTTTGACATTGACCCAGCAACACATCACATTTGCCATTTACCAAAACGGGCTTTCCTACTGCCCAAGCTTCTAGTAACACGATAGAAAGACTTTCATAGGGTGAAGGCATCACTAATATGTCGCAAGCTGCTAGAGCATCCCATTTTGTCTGTTCATCTACGAAACCAAGCGCTACGATATCTGGATGTTTGGGGATTGGCATGGTTGGTTTGCCTAACAGAACCAGTTTTCTTGACCCAGGTTCTTGTTTACGTAACGAGATGAAATAGTTAAACAGTTCTTCGCAGCCTTTGGAAGGATCAATCCTACCCATATACAGCAGAAAGGGTTCATCAATTTTGTATTGCTGTCTGAACTGGGTTGCGCTAAAAGTTTCTGGGGGTTCTACAGCTATTCCGGCGATCGCCCCCTCTAGATCGACATCTGGAAAACGAGTTTTAAGAAAGCGTTGTTCCTCCACCGTATTGAAAATAAAACCACGCGGCTTTTGAAAGAAGCTGTTCCACATACTCATGTAAATCGTCCATTCATCATGAGCTAATGGTTCAAGGTAAGCTTTCTCAGCAACTAGCGGCAGAACGAAATAAGTTGTTGCATACAGATAGGTAAAAAATATGAACACGTCATACTCATGTTGATGTTGTTCGACATAAGCAGTCAGATCCGGTGCCCACGGACCCTGAGAACACATCCAGTCCTCCTGCTCCTCAATCGAAGCCGTCTCAAGGCGAGGGTAGATTTTTTTAGATAAATGATTAAACTCGTCAATATCTCGCTGTTTTTCTACCCAAAAGCGACGTATTTTAACTCCTGAAACTTCTTCTATTCCTGGTGGGTAATAATTTTCCCAAGTGACATAATCTAATGCACAGGTTGTCAATATCTCCAAATCCCAATGCTCGGACATATACTGTGCAATTTTGAGGCAAAGGACTTCTGCGCCACCATTTACCTCCAAACCGCAACGTTGAACTACAAAAGCAACTCTAGGCATCACTCTAGCTCATCAGCAGGATAACTTCTATATAGAAAAGCAGGCTTCTTATGACCTGCCTCTCTAACATTTAAGGCTCTGACAAAGATATACTGTCCTAAATCTTGTTCTCGCTTTTTAAGCAGTGCTGAAAAGTCAGCGATCGGTGCATAACCGTTAGCGTTGTTTAAATGTACGTCAGCCGTAAACATTGCATCAATGTCAAACCCCAAGTAGGTTAGCAAAAGATAAAGTTCGTGTTTGTTGTATTCACGATTGTGTCTGCCATAGGGTCCATAACCGGAGTAGGGATCATAGATATTTCCTCCGGCAATCATTTTGGCGACATTTTCTAATCTACTCACATTCGGCGTGGTTAGAATTAATGCTCCGCCTAGCTTCAAAATTCTCTTAATTTCTTTAAGAGCAGCAATCGGGTTAATAAGTAGGTGCTCTATAATTTCACAGAAAAAAACTACGTCGAACTCCTCATCTTCAAAAGGAAATTCCTCCTCCTCAATGTTAAATTGGCTTGATTTAAGTTTGATTGACGAATTCTCCTTTGAGCCAGGTTTTTGATACGACACTCCCTGCTCAACAGTGCTGCCTAATTCAGAGTTGAAATAATTAGCTAAAGATAAATCTATTTGCGTAAATTCCTTTAGCAGCATTGTCGTGAAATAAGGATTTGAACCTAGCTCAAGCCCTTTCCCAGTCAAATCTCTTGCTAGTCCATAGGTATAGACAAATCTGCGAAAATCATACTGGCAATAATCTGCCATTTCCTGCGGAGGTGCGTCCTCAACTAAAACAGATTTAAGAAAATCAAATAGTTCGCTTTCAGAGATACCTGTTGGCAGAGGCAATTCTGGATTAAGTGGAAAAAGTTCGTGAGGCTTAATATCTAAAGATTTTTGGGCCTTTCTACTAAACCTATCGAATAGCTTAGAGAAAGCATTGCTATAGCGAGTCATACAGATACATTTTCCATCTTTAAAATCAAATTATCTAACTTACCGTGCCCTAACTCTGTTAGAAAATCATTTCGTCGTTGGCGCTGTGCTTTGATTACGTTAGACTTTAATTCTTTATCTTTTACCAGTAGTTTTGCTAGGGCGGCTACTTGAACTAAATCATTTTTACTGTTGAAAATTAATCCTGCTGAACCCAATGTTTCAGGAACAGCACTGCTTTTGTAGGCAAGAATTGGAGTATCAAACCACATCGCTTCAACAAGTGGCACACAAAATCCTTCATGCTCACTCATCGACCAAAACACGTGAGCCGTTCGGTAATAAGCTAATAGCTGCGCTTCTGTAACTAGCCCTGGGAGTAAAACATGATTCGCTAGATTTAGTTTGTCGATTAGATTGATCAGATGAAAATAGTATGGGTCAGTCAAGCCGTATCCACCCAACAGAATTAAACGGGCTTCTTGATCAAACGTTAAGTAATGGGCAAACGCTTCAATCAAATCATTTTGTCGTTTATTAGGGGCAATACGACCTACAAAAAGTAAATTGGTTTTGCCATCTTGCAGCTGTCGCATTAAAGCAGCATCTGGCGGCGTATCCCATTTTTTAGGATTGACAATGATTGGTAAAACTTCTGATTCAGCAAACCCAACTTCTAGCAGTTCTTCTACGTTAAATGTAGAATCTCCAACTGATACTGGAAAATGCTGAGCTAGTTGCCTCAATTCGGTTCTACCATCCTCCAAGAGTTTAGCGACATCAGGACGATAGGGTAAGAAAAACTCTGCGGGGGTGATGTTGTGATAAACCAAACATTTAGGTCCAGAATGGGCGATCGCATACTCCGTCAGTTCTGAGCCAATCGAGTGGTGATAGATTAGCCCCGCTTGATTGTCGAGATATTTTGGGCTGAATACAGTTGCTTCATGGGCAACCTTTTGGTCAAGATAGCGAACAAAAATTTCTGAGCGGTATCCGCACTGACGGAGATAGTTGCGAATCTCGATTGCGTGATTTGAAATCGCATCCCCGTAGGCAAGATTAGGTAGTAACTGATGAATTTCCTTCAGCTTTTTAGGCTTTAGTTGAAGGGGTGAAGTAACAGCGCGCTCAGTCAAATTTAGAGCAATTTCGTAACGCTGAATAATTTTGTCCCAAGCTGCATTTTCCTCGGCGTAAGCCTGTCCCTTGATCCCGTATTTCGTAAGCTGTTCTTCGCCAATCTGATCAACTTTGTCAAATAGTTCTGACCACTCTAGCTCAGTTTCTGCTAGCCAACCGCCTTGAGCTTTTTCAACGGCGATCGCCGTTGCCAAACAATTCCTATGAGCTGCTACGGGTCGTTTATAAAACCAAGCCTCCATGATCACACGAGAGTAGCTTTCATTCTGGCTAGGCTGAAATAAAGCCAGACAGTTTGCTAATAGCAACTCCTTTTCTTTTTCCTCTACTAAACCTAAGTCAATTAGATCTAGCGCTAACCCGCTGTAAGACCGATTGCCTGGACCCGCGAGGACTAACTTCAAATCAGAAGCAGGATTCTCTTGTTTGAAATGTGCAAAAGCTTTGACTAATAAATCAGTATTTTTTCCTGAATCACGGCGCCCCAGACACAGCACAAACCGCTCCTGCTTAACTGAAAAACCACCCACATGGGTAAGACTTTCATCAAAGCTGGAACCTGCTTCTATTCCTGCACCTGCAACAGAACTTTTGTGAGTAATGCCTGGACCATAAAGCTGTGTCGCTAGCTGAGCTTCTCCTTCGCTAATAAACAGCAGCCCACGTGCTAGATGAAAGATATTAGTAACTTCAGGTAAATATGCATAGACTTCATCATGGAGACAAGGCTGTAAAAAAGCCCGATCTGCTACGATGGGCAACCCGTTTAAAACAGGTCCATAAAGATAGGGAAGAAACAGAAAAGCATGGTACTGGTCTTTATTCCGTTTCAAAAAATTTAGTAATTTAGCTGAATTTATATTCTCAGAAGCAAAGATCAGTGAATCTTCTGGATTGACCGGATTAACTTGGGGTTTTAAGACTGAAGACGGCAGATTTAACATTAAGCTGTTTACTCGAGCAAAAGCCTCTTCATTGCGGCGGTTGACTCGAAAACGCCGAACCTTTACGCCTTGCTCTTGCCTCACTCCGGGTCTGTAGTAGTTGGATGTCCAATTGTCTAAGAATGAGCGACAGCAGGTTGTTAGCACTTCGACCGCATGGCCCTGTGCTGCCAATCGTGTTGCTACCTGCCAGGCTTGCTGCTCGGCTCCTCCTTTTAAGTCTTTACCAAACCAGGGAGTTACAATGCACAGAGGCTTCATGGCTTATAACCAATGACTGCGTAATCTTGAGGACCATAGAAATAATCATTGAACCGATCCGCAATCTCTGAACCGCTAACTTTGAACGAATCAGCATAAGCATTCAAGTTCATAATTTTAACGGCTTGATATCCAGCATTCTCAAGCATAAATTTAGTTAGCGGTCCAGGTAAAGGATTGAGATGAGTAGGGTCCATATAAAAGTTGTTGCTTCCTACTAGGACATTCTGGGGATTGGGAGTTTCCATGATAATTAACCCGCCCGATTTCAAAACCCTAAGTATCTCTTGAAATAAGGTGAGTAATTCTATGACTGGTAAATGTTCAATGATATGGAAACCTGTTATGGCTGACAAGCTTTGTGAAGGCAGAGACTTTAAGTAAGCTATTACATCTGCTTCAACTACCTCTAGTCCTCGTGAGCGGCATCGATCTAACATTACTCTGTTAATGTCTAGCCCTGTTGCCGTGTAGCCAGATTGCTGCAACAATTCCAACCACTCTCCTCGTCCACAGCCGATGTCTAAAATGGGAAAGTTTGCTGTATCTAACTTTGCTTGTTCTAGAAGCGGCAAATAAACTTTTAGGCGATCAGAAATGTCTTGATAGCTGCCTCGAAAATGATCTTCAAAAGCAACATAGAATGCATCCAGCAGATGCTTCCCTTCATTCTCAAAAGTCTGCAATTGCTCCTGCTCAAAGGGCTCTGGCAAACGTTTTCTTGCCTCTTCTAAAAACAGGGTGATCAGGCGCTTCTGCTGCGTTAAATCGTCCTTGATGTAGCTTTCATTTCTCACATAATATTCATTGGTGGAAGAAAGCTTTTGATCCATAGCTGTGAGACGACCATCTACTGTAGAAAAGCGCCCGTCCACAGCAGAGAAGCGTTCATCTGTAGCTGCGAGATGATTATCTACTGTTGAGAACCGCTCATCCATACTGATGCTAGTATCTGCGGTTTGCCTATCTATAGAATCTACTTGGTCTGCTAGCTTGTGCAACTGAGCTTGGAGAGTTATAACCTGTTGGCTTAATCTCTGATTAAGGTCAAGAGAAACTTTGAGAGCTTGCGCTAAAGAGGAATTAACTACTCGTTGCTTTTTAAATAGAAAACCATAAACCTTAAGAGCAAATTTTTGTAGAGGTTTGAGGATTGTAAATGGAAAACGATTAAATTTATCTGGAAACTTTGTGGGGACTTCAGAAAAAGTTTCAGCAACGCTTAATTGAGCCTCTGCGTGGCTGATACTAGCAGTGTTAATAGTGCTCAAGCTGCTAACTGCTGCCTCTATAGGATTAAAATCACGGCGTTTAGCGACTTCTTCCTGTACCTTTTGCATTAAAACATTTACGTCAATTTTAGAATTATTAGCTTCAATCATACTGACTAGTTGTTATGAATTGAGATGGAAATATCTTCTGCCAATCCGATAGGTTCCTGGTCAAACCAACGAACACCCTCTTGTACTAACGTAATTCTAAGTACATAGTTGCCTGCTTCTGATGGTGCGCTAACTTTCAAGTCATACACCTGCTTATTTGTTGGGGCGGAAAGAAGATCAAAAACTTTCTGAGATTCTTTATTGTTTAGAGGTGGAATTAGCTTGGTCCGCTCGCCTTCAAAGATTACGTTTTTGGTCGCTTTACTGTCTAACCAGTGATAGGAGAGGTGAACTGGGTTAGGAGCACAGCTATTTAAAACAGAACGACTCTTGTTTGTAATTTCTACAGTCGCGATGAACTTACTTTTGACTAGGGCATTTTTAGGAAAATCCTTAACCGCTATTTTGATTTCATAAGGTTGAATAACTGGCAAAGGAGCCATTTGCAATCGAGACTTTAGCTGATCTAAATCAATAGGTTGATGGGATGCGATCGCAAACAAACTATGAGCAGCACGCATTTCTCTTATAGAAAACTTCTTAAGCAAACTTCCACCAGGGTTGCTGACATCTCCAAACCAAAGCAACACGTGTTTGAAATGTTTTGACAATTGTTGTCTAAGTATTCTTGGAGATTGCTCATTAATGTGCATCCGAAGCTCATAATCTGTGCGAGGTTGTGGTGGCAGATAGGCTCCCACAGAAGCAGCTATCTTTCTTCTTCTTGGATATTCATAGTTGTAGTACCAGAGGTTAGGAAAAGTGTGCAGTACAAACAAACCGTCTGGCTTTAGATGCTTTGCTACTCTTCGGTAAAGCGTGTTTACCTCATCGGAGGACAAATGCTCAATCACATCAGAGGCAACTGCTAAATCGTACTGAGCCTGTAGAGGAGCGGTGCAAGCATCGTTGCAGAGAAATTGAACGTTGGCTAGTAAATGCTCAGATTCATCAAAGCACTTTACTGCTAACTGAATCGCATCGGCTGAGTAGTCAATTGCAGTAACCTTAAATCCTTGACGAGCAAAACAGTAAGTTAATTCACCCCGTCCGCAGCCAATATCTAATGCATATCCTTTGGTTTTTAAGCTAGAAATTGTTGCGATCGCTTGTAATCTTGGGTCTTCTAATCTTTTGCCTTTATTTCTTCTATAGGTATCAAATCCGCCGCAATCTTTAGTGTAATAATCAGCAGTATAAGCCTGACGGATAGCGAGGCTGGAATCAGTCTTATAACTTTTCTCTTTACTAGCCTGCTTTAAATAAGTAGGAGAAACTTTAATCAATAATTCTCCTGCATAACCAGGAATTACACCGTAAAAATCTATTAGGTTAGCGTACCGGAACAGAAAATCGCTGATCGCTACATAGTTTTGTCTTGTCCAAAAATATCCGTCTACCAGTACGTATCGTCCTTGTTTAAGAGCGAGTTCTAGATCATGAAAGGAACCGTCTCCATCTTGTTGCCCATCAACATGAATCAGGTCGTAAACGGTGCCAGGTAAATGATCTAGGGCTTGTGTATCAGCAATAATAAAGTCAGTAGCAAAGCTTTGGGTTGCTTCTTTCGCCCAGTTAATTGCTCCTTTTACGCCTCCATAGGAGTCTGAGTCTAGATCAATGCCGATATATTTAGCGCTGGGGTTTCCATATAGAAATGCTTGCGCTGAGTAACCGAATCGAACGCCTATTTCTAAGATAGAGTTGGGCTTTAATACGTCTGCGATCGCCCATTTCAGCTTGTAATAATCAACCCACTCATCAAAAAGATGTGCTAGCGGATCAGATGGATTAGCACCTGCTCTGAAGTCATAATCTGACTGTTGCGCTTTTTGAATGATTAACTCAAACATAAACGGAGCTATTAATCGAAATAGAAGGATTGAGATTTACAATACCCGACCAATGAATAGACTCATTGTTTCTTAAAACGTTGAAAGCGGCAGAGTTATGAGCATACACTAGCGATCGCTTAAATAAACCCTCTCCAAATCCACCATCAGCGACACCCAATGAGATTGTGTATTCACCCTCCCTCAACGGAACGTGAAATCTAAAAATTACCTCCAAGAAGGTTCCGTTGTATACTTTGCCAATCTTTTCCCTCATCGCGAAGGTATTGGTTTCGAAAATAACTTCTCCAGTTCTATCTCGAACTTTAAAGCCGATATGTAGATCATCAAAACCCTGCAAAAATAATAATCCAATTGATAACTGCAAAGCTTCTTCACTAATTACTGAATCAACAACTTGACCGTTTTCATCTAAAAGTTGTACAAACTTAACGGAAACTTCTGAAGATTGAATAATAACTTCTTCTAAAACCTGATCAGAAGAAGATGTTTCCTGATCAGGTGAGTCAGGCTTTGCTACTATCTGAATTTCAACGGATTCAGAGTGCGTATCCCTCTTTTTAAGCAGTTTGGCCTCATACAAATCGATAACTTGTTTTGGACTTCCATCCAGCAAAGCTTTTCCTGACTCTATTAATATGGCTCTATCACACAGCTTGTATACTGCGGTAGAGTCGTGAGAAACGAATAAAAGAGTTGTCCCTAATTTTTTGAGTTCTTGAATCCTTTCAAAACATTTCTGCTGAAAATAAATATCGCCAACTGCTAATGCCTCGTCAACGATTAAAATATCAGGGTTCACACTGACTGCAACGGCAAAGGCCAACCTGACGAACATTCCACTAGAGTACGTTTTTACAGGTTGTTCTATAAAATCTCCAATCTCGGCGAATTTGATTATTTCATCAAGCTTGGTTGTAATTTCTTGTTGACTAAGTCCTAAGATTTGCCCATTAAAAAATACATTCTGCCTGCCTGTAAACTCGGGGTTAAAACCACTACCCAGTTCTAGTAGAGCAGAAACCCGTCCGTTGACAACTACTTCTCCTGTGGTTGGGGTTAGTGTTTTAGCAATGATTTGAAGTAACGTACTTTTGCCGGAGCCATTTTGACCGATGATTCCAAGGGCTTCGCCTCTTGTCACGTTCAAGTTGATATCCCGCAGTGCCCAAAATATTTGGGCATGATTCTTTTGCGGCAGCAAAATTTCTTTTAGCCGATCTACTGGCTTTGCGTAGCGCTTGAAGCACTTCGAGATGTTCTCTAACGAAATCGCGATCTCATTCATCACACCATTATTGAGCAATTCTTAAAGGACATCAGCAAATGCTGGACGCAAGCGCTTATAAACCCACAAGCCGCCAGTAAACGCTATTAAAGATGCTCCCGTAGCAACTCCCCATTCTCCCCAGTGAGCAACTTTGCCAACTAGAACAAGATCCCGGTAGGTTTCAGCGATCGCCGCCATCGGATTGAGCCAGAACACCAAGCTTCTAAACCGTTCGGGAATGATTTCTGCGGGGTAAACGATTGGGGTAACGTAAAACCACAGGTTTAAAACAATTCCTAGCGTCTGGGGAATGTCCCGGAGAAATACGGTGAGTCCTGCAGTCAGGTAGGCTAGCCCTGCAGTTAGCAACAATTGAGGCATCCAGACTAAGGGCAACAGCCACAGAGTAGCGTGTACCGTTTGGGTGATTGCCGCCACAAATATAATCAGCGCCATCAACCCGAATGTACTTTCGATGAATGCTGAAAGAACTGGAACTAAAGGCAGCAGAACCAGCGGAAATACTACTTTTTTAACTAAATTTGTTTGGGCTACGACTGAACCTGCTGCCGGAACCAAACCGCTCGTAAAAGCGATCCAGGGCAACAGTCCAGCAAACAGCCACAGTCCAAAAGTAAGGTTATTTTCTGGTAAGCCGTTGAGGGTTAGCTTGACCCGTAAAACAATCGAAAAAACGTAAGTGTAGATGAGTAGCTGGGAGAGTTGGTTTAACAGCGGCCAAACATTTCCCAGAACCGATCCTTTATATCGAGCTTCTAGATCTCGCTGTACCAATGCCTTGAGCAAGCTTAATTGAGACCACCCCTGCTCACGTATTGGCAAGCAATGTTTTATCTTGCTGGCCTGATGAACTAGCCCTCTGATCAATCCCAACAACGCCCGTTCCTCCACTCACCACGTATCGCAAATTGGAGCTTTTCCAATTCTCAGCTTGAAAAGTTGGTGAGCGTTACACTTCCAGAATATACGCTCACTCCTCACCCACCTACGGATCATTCTAAGACTGCTATGTCTAATGCTCACTCTCTAGACAAACAGTGTTCTTTAAGATTCTATGGCGTTTTGTCAAAACGCAAGCAAAAATTTGTTACTTCAAAGATCAGTAACCCATGCTTCTAATCAAGATTCTGTATAGTATCCGCCAAATAATTTAGCAGCACTTCTCGAATGGGCAACAGCGTTTTGTATTGCTGCATTTCAGGAGAAATCTGTTGAATTGCAGCTGCTAAACCTCTTGCTGCGGTCGGCTCAGTCTCAAGCACCCTTAAGGAATAGACATAGGTGCGGATTGTAAACAGGATATTCCTGCTTTGAGGCAACCGTCGTAGGGTTTGTCGCTCTACCCGAATCCAGAGCTTTTCTCCTGCATTGGCAGCATTCAAGCTAGGTGCAGCATCCCGGCTCTGTAAAAGAAATAGGTCGGGCGAGTCTACGATGCTCCAGTTCAAACGCCAGACGGGGCGATCGCTCCTGATCTGCTCAAAGAATCGATTGACGGGCGATCGCAGCTTCTCTGCATAGCCAGGTACTGGCGCATGGATTTGTCCCATCGGTCGCCCTATCTTTTCGGCTAACAGCCAGCGAGATGGGAAACAAACGGAAGCTGCAGATAGCACATAGCCTTCAGGGGCAGAGTGCATCAGACAAAAATCTTCCTGAACCAACCGCCCCGCAAGGTCAAGCGGGGCGGCTTTGAAGTCTGAGAGATGCCAGGTTTGTCCGGTTGCTAAGTTGTGGAGGCGATCGCCCTCCTGCTGATAGTGCTGGGAAAATGCTCTAACAGGTGTGCCACCAGCAAATCCAGTGCTTCCTGCTCTCCGGGTTCACTTCCCGGCAAACTGGCGAACACATCGGAGTAGTGCTGGCGCAGCAGTGTTTCTTTCAACGCCAACTCATGCTCGAAATGCTCGTCAATCTCAATCCAGGTTTGTAAGTCGAGCGATCTCAACCCCGGCAGCATACGCCACTGCCCATCAGCAAACGGAAGATAAGGTGGACTGCTCGCTCCGGAACTCATACTGCTGGGTCAACTTAAACTGATACTTGTTCTTTACCCCACTAGCCGCAATCCCAGTTGTATAAAACTCTGGAGAAATCACGAGCTTCTAAAGCTTTTTCCTCAATGAAAAAATTACCGATTCCTCCATCTCCCCACATGATGTCAGCATTTTTTGCGTCGCTAATTTGTAGGAGAAGCAACCAATTTTCTTCTGATGGAGCTAGGAAACGGATATCTTGTTGAGTAAAATCTGCATAACCGCCTATTTTATTGCCGGAAGAAAATATAACTTGATCATCCATATCATTTTCTGGTTCCTCATCTTCGCTTAAGGGATAGAAATTTTCTCCAAATAATTTGGCAAATCTATAGTCATTTATTCCAACCAGTTCTTCTCGCAATGAAAACTCCAATCTACATTGCTTATACACTGGGAGAAATTCAAACTCTGGTAGAAAGTCAAAAGAGTCCGTGAGAAAGCTCAAATCTTCAATCACTTCTGGGTAATAAACCACCCGAAATTTATTCTGTTGCTGTTGCAATCTAAACTGTTCGGATGGATCGTAAGGAGCGCTAAACTCAAGACCATAAAGATCGTTATCTGAAATAAAAAATTGAAGAATTCCTGATGTTGGATAACCCTCCAGTTTCGGTATTTCTGAAAAATTAATTTGTGCCAAAAACGCTAATGATTTTCCATCAGTCGTGTATGGATATTGGGCTTCTTTAGGTAAGTAGGGAGTACCTAAATATTTGCTAGTCCAAGGGGACAGGAATTCGTTTGTCTCAAATGGATCGATGTGTACAAACGGCATTTTTGTTGCAAGAAAAATGTCTCGCTTAGATTCCAATGCCTTTGGAACAAAATCTTCCATAATGCTTAGATTTATCTAAATGGCTCTGATTCACTCAGTTTATGAATTACCACGACACCATCACAATTGAATCTGGTAAACGCAACGGTAAGCCCTGTGTCCGAGGAATGTGAATCACGGTATCTGACATTCTGGAATACCTGGCGGGCGGTATGACCGAATCAGAAATCTTAGAGGATTTCTCTGAACTGACTGCTGAAGATATTAGAGCCTGTCTGACCTTTGCTGCTGAAGGAGAAAAGAAGTTATTTGGCGAATACCTACGGTAAGGGCGTAGCCTTCGGCAGATAGTCCCCGGAATTATTGGGGATTTTTGCCCGAATGCTACGCCCCTACACGTTGCATACAGATAGAGCTTTCAGATCTCTTTCAAAACTACTGAACTGAACTCAGCACTTTTTCTTCAACAGCAGTCTGACTTGCTTCTGGGCTGTCTGCCTCGGATGGTGGCACAACCTGCCAGAATTTGGGCAAGAACTCAGACCAGTTATTGAGAATGTGGGCTGCTTTTTGGCTGCCTGTGCGATCGCTATGCGCCCCAATCAAGTCCTTCAACTGTTGTTCCCCGGCTGGGGTTTGTACACGCTGGAGCTTGACGATTTCGGGATTAACTTTCTCAGGGAAGCTGCCGTCTTCATCCAAGAAGTAAGCTAGTCCGCCTGTCATGCCTGCACCGACGTTGCGACCGACTCGACCCAAAACGACAATTGTGCCGCCCGTCATGTACTCGCAGCAGTGATCTCCGGCTCCTTCAATCACCGCTTGTCCTTTGGAATTCCGCACAGCAAAACGTTCACCTGCCTGTCCATTCGCAAACAGCGTTCCGCCAGTTGCGCCATATAGACAGGTGTTACCGATAATCACGTTTTCAGAGGGCGTGTAGGTCGCAGCAGCAGGTGGTTTGATGACGATTTCGCCACCGTGCATTCCTTTGCCAACGTAGTCATTGGCTTCGCCTTCAAGATTAAGGGTCATTCCCGGTAAGTTAAAAGCTCCAAAGCTTTGACCGACGCTGCCTGTGAAGTTGAGGGTAATTTGTCCTTCAAAGCCAGTGTTGCCATACTTCTGGGCGATCGCTCCTGCTAACCTCGCGCCCACAGTGCGATCGGTGTTGACCACATTAATAGTCTGGCTAACGCTGCCCTGATCTTGGATTGCCGCTTGAATTGCCGGATCGCTAAGCAACTGATCATCTAGAACGGCTCCGTTGCTGTGGGTTTCCCCATGCTCTAGCCAGGTGCGATCGGTGCGGCTGTCGGGCAACTGAGTCAGGCAGTCCAGGTTAAGTGCTTGAGTTTTGGTGATTTTTACGCCTTCTCGCACCTTTAGCAAGTCAGCCCGACCAATCACATCTTTGAGCGAACGGTAGCCTAGTCGAGCGAGAAGCGATCGCACTTCCTCAGCAATGAAGTAGAAGAAATTCACCACGTGCTCTGGGACGCCCGTGAACCGCTGGCGCAGTTTCTCTTGCTGGGTTGCTACACCGACCGGACAGTTGTTGGTGTGACAGATTCGCGCCATAATGCAGCCTTCCGCAATCATGGCAACGGAGCCAAACCCGTACTCTTCCGCACCCATTAGGGCTGCCATGAGTACATCCCAACCTGTCTTGAAGCCGCCATCTGCCCGCAGCAGGACGCGAGCGCGCAACTGATTCTCCATCAGCACCCGATGTACTTCGGTTACACCCAATTCCCAGGGAACACCCGCGTGCTTGATTGAGCTGAGTGGTGAGGCACCCGTTCCGCCATCGTGACCGGAAATCTGAATTATGTCTGCGTTTGCCTTCGCCACACCAGCCGCGACAGTGCCAATGCCCACTTCTGCCACCAGCTTCACCGAAACCTTTGCTTCAGGATTAATCTGGTGTAGGTCAAAGATTAGTTGAGCCAAGTCTTCAATCGAGTAAATGTCGTGGTGGGGAGGCGGTGAAATCAGCGGCACTCCAGGCTTAGAACGACGCAGCATAGCAATGTAGGGACTGACTTTTTTGCCAGGAAGCTGTCCGCCTTCACCGGGCTTAGCGCCCTGAGCAATTTTGATTTCAAGCTGTTTGGCGCTGACCAAATATTCGGGTGTTACGCCGAATCGCCCTGACGCAATTTGCTTGATCGCTGAACTAGCAGTATCGCCGTTTCGCAAGCCCTTCAGGTGGGGCAGAAGCTGAGACAGTCCGTTCTCATCCACATCGTTCAGCACCTTAAAGCGAACTGGATCTTCGCCGCCTTCGCCAGAGTTGGACTTGCCGCCGATGCGGTTCATGGCGATCGCCAAAGTCTCATGTGCCTCCCGTGAGAGCGACCCCAGCGACATGGCTCCCGTGCAAAAGCGCTTGACAATGGTTTCGACCGATTCCACTTCCTCAATAGGAATGGCGGGGCGATCGCCCTTAAAGTCGAGCAAATCGCGCAATGCGGTTAGCGGTCGCTGCTCCAGAGATTTCTGGTAGACCTCATAGTGGTCATAGTTCATCGCGCCTACCGCTTTATGCAGCGCCTTTGCCATTTCGGGGCTATTCATGTGATACTCGCCCCCCGGCTTGTAGTTGAAGAAGCCAAAGTTCTCTAGTTTCTTCAGCGTTAGTTCAGGGAATGCGCGTTGATGGAAGGTAATGACCTCTTGCGCCAGGTCAGCCACGCTCAATCCACCCAAGCGTGAAGCAGTTCCAGTGAAGCCAAGATGCAGCAGGTCAGATCCAATGCCGATTGCCTCAAAAATTTGTGCCGCCTGATAGCTAGACAGCAGCGAGATTCCCATCTTCGAGAGAATTTTGAGCAAGCCCGCTTCGATCGCTTTACGGTAGTTGTTTTGTGCTGCGGTGATGGAGATCGCCTCAAGCTTGCCACGCTGCATGAAGCTCTGGGTTTTAGAGTCAGACCACCAGTGGCGAACCGTTTCCCAAGCCAAATAAGGGCAAACGGCACTGGCTCCATAGCCAATCAAACAGGCAAAATGATGCGTACTCCAACACTGGGCAGTATCCATGACGATTGAGGCTTTCATCCGCAGCCCTTGTCGGATCAAGTGATGATGAACTGCGCCGACAGCCAGCAGGGGAGGAATGTAGCTTTGCTCAGCATTCAGATTGCCTGTTTCACCAGATGGAGTGAGGCGATCGCTCAGAATCAAAATTTTCTGACCTGCGCGAACTGCCGCTGTTGCCTGCTGGCACAATGCTGTCACGGCTCTCTGCAAACCTTCTGGGCCAGCAGAGATATGAAATAGAGTCGATAGATTTGCAGTGCCAAAGTCAGACTGCCGGATTTGCTCCAGTTCAGCATCGTTTAGAACAGGAGACTTGAGCTTGAGCAATCGTGCATACTCTGGTTTTTCTTCCAGAAAATTGCCTCGTTCGCCTAGTTGAGATGTCAATGACATCACCAAGCTTTCCCGCAGCGGGTCGATTGGCGGATTTGTCACCTGAGCAAACCGCTGCTTGAAGTAGTCGTAAAGCAGACGGGGTTTGTCTGACAGCACGGCAAGGGGAATATCGTCGCCCATGCAAAAAGTGGGTTCCTTACCCTGAGAAGCCATTGCCTCAACGATCATTTCTACATCTTCACTGGTGTAGCCAAAGGCAGTTTGATGGCGTAGCAGGCTCTCAGTCTCCAGGGAACTCGCTTCGGCAAAAGGCTGGGGTTCCAACTCATAGCGCTGCTGCAACCACTCACCATAAGGTTGCTTGCTGGCAACGCGCTGCTTGATTTGCCAGTTCTTCAAAATTTCATGGCTTCTAAAATCGACTGCGATCGCCTCTCCTGGACCCAGTCGCCCCTTCTCCACAATTTCAGATTCGGGTAGGTCAACTACACCCGCTTCGGAAGCAACTACTACAAAGCCATCACGGGTAATGCTGTAGCGAGCAGGACGTAGTCCGTTTCGATCTAACGTCGCTCCGACTCGCTTACCATCGCTAAATACCAGCAATGCTGGTCCATCCCAGGGTTCCTGGATACCGCTGTAGTATTCGTAGAAATCAGTGATTTCGGGATAATTTGCCAATTCTGGCTGGTTCAGGTAAGCCTCTGGCACCATGATCATCAGCGCTTCCAGGGGACTGCGCCCTGAATTCACCAATAGCTCCATCACGTTGTCGAGGTTAGCAGAATCGCTGTTTTCAGGGTTGACGATTGGTTTGAGTGCTTCGAGGCGATCGCCCCAGTAAGGATGCTCCAGGTCCGCTTCCCGCGCCACCATCCAGTTGATGTTGCCCAGCAGCGTGTTGATTTCGCCATTGTGACCAAGCAACCGCATCGGCTGAGCCAAAGGCCAGCGAGGCATCGTATTCGTGCTAAAGCGGCGATGATACACCGCAAAGGCACTTTGATAAGTCGGATTTTGCAGGTCTGTGTAGAAATCACCCAGCACTGCAGAGCGCACCATGCCCTTATAAACAATCGTTCGGTTAGAGAAGGAGCAAATGTAGAACTCTTGCAATCCGGCTGCGTCTTCTGAGCTAGCAGGTTCTACCGTTGCAACTGCCTGTTCAATCTGCTTGCGCACCAGATAAAGCTGACGCTCTAGCACATCGTCCGTCTCGTTAGATTGCACCAAAAGTTGTTCAATCTGAGGCTGGTTTTCTCTTGCTTGAATTCCCAGTAATTGAGGATGTACAGGTACTTTTCGCCAGCCCAAGATCCGCAAACCCGACTCCTGTAGCAGTTTTTCGGCAAGTTGACGGGCGATCGCTGCTGCTGCCTCAGCCTGCGGCAAAAACACCATCCCTACACCGAGATGCTCAGTAGGAACAGCGCCAATCTTGTTTTCCTGGAGCCAATCGCTCAACAAATCCCAGGGAATAGCCGTCATTATTCCGGCACCATCACCCGAATCCTGATCGGCGCTACAAGCTCCTCGGTGTTCCAAACAAGTCAAAGCAGACAGCGCTTTGGCAACCAAAGTATGGCTTGCCCGCCCGTACTGGTCAGCAATAAAACCAACCCCGCAGGCATCCCTTTCCTCAACCAACCATCGCTGTCCTGGAAAACCTGCCGCTACTTCGTGATTTGTCTGTCTGTCTCGATTCACACTCGTGCTACCCATAGAACAACCCGTCTCGCTTGTAATCGCTGAAAAATCATCTGGATGACAAAAACTGTCAAATATCTAAATGACAACCCTAAAAAGAAAACCCCTTATCAACCCGCAAAAGCCAAAAACTGAGGAGACGAGAAAGCTGTCCGAAGCAATGCTTCTGACACTTTCAAGGCTCAAGCAGCCGCAATGCCATTTAAGGTAAAACCCTCAGTACCGTAGCGTGGATTGCAAAGTCGCTATCTATAAAAAATCCACATGGATGGCACCGAATAGATCATGGATCTTATAGAGGATATCGAGCCTTGGCAACCCTCGCTGTATTTGGAGCGACGCAGATGCTCAAATTTCGCTCACCAGCGGCTTAATTTCCAAGCTCAACTCACCCTCAGTCTCAATCAAAGCTTTAAGTCTACTCAGAAAGCTGATTGTACTTGTAACAATGATCTAATCAAAAATCGGCTGTCTTAGTTTCTATTATGAAGCTAAAACTTTAAATCTATGTGATTATTCCTTGCTGAATGACTAAGGAGGTGACGCTAGTAGAATTGCAACTCTCGAACTGATGCATTTACTACAAAATTCTGATTTTTATATTTGTAAGGCAAATGTCGAAAGCTTAAATTTGTCTAGGTCCCAGGAATCTCAACAATCATTGATTCCCCTGTAGAGTTAGCAAAAAACGAGCAAAGGCTACGCGCTTCCACAACCAAAATCGCAAAAAACGAATTTTGTATCTTGCATTACAATTTTTTTGAGAAATGCAGTGTTTGTCTTTGCAGAAAGAAGTAGCGGCTGTATCTCTAAATCGCGGCTAGAAAGAGCAGTTTTACGCTCAACTCTTAGATGAACAGTTCAAGTCAAACAATCCAAATTCTTCTTAGCGCCCTTTTAGAAATTTGCAAAAACTCGCAGGAAGAGGTCGCAGAGCGCAGGCTAAGCGCATATTGAGCTGAATGTTTCGTCTCAGGAATCAGCGCAAGGCTCGGTCTAACCATTCCTTATGCAACTAGAGCAGCAATCAGCGCAACTCTGGAACTGGTGTATAAGTAAACCCGCCCTTGAGAGGATGCGTCTTTTAACAATTGTGAACAGCTGTCGGCAAGACGGGGTTGTCTGGGGGATCCTGGAAGCACAAACCGCTGCAAATTCCCATTGAAGGTTAGCTCGATTCACAGCCTCATTTCAACCACACTGTGTTTCCAGCAACCCAACTGGCAGTTCGCTAACCTCACTATCCATTGGAGTAATGCCCCTTGCTCCCGCTAAGTCACACTGAGCAACGTGAATCAAGTTAACAAGCAATGCCTCCTCAAAGGCTCAATTCTGCAGTCTTTCTCAAAAAAATCTTCTTCCCTGCTGATCTTCCCCCTGCTGGCTGCTACTTTCCATGCGCCTGATTTTACTCAGGGAAATGAAGCGCTCCTATCTCTTCGGTCTCTGCAAAGCGCTAGTTTACAGCTCCAAATGCCCGTTGTTCAAGAGTCGTCGAATATCTTGCCTGTCACTGGGGATGTCTCCAATCAGTCCGCTGAACGATCTGTTCAGGCATCCGATGTAGAAGTGATTCCGCAAGAGTTCTGGACCCCTGTTTTATTTAGGATTTCTCAAGCCATACCCGTCACTGAGGGTACTCAGGTTGTAATTAACGGTCGCGCTCTAAATGCGGCCTGGAGCCAGCGCCAGCAGCGCATTGGTATTGCTGATACTGGATTGATGCAGACAGTTGGCGTTGAGCTACTGAATACTGAAAGTGCCTCTAGGCAGCCTGTGCAGTGGTTTTCTGATTCAGGTACAAATGCTCTGGCGTTGGGAACCTGGCTCACCAGTCGATATCGCTATTTGGATATCACTGAACTCGCACAGCAGGCTGGCTGGCAGATGCAGGTGAGTGGCAATGTGCTGCGGATTTCTACGCCAGTGTCTAGAGTAATGGCGGTTCGTCAAGGACGGCAAAGTTGGGGCGATCGCATTGTGATTGACCTCGATCGCTCAACCCCTTGGCAAGTCACCGAGCAATCTGGAGAATTGGTAGTTAATATCAACGCCCAGGCTGATCCTGCGTTAGTCCGAAACTTCCAGGCAGGACCAGGTAATCGCCTAACTTCGCTCAATGTTCAGGCAAGCGGCAATCAAACGGTGATTCGAGTTGGCATTCCCACAAACCTCCGTCCTCGCGTCTGGTCTTTGCCTAACCCTAATCGTATGATCATCGACGTTGGAGCAGATTCCACCGTGCAACGCAATATTGTTTGGGCACCGGGTATTCGCTGGCAAGAGCAAGTTGTGAATACAGGAAGCGCCCAATTTCCAGTAATCGCTCTAGTCATTGATCCCCGTCAGTCAGGATTGGCAGTTAGACCAATTTGGAGCAATGCCTCTAGTGCTATTGGCACTACGCCACTGATTACGATGGCCCAAAGCTCGCAAGCAATCGCTGCTATTAATGGTGGTTTCTTCAACCGCAATAATCAGTTGCCGCTGGGCGCAATTCGTCGAGATGGTCGCTGGATCTCAGGGCCAATTTTGAATCGAGGGGCGATCGCTTGGAACGAAGCCGGAGAAGTGGCGATCGGCCGCCTCGGGCTTCAAGAAACAATAGCAACTCCCGCAGGGCAGCGGTTTACAGTTCTTTCCCTCAACAGCGGATACGTTCAGGCAGGTGTTGCTCGTTATACAAGTGATTGGGGATCAACCTACACTTCGATCATCGACAACGAGATTTTGGTCACAGTTCAGGACAATCGGGTCGTCAATCAGCAACCTGCTGGAGCTGCAGGGCAAACCTCCATTCCCATCCCTGCCAATGGATACGTGATAGTCGTTAGAGCCTACAGTGCTGCTGCAAACGCTCTTGCTGTAGGTACCAACGTGCAGCTAGAAACTACCAGCAACCCAGCCGACTTTGGCCGATATACCCAAATTCTTGGAGCCGGTCCGCTGCTGCTGCAAAATCGTCAAGTCGTACTCAATGCTCAGTCCGAGCAATTTGGTGAAGCCTTTGCCCGACAGGCAGCTGCCCGCAGTGCGATCGGTAGAACAGCAGAAGGCGATCTGATTATGATTACGGTTCAAAATCGAATAGGTGGACCTGGACCTACTCTGGCAGAAACCGCTCAAATCATGCAGCGATTAGGCGCAGTAGATGCCCTCAATCTAGATGGTGGAAGTTCTACAACACTTTATCTCGGTGGACAGTTGCTTAACCGCTCTCCCTATACAGCAGCCCGCGTTCACAATGGCATCGGTGTGTTTATTCAACCTAGCCTTTGAATAAAACAGCCTACGCAACTCGCACTGCTTACTTTTGGGATGAGTACTTATACCTTTTCAACTTTAGAGGAAATAAAGCTGATTTAAAGCTCATCCTATTGTGTAAAGAATCCATATAAATCAGCTCAAATTGTGGTTTGGCAGATGAAATCATCTGGGCGCTTTTGCTATGGTTAGCTTCGGTTGTTTGAATTGAGGGAATCATGCTTGAGTCGGGCATCGTTTTCCAGTCAAAGCAACCCAAGCGAATGCCCGAAGTCAACTCAATCTCACAGCAGTTCATAAGGAGAAAATGTCGTGGCTCAAACCCAAGAAGTTACTCAACCCGCCGCTTTGAACCTACCTACCTCGGTTACTCCAAAAGGAGTCGCTGCCACCGAACTGCGCCCCTGGGGTTCTTTCACTATTTTGGAAGAAGGGCGGGGATACAAAATTAAGCGGATTGAAGTCAAGCCTGGGCATCGTCTTAGCCTACAAATGCATCATCACCGCAGCGAACACTGGATCGTCGTCTCCGGGACCGCCAAAGTCACCTGCGGCGACCAGGAAAAGCTGTTGTTTAGCAACCAATCAACCTACGTGCCCGCCTGCACCAGCCACCGCTTAGAAAATCCTGGAGTAATTTCTCTGGTTCTAATTGAAGTTCAGAACGGAGAATATTTAGGAGAGGATGACATCGTTCGGTTCCAGGATGACTACTCTCGAGCCAAAGCTTAAGTTTCAAAATTCGCTCACCTGACTATTACATCAAAAAGGGTAGGCTTGACCAAGAGCCTACCCTTTTTAGCTAGCTCTAACTCTGACCTCTTTGCATCTCTACGCTTGCGGCTAGATGGCTGTAAGATCATCCACAGGACTTATATTTTCCCCATATAATTCATGATTCAGCTTAGTCAGGCAGCGATCGCCGAAATCAGCCGTCTTAAAGCAAAACAGCGTGACCCTCAAACGCTATTTCGTTTAGAAATTCAGCCCGGTGGCTGCTCTGAGCTTCATTATGTCCTCAGATTTGATAGTTGCATTAACCCGACTGACCAAGTTCTAAAATGTGGGGAGATGTCTGTTGTAGTAGACCCTCAGAGTCTCAGTTGTATTAGCGGTTTGGCAGTAGACTACTCCGAGGATCTAATGGGCGGTGGATTTCGCTTCCACAACCCTAACGCTATCCAAAACTGTGGATGTGGTAACTCTTTCTCTATTTCGTAGTGGTTTCCAGAGCTTCCCATTTCTGAGGGCTTTGCTGCCAGATATTAAAGTCCAAACAAATTGACAAAAAATCGCTAAAATCGCTATAGTTGTAGACTGTTGCAAAGAGCAAACCAGTAAGAGAACGAGATTTAGTGTTATTCCATGCCCACAATCCAACAGCTTATTAGCGACGAACGCCAAAAGGCAACGAAAAAGACAAAGTCACCAGCTTTAAAGAGCTGTCCGCAGCGTAGAGGCGTTTGCACGAGGGTTTATACAACCACTCCTAAAAAACCAAACTCAGCACTCCGTAAGGTTGCGCGGGTACGTTTGACTTCTGGGTTTGAGGTGACTGCTTACATTCCGGGGATTGGTCATAACCTACAAGAGCATTCTGTCGTTATGATTAGGGGTGGTCGGGTTAAAGACTTACCGGGTGTTCGTTACCACATTATTCGCGGAACTCTGGACACTGCTGGAGTAAAAGATCGGAAGCAAGGGCGCTCCAAGTATGGTGCTAAGCGCCCTAAGTCCTGAGCTAAGCCCGTAATGCTTTTCGTATGTGCTGACTTTACACTTGCGATTTATTCGAAATTTGCTACCTTGAGTTATTCTTGGATATTGGTGGCATTTTCGTCGCTGTCGATGTGTTCTCAGCGTATGTCGTAATGGGACTGCGTTCTCTTTGCGATTGTGATGTCCACATCTTTCTGTTTCAATCAATCTTTTTTGCAAGGCAATCTAACCTCTCAATTTAAGGCTTACCATGTCTCGTCGTACAGTTATCCAAAAGCGTCCAGTTCAACCTGATCCAGTTCACAACAGCCGCCTTGTCAGCATGATGGTTCGGCGATTGATGAGAAGTGGAAAAAAATCCTTGGCGTATCGTCTCATTTATGATGCGTTCAAGGTGATTGAGGAGAGAACTGGGTCGGACCCGTTGGAAACGTTTGAGAGAGCTGTACGAAACGCTACTCCCTTAGTAGAAGTCAAGGCACGCCGTGTAGGGGGTGCAACTTACCAAGTTCCTATGGAAGTTCGCTCTGACCGAGGCATTGCATTGGCTCTAAGATGGTTAACCCAGTACTCTCGCCAGCGTACAGGCCGAACTATGGCTGGTAAGCTAGCAAATGAGCTTATGGATGCAGCTAATGAAACTGGCAGCGCAATCCGGAAGCGTGAAGAAACTCACAGAATGGCTGAAGCTAACAAAGCGTTTGCTCACTACAGATACTAATTTCTTAGAGGAAGACTGCGTTAAGAGTTCGCAGTGTATAGAATCTTAACAGAAGTATCCGAACGAACTTTGCGACAGGGACTAAGGAGGTAGCTGTGGCACGTAATATCCCGCTAGAGCGGATACGTAACATCGGAATTGCCGCCCACATTGATGCTGGTAAAACGACGACGACGGAGAGAATTCTGTTTTACTCCGGTGTCGTTCACAAAATTGGAGAAGTCCACGAGGGAACAGCTGTAACCGACTGGATGGCGCAAGAGCGGGAGCGGGGTATTACTATCACTGCTGCTGCTATCAGCACAAGCTGGAAAGACCATCGCATCAATATTATCGACACTCCTGGCCACGTTGACTTCACGATCGAAGTTGAGCGTTCCATGCGTGTCCTAGATGGTGTGATCGCTGTATTTTGTTCGGTCGGTGGGGTTCAACCTCAGTCAGAAACGGTCTGGCGGCAAGCCGATCGTTACAAAGTACCCCGGATTGCATTTGTCAATAAGATGGACCGAACGGGTGCTAACTTCTTTAAGGTGTATGACCAGATCCGCGATCGCCTTCGGGCTAACGCTGTGCCTGTTCAACTTCCAATTGGGAGTGAAGATCGCTTTCGAGGAGTCGTAGATCTAGTAGGGATGCGCGCTCGTATCTACAACAATGATCTAGGTACGGACTTTGAAGATACGGATATTCCAGAAGATGTGCTTGAGCTTGCAAAGGAATATCGCACCAAGCTGATTGAGTCAGTGGCTGAGACTGACGATGCTCTGACAGAAAAATACCTCGAAGGTGAGGAGCTAACTGAAGAAGAGATCCGAGCCGCTTTGCGGAAAGGAACTATCGCAGGCACCATAGTTCCTATGCTGTGTGGTTCTGCGTTTAAGAACAAAGGCGTTCAGCTTCTTTTGGACGCTGTGGTTGCCTATTTACCCGCTCCTACAGAGGTGCCTCCAATTCAAGGTACCTTACCGGATGGTAGTGTGGCTGTTCGTCATGCAAGTGACGATGAGCCCCTAGCTGCCCTAGCATTCAAAATCATGGCAGACCCATATGGTCGTCTGACCTTTGTTCGAGTCTACTCAGGTGTCCTCAGCAAAGGGAGCTATGTCTACAACTCGACAAAGGGCAAGAAGGAACGGATCTCTCGCTTAATCGTGCTTAAAGCAGACGAACGAACTGAAGTTGACGAGCTTCGAGCCGGAGATTTAGGTGCTGCTCTTGGTTTGAAAGATACGTTTACAGGTGACACGATTTGCACTGAGGAATCCTCAGTCATTCTAGAGTCTCTGTTTATTCCAGAGCCTGTAATCTCGGTTGCGGTTGAGCCTAAGACAAAGCAAGATATGGAGAAGCTTTCCAAAGCCCTCCAATCTCTCTCTGAGGAAGACCCAACTTTTCGAGTTAGCATTGATCAGGAAACAAACCAGACCGTGATCGCCGGAATGGGTGAGCTTCACCTAGAGATTCTTGTGGACCGGATGTTGCGGGAGTTTAGGGTAGAAGCTAACATTGGTGCCCCTCAAGTCGCTTACCGGGAAACAGTTCGTAAGGCTGTTAAGGCAGAAGGCAAGTTTGTTCGTCAAAGTGGAGGAAAAGGGCAGTATGGCCATGTCGTGATTCAGTTGGAGCCTGGAGAGCCTGGTACTGGCTTTGAGTTTGTTTCCAAGATTGTTGGAGGCACGGTACCGAAGGAGTACATTGGCCCAGCCGAGCAAGGCATGAAAGAAGCTTGTGAGTCTGGTATTCTGGCTGGATATCCGGTAATCGACCTTAGGGCTACGCTGGTAGACGGGTCTTATCACGAGGTTGACTCTTCAGAAATGGCTTTCAAGATTGCCGGCTCAATGGCAATTAAGGAAGCTGTGATGAAAGCTTCACCCGTTCTTTTGGAACCGATGATGAAAGTTGAAGTCGAGGTTCCTGAAGATTTTCTGGGGGATGTGATGGGTGACCTAAACTCCCGCAGAGGTCAGATTGAAGGGATGGGATCGGAAGAAGGAATTGCCAAAGTCACCGCTAAGGTGCCACTGGCAGAAATGTTCGGTTATGCTACTGATATCCGGTCTAAGACGCAGGGTCGGGGCATATTCTCGATGGAGTTTAGCCACTACGATGAGGTGCCTCGCAACGTGGCTGAAGCGATCATTGCTAAGAGTAAAGGGAACGCATAATCAGAAAGAGGAACACATAGATTCATGGCACGCGCAAAGTTTGAACGGACTAAACCCCACGTTAATATCGGTACCATCGGTCACGTCGATCATGGTAAAACTACTCTTACCGCTGCGATCACGATGACCCTGGCTGCAACGGGTGGTGCCAAAGCCAGAAAATACGACGAGATTGATGCTGCTCCTGAAGAGAAAGCAAGAGGCATTACAATCAACACCGCTCACGTTGAATACCAGACAGAAGAGCGGCATTATGCTCACGTAGACTGTCCAGGACATGCCGACTATGTGAAGAACATGATCACTGGCGCGGCACAAATGGACGGAGCGATTCTGGTTGTGTCAGCGGCTGATGGCCCGATGCCCCAAACCCGTGAGCACATTCTGCTGGCGAAGCAGGTTGGTGTACCCAACATTGTTGTTTTCCTAAACAAGCAAGACCAGGTCGATGACGAAGAGTTGCTGGAGCTAGTTGAGCTAGAGGTGCGTGAACTACTCAGCACCTATGATTTCCCGGGCGATGACATTCCCATTGTCTCAGGTTCGGCTCTGTTGGCTCTGGAAGCATTGGTTTCTAACCCTAAGATCGTTAAGGGAGAGAACGAGTGGGTAGACAAAATCTACGCGCTAATGGATGAAGTAGACGCTTACATCCCTACTCCTGAGCGAGATATAGATAAGCCCTTCCTGATGGCTGTTGAGGACGTTTTCTCAATCACGGGTCGTGGAACGGTCGCAACTGGACGGATCGAGCGTGGCAAGGTCAAGGTCGGTGAGACTGTTGAGCTGGTCGGTATCAGAAATACTCGCAGCACCACAGTTACGGGTGTAGAGATGTTCCAGAAAGTTCTGGAAGAGGGAATGGCTGGAGATAACGTTGGAGTTCTGCTTCGCGGTATTCAGAAAGCTGACATTGAGCGCGGCATGGTACTTGCTAAGCCTGGTTCGATCACACCTCACACCCAATTTGAGTCTGAGGTTTACATTCTGAAGAAAGAAGAAGGTGGTCGTCATACCCCATTCTTCCCTGGCTATCGCCCTCAGTTCTATGTTCGTACAACTGATGTGACTGGCACAATCAGTGCTTTTACTGCTGACGATGGCAGTGAAGCTGAGATGGTGATGCCTGGCGATCGCATCAAAATGACGGTTGAGCTAATTAACCCGGTTGCAATTGAGCAGGGAATGCGCTTTGCAATTCGGGAGGGTGGCCGTACCGTAGGTGCGGGTGTCGTTTCCAAAATCATCAAGTAGCTCTAGCTACTGAGCCGTTTTTATCAGCAGCCAACCTACAAGTTTGGCTGCTGATAGTTTTGAGCTTAACCAAGTTCATCTCAACATCCTAGCTTCAGCCAGAATATTGAGATGAACCTGAATTAACTGAACCTAGACAACTGAAGCAAAATCATGGCAACTATTCAACAGCAAAAAATTCGGATTCGCCTTAAGGCATTCGATCGTCGCCTTTTAGATACCTCTTGTGAAAAGATTGTCGATACTGCTAATCGGACAAACGCTACAGCAATTGGTCCGATTCCTCTACCGACTAAGCGCCGAATCTACTGCGTACTGCGATCGCCTCACGTAGACAAAGATTCTAGGGAACACTTTGAGACCCGTACTCACCGCCGCATTATTGATATTTACCAACCTTCTTCTAAAACGATTGATGCTCTCATGAAGCTGGATCTGCCTGCTGGCGTTGACATTGAAGTGAAGCTGTAGCTCTCCTGATTGGTTGTGAAATGAAATGGGTCGTGGGGACGAACTTCCGAAGAGTTCGTCTCCCACGACCCATTTGTAGCGACTAAGCTAGCTGTTTAGCAATAATAGAGCTTCTTCTCTGTTCGTTAGATTGCCATTGTTTCTATCGAAGGTAGAAATCAGCCATAACCTTTTGCAGGATAGGTCTTTTAATCAAGGGTACTAGGTGGGCACTAGTAGCTAGATGTCGCCAACTCAACCTTTGGTTATAGATTTAGGGTCATAGCCTTTTTGCAGACTAGAAGGATGCGATAGACTATGGGGAGTAGCCTTTGCTGCTCACACATTTGACCTGTTTCCGAAAGCAGTTGATAAGGTCAAACCTAATCATATTGAATCCCTATTGGGGATTAGGATTTCAATGACATCTTCTTCATCAGTTGCTGTTCGAGAGCTTCCACTTTTTCCGTTGTCTGAAGTAGTTCTATTTCCAGGCAAACCACTTCCACTTCACATTTTTGAGTTTCGCTATCGGATTATGATGAATACCATACTTCAGAGCGATCGCCGCTTTGGAGTGCTAATGGTTGACCCGGTAGAGGGTAAAGTTGCAAAGGTTGGTTGCTGTGCAGAGATCGTACACTTTCAACGTCTCCCAGATGACCGGATGAAGGTTATGACTGTGGGGCAGCAGCGCTTTCGGATTCTTGAATATGTCCGAGAGAAGCCCTACTACGTAGGATTGGTTGAATGGATTGAAGATCAACCCACTGAAAGGAATTTAAAGACATTATCAACTGAAGTTGATCAACTATTGAGAGATGTTGTGCATCTTTCTGCTAAGTTGACAGGTCAAGAAATTGAACTGCCTGATGACATTCCTGATTTGCCCATTGAACTCTCCTACTGGGTCGCTAGCAACCTTTATGGTGTAGCGATGGAGCAGCAAGCCCTTTTGGAGATGCAAGACACGGCGGCCCGTCTAGAGCGCGAAGCTGAAATTTTAACCTCTACGCGCAATCATCTGGCAGCTCGAACAGCCTTAAAGGATGCTTTGAAGTAAAAAAGGGAAAGGGGGTTCAACTCTCTTAGGTTTGGGCAATCTGAGATGGAAGAACCGTGTAGCTGCCAAAGATTTTTAGGGTCTCTGCATAGTTGCTCAATTCTTTTAGAGCAGATTGTGTTGTTGGATCTTTTTCATCAGCTTCAATATCGACAAAGAACAGGTATTCTCCAAGCGATCGCTTGGTAGGACGTGATTCTATACGGCTTAGGTTAATACCCCGTTCGGCAAAAGATTGAAGGGGTCTAACTAATGCCCCTGGTAAGTTGGCAGAGAAACTTAAGGCCAGCGAGGTATGGCTACCACCGGGCGATGGTTGTAAGCTTAATATCCAGAAGCGGGTGCAGTTGTCAGGGTGGTCATTGATTGGATGAGCCAGAACAGGCAGCTTATAAAGCTGAGCAGCCCGTTGAGATGAAATTGCTCCACTACTAGAGTCTCGGTCTAGGTATTGCAATGCCTCCGTTGTAGAGTTTGTGGGAATTAGCTGTACATTGGGCAAAGCTCTTTCCAGCCAACTCTGGCATTGGGCAAGAGCTTGAGGATGAGAGTAAACGGTTTGAATCTGCTCCAGAGCTGGACTGTACGACAGCAAAGCATGAGAGATTGGCAGCACTAGAGCTTTTTGTATCCGCAGGGTGTCAAGCTGCCAAAGTGCATCTAGGGTGACACTCACACTTCCTTCAATTGAGTTTTCGACCGGAACTACTACTAAGTCGGTTTCTCTAGTTGCTGTTGCTCTTAATGTTTGTGTGATGCTGGGATAGGGACAGAGTAAAGATTCTTCCTCTGTCGTCTCTAGCAACCATTTGGCACAGATCAGGGCTGCTGCTTCAGCATTGGTTCCTGGAGGTCCGAGGTAAGCAATTGAGCGTGCCATAGCAAATATTTGAGGAATAACTTTTCAGAGACAAAGCTGAGATAATTGAAACTTTCTATTAAGTACAATCAGCTATTGTCCGCCAAAACACGTATACTTCGTAAGATTAAGGGTGTTTTCTTGGAAAGTATGTAAAATTTAGTGAACGAGTAGGGAAGCATTCAACCATTCTTTAATCCTTCTATGCCTATCCGATTTAACGCCTTCCAATCCGTTGAGATTGCTGTAGCAGATCAGCCTATCCCAATTCAGCATTACTTGCGTCAACCTCAGCGCTTGGTCAAGGCACTGGTTGATCCAAGTCGGACTGAGCAGTTGAGTTCAGAAGTCTTTCGGCTCAAGATGCGTCCTTTGAACTTTATGATGCTCAAGGTTCAACCTATAGTAGATATGAGAATCTGGGCAGAACCAGACGGCACGATTCGGGTTGAATCCCTTGCTTGTGAGATTCGAGGAGTGGAATATATTAACCAGCGATTTAACCTTAACCTCGTTGGACAGTTAACTCCACAACTAAAGCGCGATACAACTTATCTCGTCGGGAGAGCAGATTTGGAGGTACTAGTTGAGTTACCGCCGCCTCTGTTATTTACGCCAAAACCTTTGTTAGAGGCAACAGGCAATGGCTTGCTGCGAAGTGTCCTGCTCACCGTTAAGCAACGTTTAATACATCAACTCTTGTCTGACTATCGGACTTGGGCTGTTAATCAGAGGGAGCAGGTTGCTCAGTCCGGGCGATCTCTTCTATCTCCTAATACACCAATTGCTTAACTGCTCAGCACGTTTCAACATAATTATTGCAACTTACAGGGGCTAAAAGACAAGCGATGTTGTCGAGAAGCCCCTAATTGCTTTAATCCTAGCTTGTGTTTGACAGTTCCATATCCTTTATTGGCTGCTAGGTCATACCCTGGATACTTAGCTGCTAGTCTAACGATTAGTGCATCCCGCCAAACTTTTGCAATGATGCTGGCAGCGGCGATCGCTGCAAATTGCTGATCGCCTTTTACGCAGGTTTGATGAGGCATTGGCAACCCTTGAACTTTTTGATTGCCATCTATCAAACAAAAATCGGGCTGGGGAGTTAGCCGAAGGATAGCGCGACGCATAGACAGTAGAGATGCTTGCAGAATGTTGAGTCGATCAATTTCTTGAACTGAAGCGATACCAATTCGGCAATCTACTGCTAGAAACCGGATCTGTTTAGCAAGCAGTTCTCTGTGTAAAGGAGTAAGCTGCTTGCTATCCGCTAAGCCTGCACTAAGTAAACCTGCTATAGCCCGACCCGGTAAAATCACTGCCGCGGAAACCACTGGTCCAAATAAAGCTCCTCGACCTACTTCATCAACTCCAGCAATCAGTCGAAACTGGCTTAAGTTGTCAGGTAGGTTTGAAAAACACAATTGTGATTGGATCACAACTAGCTATCACCCACTGCATTCATAGTATTTTCTGACTCGACAGCAGAAGAACGACGGCGACGGCGACGAGACGACCCATTACCGTCAGGCGAATCTGCACTTCCATCAGAAACTGCTAAATCGGGTGCTGGCACAGATACAGGTATTGAAACTGAATCTTCGCCATTTTCGTCGTCTAAAGGAAAGTCTGTGCTCGACGGGGAGGTTTCTTCTGCTTCAGTTTGCTCAAATCCACTAGGTGGAAATACGACTGGCACAGGTGTTCCATTACCAGTACGGGAGCTTTCTCCAGGCAATGTAACTGTGACAACAGCAGACTTTGGATCTTTTACTCCCTCAGTTGCTAAAACCAAAGGTGAAACACCCATTAAAGCATAGACATCTTGTTCTTCAAGTGTCATTTCAACTTGAACAATTTGAGGTGGTTCAGCAATAGGTTTGTCGCGTCGATTAGAGGAGCGGCTGCGATCTGGTTTTTCACTTCGACTCTCTTTAGGAATCAACGTGGGTAGTACTGTCTCTTCCGCAGCAGGCGGCAGCTCAGGCTCAATGTCAGGTTCTGCTCGGACGGGGCTACCCACTCTCGCAACAGGTTCTCCGACTCGGATGCGGCTGCGACGACGGCGGCGATTGTTAGCTCCACCCCGCTCTTGATAGCTAGGATGGTTGGTCAAATCTAGTTCCTGCAAATCTTGAGATGGATCTGCATCAAATTCATCTTTTTGACCGTCCCAGTTCTCCCGCAGCTGCGGTGTGCGGCTCTCAGGTGCAGCATATTCGCGAGCCGCTGGTTCGACAAATTCTTGAAGCTGACGCTCTGATTCACCTGGAAGGTGTACTAAGTGCCCTAATCCGCCGCAGGTTGGGCAGGTTCTTCCAAACAGCTCATAAATGTTCTGGCCTTGGCGTTTGCGGGTTAGCTCAACCAAACCTAGTTCCGAGAGTTGAGCAATTTGAGGTCTAGCTTTGTCGGCTCTTATGGCTTTGTTAAACTGCTCTAAAACTTGCAGTTGATCGCGACGGGAATCCATATCGATAAAATCGACGATAATGACTCCGGCAATATTGCGAAGTCGCAGTTGTCGGGCAATTTCAACAGCCGCTTCAGAGTTTGTCCAAAGAACCGTTTCACGCGCGGTTGCCGACCGGGTAAAAGAACCAGAGTTGACATCAATAACGGTTAGCGCTTCTGTCCGTTCAATAATGATGTAGCCGCCAGAGGGCAAATCGACTCTGGGTTTAAGTGCTTCTCGAATTGCTGCATTGACGCGGAAATACTCCAGGATGGAGGTGCGATCGCGATGATGGTCTACCAGTACACCCTGAGGTGACCGACCACCGCTCCAACTGACTAAATGCTGTTTTACCCGCTTCATTCCGGTGTGAGAATCTACCACAATCCGGTTAACGTCGGCACTGTATACGTCTCGTAGAACCCGTTGAATAAAATCGTCATCGCGATTCAATAGGCTGGGAGGGCGAGTCGTCACTGCTTCTTGCTGAATGTTCTCCCACTGCTTTTGCAGGGTCTCTAAATCTTCAATAATGGCTTCTTCTGCTACACCCTCGGCTTCGGTACGGACAAGTAGCCCCATCCCTGCTGGCTTGACTAAGACTGCCAGCGCGCGCAGCCGATTACGTTCATTTTCGTTACGAATACGGCGTGATAAATTTACACCCCGACCAAACGGCATGAGTACAAGATATCGACCAGGAAGGCTAATGTTTCCAGTCAACCGAGGACCCTTGTTGCCTGTTGGCTCCTTCATTACCTGCACCAAAACCTTCTGCTGGGGTGCTAGTAGTTCGGTGATAGAGCCAGCGGCCCGCTTTAGCCTGAGCGGACCTAGATCCGTGACGTGAATGAACCCATTGCGCTCGGCGTCTCCAATGTTGACAAAGGCCGCATCAATTCCAGGTAGTACGTTCTCAACTACACCTAGATAAATATCACCAACTTGGTGACTTCCTGTGGCAACAATCAGTTCTTGAATTTGATCTTCTGAAAAAACAGCAGCAATCCGGTGCTGTTCGGCAATAATAATTTGCTTCGACATTCAACTTCCTCGAATATTTACAGCAAAGCAAAAGGCACTAGCCTCATCAGCACCGCTTGCTTTCCTGGTAATAAGACAACGTGTGGAAAAAATCACAATCATGACATGGAGGCAAACGAAGCTGCTCCTTATCCTTAAACAAAACCATTGAGAAATTCAGCAACCCCAGAATGGCTGAATCTCTCCAACGAACCTCGAACCTACAGCCAACTAATCAAACATCCTGGAAAGATACCTTCCGCTGGGAGTTAGGCATCTGCAATTGACCAGGGGTGAACGGAAAGCCTTGCAGAAGCAGACTGCGCCCGACTTGTGTTGCCGATTAAACCACTGGCAACCCTGAAGGCTCTCAATCCACGACAGCTTCTTTGAATTGAATTATAGCGTGGAGCAGCGATAACGCCACTAGAAGTGAGCAATTTGTGAGAAATCAGGAGCAGAATCCAATCAACAATCCTTACTCAGTGACTGCTGGGGATAGAAAAAGCTGGCTTCGGTGGGTATGCAGCAGTTGAAATGGACGCTGAGCTATTTGCTCCAGCATATAAACTACATGCTCTGGGCGCAGCAAGCTGCCGTCGTTGCGACAGCTTCCCACATATTGCAGAATAGCGTCAGATTGAGCTTGGTGATGCAGAATAGCAGGAGGCAAGTCTGAGGAAACAGTATTTTCGGCTAAGGAAAGGTCAAAGAGACGATCGCACAAGTTAACTTGCTTAGTCTTGCCCGACTTCGTTTTCTGCTCTAAGCCTATTTCATTGGCTGCTTTAATCGCTTCTACCCAAGCTTGCCACTGTGCTGTTGACAGAGGCTCTGGATCTGAAGTGCCCTCAGCCAGAGCACGAACTGCGACATAGTACTTTGCTTGCTCCAGTAACTTGGTGGCAGATGCAGTAGTGGGAGCAATCGCCTCTACCTGATAAATGGGTACATCTGCTGGCAAAGCCGCTGCCAATCTTTCCTGAAACTCGACTAAATCTACAGTTTTAGTCAGTTCAAAGTCTACTAGCTCACCCGAACTCGTTGCTCCAAGCGATAGAGCATTAGCAATCGAGATTCGAGGTGAAGGATGAAATCCTCCTGTGAAAGCGATGGGTAAAGCGGCTCGCCGCACTGCTCGGTCAAACAAGCGCACCATATCTAGATGGCTCACCAAAGCCATATCGCCCTGCTTCCCAAACCAAACTCGCAACCGCTGGACTTTTTCCTGGTTGGGCTTAAAGTGTCCCTCAAACTGAGGAATCGGCAGCGGCTGAATCACAACGTTGTGACCGAAGTCTGCCCCACACACACCACAGTGGGAGCAACCCTCAAAAGAGCAGTCTGGTACGATCGCTGCTTCTAAAGCCTTCTGTAGGTCTGCTTTGAGCCATTGTTTATCAATTCCTGTATCAATATGATCCCAGGGCAAAGGAGCATCAAATGCAGGATGAGGAGTAGGGAGTAAAGAATCAGATCTTTCTACCGAAGTAGAATGCTCGTCGGGTTGAGGGGACGGGCTGGTGGTAGACAGTTGCAGCATCCCTTCCATCAAATTCCATTCGCCGCTTTCAACTTGGCGATATTTCCAGGTTAGCCCTGACTCAGCAATCGCCTGTGTCCAGGCAGCAAAGGCACGATCAAGGCTTTCCCACCAGGCATCCATTCCGGCTCCCAGTTCCCAGGCGCGGTGAATGACGGTAGAAAGACGACGATCGCCCCGTCCAACAAAGTCTTCCATCGCGGAAAGCCGCACATCCGTAAAGTTGGCCTTCAGCCCACGAATCGTGCGAAATTCCTGGCGCAAAAGCTTCTGCTTGCGCTCAAACTCAGCCGTCGAAACCGAGTGCCACTGAAATGGAGTATGCGGTTTGGGTGTGAAGTTGGAAATCGTTACATTGAAGTTTAACTTTCGTCTACCTGGAGTACTGCATTCCTGCTGAAGCCACCGAATTGTCTCGGCAATACCCAACACGTCAACATCTGTTTCTCCAGGCAAGCCAATCATGAAGTAGAGCTTGACCTTGTCCCACCCTTGCTCATGAGCAGTTTTAACCCCTCGCAACAATTCCTCGTTAGTCAGTCCCTTGTTGATAATGTCCCGCATTCGCTGAGTGCCAGCTTCAGGGGCAAAGGTTAAGCTGCCCTGCCGCATTCCCCCCAAAATATTGGCAATGTTTTCATCAAATCGATCGACTCGCTGGCTGGGTAAAGATAGAGAAATATTCTCGTCCTTGAGCCGATTCTTGATTTCCATGCCGACTGCTGGCAAAGCCAAATAGTCAGAGCAGCTTAACGACAACAGCGAGAACTCGTTGTAGCCTGTCGTTCTCATGCCTTGCTCAATCGCTTCTACAACCTGCTCTGGCTCCACATCGCGGGCCGGGCGGGTGAGCATCCCAGGTTGGCAAAAACGACAGCCACGAGTGCAGCCACGGCGAATTTCGATCACGAGACGGTCGTGTACTGTCTCAACATAGGGAACCAACCCCATTGAATACGCGGGCATAGGGTCAGCAACCCGACGTAAGATGCGGTCCGGCACATCTGGTCGAATAGATTGAACAGAGCCATCTGCACCCATCTTGTAAAACTGCGGTACATAGACTCCAGGCACCTGTGCTAGATCTAGCAGCAGTTCTTCTCGACTCAGTACGGCAGACTTGCCCTCTTCCAACACCAAACCGATTTCGGGCAGCAGCTCTTCTCCGTCTCCCAGCGCGATGAAGTCGAAAAAGTCGGCATAAGGTTCTGGATTAGAGGTGGCAGTTTGCCCCCCCGCGAAAATGAGCGGGTAATTCTGCCCTGCTAGTTCGTGCTTCCGTTCTTTCCAGGTTAAGGGGATGCCAGCAAGATTTAACATCTCCAGGATGTTGGTAGCCCCTAGTTCATAGCTAAGGCTAAATCCCAAAATGTCAAACTCGGTCAGCGATCGCCTCGACTCCACTGCAAATAGTGGAATCTTGTTTTCTCGTAATTTGGCAGACAGATCCGGCGCAGGTAGATAGGCGCGATCGCACAATTGCCTGGGCTGAGCATTCAGGATGCTGTAGAGAATGACATGTCCCAGGTTTGAGGCCCCAACCTCATAAACCTCAGGGTAAGTCAAAACCCAACGCACCGTTGATGCATTCCAATCCTTATGAACTGCCCCTAACTCATTACCCAGATAGCGAGCAGGTCGAGCAATTTCTGGGGTCAACAACCTTTCAACCGCAACCGTCACAGTAGATTCAATTCCAGCATTAGGATTAAGCTTTACTCATTCACTATACTGGACGCGCACACAATCAGGCAGTCCACTGCCCTTCTATGAAGACTACTGCTTGAAACCTTCATAGGGTCTACTAGTCAACAATAGTGAACCCCTCAGTCGTGAGAGACCCTATCAATTAGGGGATTAGGTAAGGTAGACAAAATAAACTCAGCGCCAGATCAGTAAGGGGTTGAACACAATCTGGCGCACAAATTGACTAAAGAGAACAGTCACAAGGTTCGGTGGAAAAGTAAAACTTAAGCCGCAACGATTTCAAAAGCAGAGCGGCTGTCAAAAATCTCGAACACCCGATCTAGTTGAGTCAGCTCAAAAATGATGCGAATCGAGGGAGATACGCAACATAGTCCAAATCGCTGATCCAATCGCTGAGATAGGGTCAAGGCGGAAACCAACGCCATCAAGCCTGCGCTGTCGAGAGATTCGACCTGGCTCATGTCTACCAAAACGGCAGAAGAGTCCCGCGAAGAAACGGCTGACATTAACTGCTGCTGTAATCCCGCTGCATTGGATGCATTGAGATGACCGCAAGGTTGAACAACTGTCATTGGAGATTGGGCAAGAACACTTCGCATCGTTCGATCCTGTTAAAACAACCAACTGGAGAACTGCTTTCAGATGCTCCGAAGATAACTTTAAGATTCGGGTCTAGACCACAAAATCTAATTCATTTCACTAAAACTTTATGAGTTAACTTCAGTACTTGAAGTTTTCAGCAAGTCATTCTGCAAGAAAGTGTTCAAAGTTACGAATTATTCCTTCAATCAAGCGATTTACTGCTAGTGGGTGAAGCGGAGTCTTCAATCAAGAGTTGGGGGTGGTTAAGTTATAGCTTTTGGTGAATTAATTAAGTCTTTTCTGTAGAGTCGTTTTGATTAATACAAAGCTCCAAAAAGTTTGCGTCTAAAGATAGATGCCTATAAGTTTGTACTTTGAAATCAGAGACATATTCAGCAATAGCTCATAGAAATGCTGCAAGTCGCGGGTTCGTAGATCACTAAGACCAAGTAGATAAATTGTTCGTTGTTCTAGGGCTGTTAATGCCGCTCCTTAGGATTTCCTTTCATGACAAGCTGAAAGCTTTATGGAGGAAGGCAGGTTTTGAGGTATTCAGCTCTGTGAAGCTATTGTGTTGTGTAGGACTATTCGTCAGCGACAGGAGGGTTGCTAAGAAGAGATGCATTGGCTCCCATATGTCGGGCGAGGTGGTTGAAGCAGGGGTTGGATTTTAGGTAGGGCAATGTTTTCCCTATATTCTGCCACTAGAGAAACTATGGTAAATTTAACTTATGAAGGAGTAAAGCATTAAGAGAGTAGTGACTTCAAAATCAAGTCCGTGACTGAGATCACTCTGAAGTAAGGTTGTAGATCACTTTCCTGCCCAGGTATTCAGCAGAAAATTCACCTTAGGCATGTCTTCCTTTTACATGCATCCTCCTCTCAATTTGGTGGTACCTGCTATGAAAACGACTTATGCTATTCGCAAACTTGTAGAGAAGGCACTTTATATCAGGCAACTTACTCCTGATATTGAGAACGAGATAAACTACGAACTCACTCGCTTAGGCTATATTTCTGACGTAGATTATGAAGCGTTAGAGCTATTAATGTCCGAGATGGATGCTGGTCGAGTTCGGTTGGTTCCTAGTCCATAGTTTTTATTCAGTTAGTACTTTACGTTACGGCTGAGTTCTTGTGGGTTTCTAGCTTTTGTATTACCCCTAATAGAGTTCTAATTTCGTTTAAACTAGACAAGCCTAATCGGTTTTAAGCTTGTGTTAAACCCCTGCTGAAAGTTGAATTAAAGAGTCGTTAAATGCATCTGACAAACACCATGGATAAAGCGATGTAGCTGCTGATGGGCTATGCAATCGCCTTGTGTTTGGGTCTTGGGATGAGCTAGTTGAGTCAGCAGTGGTACAACCTCTGTATCTAGAGCAGCACGGAATAGAGCTATAGGGCAGAGCAAATCAGACCCCTGTCGTAAGTCATATAAGCTAGGCTGTTCAAAAGCGGTTGGATTGTCGATATCTACACTAGAAGAGGCAATGGAGTCTCTGGTGGGAGAAACTTTCAAGATTAATGGACGAACCCACCCTCTCCTACTTTTGTTTTTAGGAGCAATTTGAATGAGTTCTGCGTATAGACAGGTGTCTCCATGCTCCAAGCAAAGAATTTGACCGGGTTGAAAATCGGTAATAGAGGTCATTAGCTCTTGCCTTCTCAGCGGGTTAGCTTGCTGTCAAGAAGTGTTTTGATAGCTAAACTTTTGTCAAATTGATTGTAGCTTTTGGTAAGGTTGCCCAGAGAGAAACTGCAATGCTTGAACTACCTGGTGGTTGAAGTACTGATGTAGGAAGGATAAAACGATTGTACGTATATAGCTCATAAAATTTCACTGGTAAGAAGAAAGGCATAAATTAAGTTGGGTAACGAAAGGTTAAGTCTGGTAAGGTTGAGATATGCATCTCATTTGAATGTAGGTTTACCTAGTTGCTATGGTGATTTGCGCTGATTTCTTTGTACTGGAGGCTTTGCTAGCTGCTTATATGGATTCATCACTAGCTCAGCAATACGACTATTCAAGCAGGGCTAGATAAACTGGTTTTAAGTAGTTTATAGAGAGGGTAGAGTCGTGTCCGTCGAGACCATTGAACAGCGTTCAACGTCCCGCAAACACGCACCCCGCTATCGGGTTTTGCTGCACAATGACGATTACAACTCGATGGAATACGTGGTGCAAGTTCTAGTCAAGACTGTGACTAGTTTGACTATTCCGCAGGCAGTTAGCATTATGATGCAGGCTCACAACAACGGGACGGGCTTGGTTATCACATGTGCCCAAGAACATGCAGAGTTCTACAGTGAAACCCTTAACGCTCATGGTTTAACTAGCACAATTGAACCAGACGACTAGTGTTTGACCAATTTAAGGCAAGGTTTAACCCTCGCTCCATAGCTCGCTATCCACTTTTACTTCGGCTGCTGACTTTTGTTTCAGTTCTGCTTTTAGCGTGGTTGCCGCTCGCAGGTCTATCTCTGTGGTTAGTGAAAGATTCAAATACGCTCAGCATCGTAGCTATGTCGCTGCTGGCACTTGGATTTTTAGCTCTAGTCAAGGTTTGGGGGAAAGTTGTTTACCGGCAGCCTCACATTTTTCGGAGCTACGGTCTGATTTTTACGCGCCGAAATGGATGGGATTTACTTGAAGGATTAGTCATTGGGCTGTCTAGCTTATGGGCTTTGTTTTTGCTTCAGGGCTGGCTGGGATGGTTGAGTTGGCAAGACTTTCCTCCACGTTTCCCGCTCATTCTGCTAGAGGGATGGCTGGTTGCGCTGGGTGTTGGTTTAGCTGAGGAACTGGCGTTTCGGGGCTGGTTGTTGGATGAGTTACAGCGAGATTACAGTCCTAAAGTCGCGCTTTGGAGTAGCAGCTTAGTCTATGCGGGTCTGCATTTTCTAAAGCCAGTTGCGGAAGTTTTGCGGACTTTGCCTCAATTTCCAGGACTGGTGTTGCTTGGTTTGGCTCTCGTTTGGGCAAAGCGATCGCACTCTGGTCGTTTAGGATCATCAATTGGTCTACACGCTGGGCTAATTTGGGGCTACTACATGGTTCAAGTTGGTGAGCTGGTGGAATATTCTAACCAAGTGCCTGAGTGGGTTACAGGAATTGACCGAAATCCATTAGTGGGTGGAATGGGACTAATGTTTTTGGGTGGAATTGCCTTCTATATGTGGAGGCGATCGCAGATATTCCCCCGTCAAACAGTCGCAAGGTAAGCTATTTCAGCAAATTCTTCTGATCTCTAGCTAGAGAACTGGCATCTCTGTTATCGTACCTTCATAGATGGATCGCCAGATTTAGGGCGAGAGCGCATTGCAGAATCAATCCCTTCGTTAACTGCGCCCTCTCATACAGATATGACAAGCAAGATAGATTCCTACTCGTTGCCCCCGGCCGTTCGACGGATTGCCACTTACTTCCGTGTTTGTGGTTGGCTTAGCTTCTGGGTGCAAGCAGTCCTGGCTTTAGTTTCTGGGGTAGCTCTTGTTTTTGCTGTTGGTAGTTTGAGCTTGAGAAGTGGGGCTGAAACGTCTGGAGGACCAGGAACCGGCTCTGGTTTATTTCTTGCCGTCTGTGGATTAGTTGCTCTTTGCATAGGCGCTTACTGGGCATTTCGCTACACTCGCCTGTCTCGGAGATTGAGATCTCCTGATTCTAGAGGTCGTCCAAAACCTGGGGATGTCATTCAGGCTCTAAGGATTGGGCTGACGATCAACCTGGTTGGTATGTTGCTGACGCTCCTAGGAGCAGAGGCGATCGTTGGTTCGTTGTTGGCAAGGACTTTTTCCCAGTCAGGTGCGATATACGAATTCGGGCGAAATCCTCAGTTTATTCAAGCAGCCGATATCTTCATCGTGCAGGCAAACACGAATACGGTGCTGGCCCATTTTGTGGGTGTAGTTGCTTCGCTATGGTTGGTGCGGTGTATGAGCCGCCAGTAGTTGATAGGCGATCGCTCTGATAATTACCTAAGTTTATGTTGGAGGACAGCGATCGCAATGTCCACAGCTTAAAATATTCGCTTCTGTGCCAAAACCGAAAGCTTGCAGCAAAAATTTCCAACGACATTCTGAGGTTGTCAAATATTGCTGCATTTGCTGTGCTGCATTTGCCTGATCGCAGGTTTGACGAGCAGGGGAGGCATGAATCCTGTAGCGAAATGGGTCTTGCCACTCTAGCTGTCCACTACTGTGGAGCATCGCCAGTGCGATCGCCCCATCTTTAAACTGGCGCGATACTTCTTTAACGTCTCCCTCGACGGGTAGCTGCTGAGCAAGCTGCTGAGCTTTTTTTTGGAGCGATCGCACTCTATCTTGAAAAAAGCGCTGCCGCTGTCGATCCTCAGGATCGAGCCATCCTGTCGGCTCACTCACCAGCGTTAGTGTCTCAGCGGGTAAGCCATCTCTTCCTGCCCGTCCAACTTCCTGCACATACTCAGATAGCAGCGCTGGTGCATGAAAGTGAACAACCCAACGTACGTCTGGTTTGTTGATTCCCATTCCAAAAGCAGACGTACAAACCACAAATCTGATTTCATCTTTTAACCAGGTAGATTCAATTGCGCGGCGCTCTTCAGGGCTAAGTCCAGCATGATAAGCAGCTGTCTTGTACCCCTTCTCCGCTAACCAATCTGCCAAACTTTCGCTATCTTGCCGAGTGCGAACGTAAACCAACCCTGCTTGTGGTGATCTAGCTTGAACGAACTTGAGTAAAGACTGACGACGTCCTTTGGGTGTCCAGGCAATTTGAACAGCTAAATGAAGGTTTGAGCGGTAAGGATTAAGTCGAAAAATTTGAGGATGTTGGAGCTGCAAAACCTGTTGGATAATTTGTTGCGCTTGAGGATCAGCCGTTGCTGTGAAAGCAGCAATGCCGATCTGGGTTCCCGCAGGCTTTGATTGCAAAAGAGCCGAGCGGACTGTCCCCAAACGGCGATAGGCGGGGCGAAATGTGTCTCCCCACTGAACCAAGCAGTGAGCTTCATCTAAAATCAATCCATTTATCTTTAGATTGGGCTGACATAAACGCTCCCATACTGCTTCACTCAGTAGTGTTTCAGGCGAAAGGTAGAGTAGCCGCAGTTTTTGCCGTTCGAGTGCACACAGGGTCTGACGGCGTTGATGGGTCGGAAGTTCGCTATGCAGTAGAGCCGCTGACAGCTGACGCTGCTGTAGGTCTTGCACCTGGTTTTCCATCAGCGCGACCAAAGGCGATACTACGAGCGTGACTCCTGTTCGCATTAAAGCCGGAAGCTGAAAGCAAATTGACTTGCCGCCGCCTGTAGGCATTACGACTAGAGCGTCTTGGTGGGCTAACAGCGTATGCACAATTTCACCCTGAGGAGGGCGAAAGTCCTGATAACCCCAAACTTTTTGAAATGTGGCGCGAACACGGCTCCAAGCGGTCTGTTCTGAGAGGTGCATGACTGAGTTGCAAGTTAGTCGCAAGCTGTGTCCTCAGAATTCCCGCTTTTTTCCTCTGGGCAACCGCTATAAAAATAAACCTGCTTCTGTACAAATTCCGCGAAGGGGACGATCCCAAGGGTCAACTGGCAATTTGGGTAGGCGAGCAAACTCAAAGACGATACCAATAGTTGGTTTGTGTAGCCAGCCAGGTTGGCTCAACATGCGATCATAAAAACCGCCTCCGTAGCCTAAACGATATCCGCGTACGTCACATGCCACAGCAGGTACTAGAATCAGATCGACTTGCTCTGGCTGCAAAAGTGGCGTACTGGGGTGAGGTTCTAGAATGCCATAAGCTCCAGGCTGGGGAGGAGGGAGCCGATGATGAGGCGACCAGTAATGCCAGGATAAATTGCGATCGCTGCAACGGGGAAACCCCCATTGCTGAGATGTCGTAAACAAAGGGGTTAGGTCAGGTTCCTGACGAAAACTGAAGTAGGCCAAGATGGTTTGCGATCGCCTAAATATTTCAGAAGCTTCTAAATGACAACAAAGCCGCTCGCTCTTTTCTCTCCAAACATCAGGATGCATCGCCTGTCTGGCTTTGAGGAGCGATCGCCTTAACTCAGCCTTCTCCATGCAAATTCAACCGTACACTTAACTCCAACATTTAAACTGACAGAATTTACATCCCCATCACCTGGGAAAGAGGCTTCAAGCTCTTTGTTTGCCCTAGATAATTTTCTGATGCTGCTTAATTGCTGCTGCAACTTTATCCATCAAGTGTTGATCCCGCTTCAGATCCAGTAGAGGCGCACTTTGCCAATCATAAAACCATACTGGCTTTCGTCGTTTCTCTTCTGGTTCAGTTACATACCTCGGAAACACATGGGCGTGTAGTGCTGCTTCGCTGTTACCCAGAATTTCGTAATTAATGCGAATTGCACCCGTTACTTCAAGCAACGCATCTCCCAAAATTGTCATGTCTTGTAAAAAGCTAATGCGCTGCTCCATTGGCAAAGCATTCAGATCGGGCACAACTGGGTCGGGCAACAAAAGGGAGTAACCCCGCAAAAATTGAACATCGCCAAGCACTACCCAACCTGATGGAACCCGACAAATTACTGTTGGATTAACTCCCTGACGTGCTTCCTCGACTCGGCGATGAATAAGAGTAGACATCTTAAGCTCTAATTGCTTTGATTATCAAACTTAAGTGGAACGGCATAGCAACATTTTAGAAGTTGTTTTGATCGCTGATTTCTAAAGTAAAGCGAGAGTGTTGGTACTGCCAACGCTCTCGCTTTGAAAATTTTGACTTTGCTGTTATGCAGCGTGCTGCCGATACCAGTCAATGGTGTTTTTCAAGCCTTGCTTGAAATCAACCTGAGCAGTGAAGCCGAAAGCTTGCTTTGCTCGTTCAGTATCCAGACAGCGGCGAGGTTGTCCATTGGGTTGGTCAGTTTCCCAGACAATTTCGCCGTCAAATTCCATTAGTTCGCAAATTAGAGTAATCAAATCGCGGATGGATATTTCGTAGCCTGTGCCCAAATTGACAGGTTCAGAATCACTGTAAAGCTGGGTGCCCATGACAATGCCTCTGGCAGCATCTTCTGAGTAGAGAAACTCACGAGTCGGGCTGCCGTCACCCCAAACGGGAAGCTGTTTGTCGCCACGCTGCTGGGCCTCGTGAACTTTACGAATTAGCGCTGGAATGACGTGGGAACTGCGGGGATCAAAGTTATCTTCAGGCCCATACAGATTGACTGGAAGTAAATAAATTCCGTCAAAGTTGTACTGTTGTCGATAGGCTTGAAGCTGCACTAGCAAAGCCTTTTTAGCAATTCCGTAAGGAGCATTGGTTTCTTCTGGATAACCATTCCAGATGTCGTCTTCCTTAAACGGAACTGGGGTGAACTTAGGGTAAGCGCAGATTGTGCCAACGCAGACAAATTTTTCTACGCCTGCTTCATAGGATGCATGAATCAACTGCGTTCCCATGATCAAGTTGTCATAAAACAGTTCAGCAGGCTTTTCGCGGTTTAGACCAATGCCACCGACGTGAGCTGCCAGGTGAATTATGATGTCCTGCTGATCGACGGCTCTTTTACAGTTTTCTAGGGTGCGGAGGTCACAGTCGCGCGATCGCACAACGGTGATTTTCTCCAGGTCAGCGCCAGCCTGACCGAGTTGAGCAATCACCTGGCGACCTAGAAAACCCGCCCCGCCCGTGACCAGAATTCGCTTATGCTCAAGGTTCAAAGTTGCCATAGTTGAAATTACCTTTGTCAGGTGGGGCAAGGTGAGCTTGCCCTTCTGTAGTGAGGACAGTGAGACGAGAATTAAACGTTGCTCAGTTCTTGCCGGATCGTGGCATTTTCTAGAGCAGCATGAGATGCATTGCTATTACTGGAAGTTAGACCCAGTGCCTTCAGGTCTGCCTCTACCATTAGTTGAACCAGTTGCTCAAAGGTAACGGAAGGCTCCCAGCCCAATTTTTGCTTAGCTTTGGTTGGATCACCAATCAGCAAGTCTACTTCTGCAGGACGTAGATAGCGCTCGTCAAATTCGACGTAGTTCTGCCAATCTAAGTTGACGTAATTAAAGGCGATATCCAAGAATTCACGGATTGAGTAGGTTTCGCCTGTGGCAACAACGTAATCATCGGGTTGGTCCTGCTGAAGCATCAACCACATTGCTCGAACGTAGTCTTTGGCATAGCCCCAGTCACGCTTGGAGTCGAGGTTGCCCATATAAATCTTCTTCTGGCGACCTGCAATGATACGGGCGATTGCTCGGGTAATTTTGCGAGTAACAAAGGTTTCGCCGCGACGAGGCGACTCGTGGTTAAACAGGATGCCATTAGAAGCGAACATCCCGTAAGACTCGCGGTAGTTTACGGTTTGCCAGTGTGCGTAGACTTTGGCGCAGGCATAAGGGCTGCGGGGATAGAAAGGAGTGGTTTCCTTTTGGGGAACTTCCTGAACCTTCCCATACATTTCAGAGGAACCTGCCTGATAAAACCGCACTTCAATGCCAGTGCGATGGCGATAGTCTCTGATCGCTTCTAGTAAACGAAGCGTCCCCATGCCTACTGCATCTGCGGTGTATTCAGGGGAA
This sequence comes from Leptolyngbya sp. FACHB-541, assembly GCF_014695875.1. Lineage (NCBI taxonomy): Bacteria > Bacillati > Cyanobacteriota > Cyanophyceae > Leptolyngbyales > Leptolyngbyaceae > Leptolyngbya > Leptolyngbya sp. FACHB-541. Next base: position 106,394 of record NZ_JACJPC010000110.1, on the reverse strand, counting down.
TCAAAACTAACTCGAACGTGGGACTGTGCGCCCAAGTTGTAAATTTCTGCCGGCTTAACCTCTTCTAGAATTCGCCGCATTGTTGCGCCGTCTGTAAGGTCACCGTAGTGAAGGAACAGCCGAGCCTGGTCGTTGTGAGGGTCTTCGTAAATGTGATCAATCCGGTCGGTGTTGAACGTAGAAGTTCGCCGGATGATGCCATGAACTTCGTAGCCCTTCTCCAACAAAAGCTCACTTAAATAAGAACCATCTTGACCTGTAATGCCGGTGATCAGTGCTCGTTTCTGTTGCGTCATCCTCAGTAATTCCTTGTGAGTTGAGTGGATGGAGGTAGCAAGGGCAGACCGCGATCGCCATCAGCTAACCACCACTAGAAATCAGCTCTAACATCTGAATTTATTTCCAGATAACACCTGGATTTATCTCCAGAGGTAGAGAAATGCTCAGATTGCTTCACTAACGTTAACCCGAAACTTTTCGCGAAACATCAAGAAACTGTATATTCTCTGCAAAGAATCTCAATGTTCCTCCTACTGATCAAACGGGTTTTGTTCGCTTTAAATACACCAGAGCATGGTGACATTTAGGCAGGGTTTAACTGCAATGCCAACCGGAGTATGCCCCTCATCACTTACTTCTTTCACTGTTTCTTTAGGATTTCCGAATTTTTTCGATTTAACTTTGAAAATCCTAGAAAAGTCAGGAAGAGCGTGAACTGTACGAGGACAATGCTGGGGCCAGAGGCAAAATCAAAAATGCCAGATACTAGCATTCCGGTGATGCTGCTCAAGACTCCCAAGATTAAGGAGAGCCACAGAAATTTTGTAAATCGCTGACTGATGAGTTTAGCGGTTGAAGCAGGAATAACCAAGAATGCATTTACAAGCAAAATGCCAACGGCTTTGATGGAAACTGCGACTGCCAGGGATAGCAGGATGACAAACAAATAACGGTGTAGCTGAACGGAAACGCCCTGAACTTTGGCGATCGCCTGATTTAAAGTCAAGAGAATCTGCTGATCCAGTGTCAGAAGCAGAAAAATACTGCTACCCAGAAGCAGCAGAGCGGTCAGAATCAGATCTGTGCCGTTAACCGCCAAAATGTCGCCAAATAGAACACCCATCAGGTTGCCCCGATAGCCTTGGATGAAACTGGTAAGAATGACTCCAATCGCCAGTGCGCCTGATAGCACAATGCTCAGTACGTTGTCGCTCCACAGGTCAGTTTGGTCAATCAGGTAAAGCACGACCAGCCCGAAGACCAGGGTGAAAGGCAGCAGCATTGAATTGAGCGGAAGCTGTAGCAGTACTCCCAATGCAATTCCAACTAGAGCGGCATGACCGACGGCATGACTGAAAAAGGATAGTTGCCGCAGGGTAACAAAGCAACCCAACAGTCCCCCCAGTAGCCCAAGCAGAATTCCTCCCGCGATCGCCCGCTGCATGAAGGGAAATTGGAGGAGTTCGATCAGGTTTTCCATAGGGGAGAGGGGATTTTAGTTTTTTGAATTGAAGTAAGCGGTGACCTCCTCACCGCTTACTTCAATTCAGGAATTTAATGATGATGCTGATAGCGGCTAAAGGAAGGTCCGTAAGCATCTAGCAGATTTTGAGGGGAGAGGGCTTCTTCGGGTTGCCCTTGACAGACGAGGCGACGGTTGAGACAGAGGACGCGATCGCAGTGGTGACTCACCATGTCTAGATCGTGGGAGACTTGCAGCACTGTCCAACCATGTTCTCGCTTGAGCTGATTGAGCAGAGTGTAAAAGTCTGCTTCTCCCTGCAAGTCTACGCCTGCCAGTGCTTCGTCAAGGACCAGGAGCCGTCGAGACATGACCAGACAATGGGCTAATAAAACTCGTTTGAGTTGCCCACCGCTAAGGTTGCCGATCGCTCGATTGCGAAGGTGATAGATATCGACTCGCTCCATTGCTTGGGCGATCGCAGGTGCTTTTCTAGGGTCAGTTTTCCAGGGTAAGGTAATTCGCCAGTGAGGAAAAACGGGCAGTTGAGCCGAATTGCTTAGTTTATGATCAACCCAGCCTAAGCCAACCAACTCACTTACAGATAGGGGAAAGCCCCGGTCAAATACAAAGTTTTGAGGGATGTAGCCAATCTGGTAACGCAAATTGCCCAGACGACTGAGCGGACATCCCAAGATTTGAACCGCGCCTTCAAATGGCAATAAGCCTAAAATGGCTTGAACCAGAGTACTTTTACCTGCACCGTTGGGTCCGACAATCGCAGTATTGGTGCCTACCGGAAGCTCAAAGGAAACGTCTTCAACGGCGGCGTAAGTTCCCTGGTAAACAGTCAAGTTTTCGACTTTGAGAACAGGTGTAATTTCCTTGGGGTGGGAGCTTGGGGCGATCGCAGCATCAGGGGGGTCAGAGTTCATCACACCAATTCATTGAAATTCATTGAAACGCAGTTTCGAGGATTTTTAGGTTTTCGCTCATTGCAGTGAAGTAGTACTGCGGGTCTAGTTCACCAGACTCTAGGGAATCTAAAGTCTGCAATTCTATACCTAAATCTTGGGAGAGACTTTGCAGTAGTCTATTATCCACTCCTGGTTCACCAAACAAGGCTTTGACATCATATTCTTTTACGACTTCAACAGTCCGCTGAATGTCTGTAGGGGAAAGGCTGTCTTCAGGAATCGCAACGATCGCTACCTGTTGTAAATTATACCGCTGCGCCAGGTAGGGGAAAGCGTCGTGAAAGCTAATGAAGGTGCGATCGCTATAGGTTCCCAAGCGCTGCTCAAACTCAGCATTTAGTGCCTGCAATTCCTCAACATAAGCGGTTGCGTTTGCCTCGTAGATTTCGGCATTGTTGGGGTCTGCTTCAACTAAACCATCTCGAATGGTTTCCACCTGTTGGATAGCCAATACGGGATCAAGCCAGACATGAGGATTTTCAGCATGAGTGTGAGTTTCCCCCGATGATTCAGCTTCGTAAGCCTGTTCATCCTCTGCATGTTCTTCGCTAGTTGTTGCAGCCTCCTCATCGTGACCGTGTTCATCTTCGTTATGCCCGTGTGCTTCCTCAACTTCTCCACCCGGAAAAACAACTGGAGATAATTCTCCAACTGGGTCGATGTTTTCGCTGGCGTTGATTACAACCAGTTCGGCATTTTGAGCGCTATTAATTGTGCTGTCCAGGAACTCTTCCATGCTCAAGCCGTTTTGTACCAGCACGTCTGCTTCGGCGATCGCTCGCACATCGTCGGGGGTGGACTGATATTCATGCACCTCTGTTCCAGGCTGGATTAAGACTTCCACATCTGCTGCATCTCCAGCTACCGCTTTTGTAAATAGATACATCGGCAAGAATGTTGCCAGAACTTGCAGTTTTTCATCTGAAGCTTCAGTAGTGACATCTGGTGATTGAGCATCAGGAGCAGAAGTACTACATCCAGCGGCAACGGGTAGTAGTAGCAGGGCAATCAGCAGCCGACGCAAAATTGGGTGCATGACGCAGATCTCCTTTAACAGGTTTGGGGGGTAACGCAAAACGAGAATGATCTCAATTTCTTTTTGAGAATGAATCTTATTCTATTACGCTCTGCCAAAATTCTGCCAGATGCGGGTGGATTGAAGCTGTGCGATCGCAAAAAACGTAAATCTGGCTGCAATCCCAGTCAATGGTGCAGCACGTTACCGTAGGAATATATGCTTGAGATTAAAAATGATGAAGTTGAGGCAGGGGCGGTGAGGTAGAGCGGAACGGGCAGCAAGTGCTGGAGTTTAACTGCTGCGAACCGAATTGCAGCCTAAAAAATTTCAACTATTTTTGATGTCTTAATCGTGTCTGGAGAATCTTGAAATGCTGGAATCTTACCGTCAACAAGTTGCAGAGAGAGCGGCGCTGGGTATTCCACCGTTACCGTTGACTGCTGAACAAACGGCCGAGCTATGTAAATTACTAAAGTCTCCACCGGCAGATGAGGCAGAAACACTGCTGGAACTGCTGCGCGATCGCATTCCTCCGGGGGTTGATCAGGCAGCGTATGTGAAGGCGGCATTTTTGACAGCGATCGCCAAGGGTGAAGCGACTAGTCCGCTCGTCTCTCCGGTGCAGGCAGTGGAATTGCTGGGAACGATGATGGGTGGCTACAACGTGCAGTCGTTAATTGATCTGCTGAAGGTAGAAGATGCTGAGATTGCAGGAGCGGCAGCGATCGCTCTGAGCAAAACCCTACTGGTTTACGATGCCTTCCATGATGTGGAGGAGCTAGCCGAAAGCAATCCTTATGCTAAGCAAGTGCTCGATTCATGGGCAGCAGCAGATTGGTTTACCAGTCGCCCATCTTTGCCCGAAGCAATTACCGTCACGGTTTTTAAGGTACCTGGAGAAACCAATACAGATGACCTTTCTCCTGCCGTTCACGCGACGACTCGTCCCGACATTCCGCTTCATGCGCTGGCAATGCTGGAATCACGAATGCCCGGTGGGTTGGAAACCCTTGCTGAGCTAAAGCAAAAGGGACATCCGGTTGCCTACGTGGGCGATGTCGTGGGTACAGGTTCTTCCCGTAAGTCGGCGATCAACTCGGTGCTGTGGCACATTGGGCAGGACATTCCGTTTGTGCCAAACAAGCGATCGGGTGGATTTATCCTGGGAGGGGCGATCGCTCCCATCTTCTTCAACACCGCTGAAGACTCTGGTGCGTTGCCCATTGAGTGTGATGTCAGCCAAATGGAAACAGGCATGGTGATCACGATCCATCCTTATAAAGGCGAAATCACCAATGAAGCTGGAGAAGTAATTTCTACATTCAAACTCAAGCCAGAGACAATTCTGGACGAAGTTCGTGCAGGTGGACGTATTCCACTGCTGATTGGACGCACTCTTACTGACAAAGTTCGAACTGGGTTAGGACTAGAGCCAAGCCCCGTGTTTACCCGCCCCAGCATTCCGGAGAGCTCCAGTAAGGGCTTCACCCTGGCACAAAAAATGGTTGGTAAAGCATGTGGTCTACCTGGCGTCCGTCCAGGCACATCTTGCGAACCCTTGATGACAACCGTAGGTTCCCAAGACACTACTGGTCCTATGACTCGCGACGAGCTAAAAGAGCTTGCCTGTTTAGGGTTCAGTGCTGACCTCGTTATGCAAAGTTTTTGTCACACTGCTGCCTATCCTAAGCCTGTCGATCTGCTGACCCACAAAGACCTTCCCGACTTCTTTTCAGCGCGGGGCGGCGTTGCTCTACGTCCCGGTGACGGCATCATTCACTCGTGGCTCAATCGAATGCTGTTACCCGACACCGTGGGGACAGGCGGTGACTCTCATACCCGATTCCCACTTGGCATTTCCTTCCCTGCCGGCTCAGGACTGGTTGCTTTTGCTGCTGCTCTGGGTGTAATGCCCTTAGACATGCCCGAATCTGTCCTCGTTCGGTTTAGGGGTGAACTTCAACCCGGCGTAACCCTGCGGGATCTAGTCAACGCCATTCCCTACGTGGCAATGCAGAAAGGGTTGCTTACCGTCGAGAAGCAAAACAAGAAAAATGTCTTCTCTGGACGCATTATGGAAATTGAAGGCTTGCCCAATCTGAAGCTAGAGCAAGCCTTTGAACTAACCGACGCAACTGCCGAACGTTCCTGCGCTGGATGCACGATTAAACTTAGTCCTGACACGGTAGCAGAATACATCCGCTCAAACGTTGCTCTGCTAAAGAATATGGCGGCACGAGGCTATCAAGATGCCCGTACCATTCTGCGTCGAGTTGCCAAGATGGAAGCGTGGCTAGCAAATCCAGTACTAATGGAAGCCGACGCTGATGCAGAATACGCCGAGGTTATTGAAATCGACTTGAACCAGATCAAAGAGCCAATCGTAGCGGCCCCCAACGATCCAGATAACGTAAAGTTGCTGTCAGAGGTGGCAGGTGACCCAGTTCAGGAGGTCTTCATCGGCTCCTGTATGACAAATATCGGGCATTATCGGGCAGCAGCAAAAGTGCTAGAAGCTCAACCTGCGGTTAAGGGTCGGCTATGGATTTGCCCTCCAACTCGTATGGATGAAAGCCAACTTCGCAAAGAGGGAATTTACGAAACCTTTGAAGCAGTAAAAGCCCGAACTGAAATGCCAGGGTGTTCGCTTTGCATGGGGAATCAGGCACGAGTTGAAGACGGCACAACTGTTTTTTCGACTTCAACTCGCAACTTCAACAACCGTATGGGTAAGGATGCACGGGTTTACCTTGGTTCTGCTGAGCTTGCCGCCGCTTGTGCCCTGTTGGGACGCATTCCCACAGTGGAGGAATACACGGACATTGTGGCGAACAAGCTGAATCCTTTTGCGGGCGACCTATATCGCTACCTCAACTTTGACCAGATTGCTGGTTTTGAAGATGAAGGTCGGGTAATTCCCCTAGAGGAAATGCCTCGGATTGAGGACATTTTAGGAATGCCGACTACTGCGAGTCGGTAGTTGTACAGGATTGTAGAACTTTCATTAATAATGGGGTGAGCATTGCCCACCCCACTGCTATAGCTTCAACAGCTAAATTAATCCCGGAAATTGCGGTCTAGCCCTCTCAACTGAGTAAGAACTCCATAAGTGTAGGCAGCATCATCAACTCGGCTAGCAGGTAAGCGCCCTGCATCAACCGCAGCTTGAACAATGTCTTCTGGAGTGGTATCGCGCGTTCGGTAGTTGTCGGTTAGTGTAGCGTAGCTGGGAATGCCTTGATTCTGTAGGTACCCTTGACGGGCAAGACTGACAATCTCAAAAGGTGTGGGCTCATACTGGCTAACAAAGTTTCCTGTAGCTGCATAGGTGTTTTGATTGCCTTCGTTAGCAGCAGGTTGGGAGCTGTCTTGAGAAGAATCGTTCTGCTGATTTTCAGAAGAGTTATTTTGCTGAATTTCAACTGAAGCGGGTGATCCATCTTCGTAGGGGGTAGCACGCTGATTCTGGTTTGAGTCCTCTAGGCTCTCCTGATCCATCTGGTTTTGCTGCATGCTGTCTGGACTCGACTGACCTGACTGGGACTGTGCTTGAGCTGCGGGTATGACTGCAGTTCCCAGTAGTAGAAGTGAAAGACTGCTGATTAGTAAACGTTTCATATTTGAAAGCCTCTTAGCAAAAAACGACAAAAGCCTGTTTGTGGGAATTAGGGATAGGCAGTAGCCGTCCTTTTCCATACCTGTAATGTTATCTAGATTACAAAGGATCGAGATTCATCAATAGAGATAAAAGTCTGTATAAAATTTGTCAGAAATTTACTTATTCAGGGTGAGGTTTACTGAAGTAGAATTCGCACAAAGCTATTTCTGATTTTTCACTGCTGAATGGATGGCAATCTGGTAGCACTCAAGATACTGTTGAGGGGAAATTCCTTGAGCTTCTATCTGTGGACACCTCAATTCTGGTTAGAACTTTTGTCGCGGTTTTTGTGCTGGCAGATGCACTGGGTAATGCACCGATTTTTTTGGCGCTTACTAAGGGAATGGAGATAGATGAAAGAAATCGGGTTGTCGATCGCGCTACGTTCGTCGCTACTGCTGTAATTCTGGGATTTGCTTTTGCAGGACAAGCAATTTTAGATTACCTGCATATCAGTATTGCCTCTTTGCAGGTTGCGGGGGGATTGCTGCTGCTGCTGGTGGCGCTGGATATGCTGAAAGGCGAGATGGATGAGCCTGTGATAGAGCAGGGGCGAGATGTTGCGATTACGCCGTTAGCATTGCCGCTACTGGCAGGGCCAGGAACACTGACAACAGTGATGCTGATGATGTCGGAGTCGCAGGCAGCTCAGCTCAGCGTAGTAGCGGGAATCGTGGCGGCAATGGCTGTCACCTGGTTCATTGTTCGTCAGTCTTCCCGAATTGATAAATGGATGGGGGCTGAGGGCGCAATTATTGTTACCAAGATTTTGGGGTTTTTGTTGGCGGCTTTGGCGGTAGAGATCGGCAGTGCTGGAATTCGAGAGCTATTTTTAGTTTGATGAGAGAGGGGGCGATCGCCCCCTCTCTCATCAGCTTTGGTTGACTACCACCCAAAATTCCAGTTCATCAACGAGTCAGTGAAGGAGACGGAGATGGTGAAGTCCGTAGTGGTGGAGTTGGGCTATCTACCGGAGAAGGGCTAGTTGTTGGGGCGGTAGGTGGAGCAGCTTGACCAGCAGGAGCGGTTGGGCTAGGAGAAACTGTCGGGCTAGGAGGAACTGTCGGGCTAGGGGAGGGAATTTCTGCCTCAGGTGATTCGGCTTCAGCTGGGACAGGAGAGGCGTCTGGGCTTTCTTCCTCCAGGCTTTCCTCTGGCGTTTCTTCAGGGCTGGGCGACGGAGCAGTTAGGGGAGCCGCTTCAGGGGCAGGTGCGCCTAGAATACCAGAATAATCACCCGTGTCAAAAACACCAGCGACGCAGGCGATCATTAGGGTTGCCAGTGTCCCGATAAATAGGGCTTTCCAGCCGAGTTCTGAAATGTCTTTGCGGCGAGAGGGAATTAGGGCGGTTGTGCCGCCTACAAAGATGCCAACTGAAGCCAGGTGAGCAAAACCGGATAGGGCATAACTGACAATCAGGACAGCGCGATCGCTAATGATTCTTTCGCCCACAGGCAAAGCTGCTGCTGCACCCAAAGCTTGATAAGGCGGGATAGCAGTTTCAAACAAGCGTCGCCCGATGATCACCGAGGATTCCCATAGCTCTTGCCAACTGAGAGAGACGCCTGTTAGGGCAGTCAGTGGCAAAAACAAAGCGCCTAAAATATTTGCTAAAGAGACAACGCTAAAGAAGCGACCAATCGGTTGTAAGGCAGCAATCTCAGACTCCTGCAAACTTGCCAATCCCACAAAGAGCTGATTGACCAGATAAACCAGTCCCAGAATCAGAATCAGGACAGCGGCGATCGAAACTGCCATTCTGACTCCATCTAACGCACCTAAAATGGCGGCGTCCAAGGGGCTAACACGCTCAATCGATTCTCCAGCAACCGTTTCCCTAGGGGCATCTTGAAAGTCGGCTTCCTCGACCCGCTCATCTACTGGGTCAGGACTATGTCTCAAAGCCCGTTCATCTGGAATACCACCTGCCGTCAGAGGAATTTCTGTCTCTGGCACCAAAATCTTGGACAGGACAAAGCAGGCAGGAATTGCCATGATGGACGCCGAAACCAGGTGTCCCAAAATATTGGGGAAGACAGGTCTGAGGAAGTTGACGTAAATTGCCAGGGTTGACGAAGCGGCTGTACCAAAGCAACAGGCGAGAATGGCACAAAGCTCACTGCGCGTCATTTTGGGCAGAAACGGTTTGACAACGATCGCCGCCTCAATTCCAACAAAAATATTGGCGGCACCGCTTAGAGCTTCGGCACCACTCAGCCGCATCACCGAGTAAAAGATTTTGGCAAAAATATTAGTAATAAATTGAATAACCCCCAAGTTGTAGAGCAAGCCTACAAAACCAGAGAAGAAGATAACTGCGGGCAAAGCCCGAAAGGCAAAAACATAGCCAAGTCTGATACCACAAAATCCAGGAATGACTTCTCCGGCTGTATTGGGCGCACAAACGCCGCCCGCAGCAAGCGGTGAAAGCAAAATGGGTTGAATTGGGTTATTGCGAGGTGGCTCTGGCACCAAGTTTCTACCAAACACAAATTGCGCTCCGTAGTCGGCTGCATCTAGCACGACGTTGAGGAGGTTGCTAAAGCCCTGAAGAATAAGCCGGGTGAGTGGAAACTGAAAGACTAAAAAGCCCAGAACAAGCTGCAAGAGAATTCCCATGATCACCAGTCGCCACGGGAAGACCTTGAAACTGCGATTTTCAGAAAATAACCAGGCGATCGCACACAATACAAAGATCCCAATCAGGGAGATCACCCTGAGAATGAGAAGATTGTCTGTCATAGAGGTCATCCTTCCTGTGGAGAGGTGAGGCTACAAGATTATCTGAGACTTGAACTCTAGCCTTGAATGAGCAGGCAATGTAAAACTGAGAACTTCAAGATTGAAAGAAGATTGAAAGACTATAGCTTTCAGTTTTGCTCTAGTTTTACTACGAATTTCATCCCAGACAGTACCTAAAGGTGGAAATTCTGGCACAGTGAATGTTCTCAATTAAACTAGAAAACTGTCCTTTTACCTAGATTTGAGATTCTGATTAGGTTTCTACAGTTATTTAGCTCACCCGATTCGTAAACAAACCGTTAATAATGGGTAGCAGATGCTATTCAGTTTTAGTTCATGGATGCGTTTGCTCCAATTCCACCTGACTGGACAAATTCAGCTGTTCACGTTCACGAATTTTCTTGCCCGACCTGCCGCACCGCTTGTGTAGAAGCAGAAAAGGTTTGGATTAATCGGCGATCGCCCGTTTTTACCGAAGAACATCGTAAAAGGTGGCAGGAGTTTTATCTCTGTACCTGCGGTGTTTCCTGGTGGGCGTGGAGTAGCGATCGCCCACCAACCGACCTGAAAAGCTGGGACATCTCTGATATGTCTTGGGGCGACGGGGGACTACTTTAATCAGTTACAACCCCTACGCTTTTGGGCAGATGAATTGTCCCTAAAGGTGAGTCACTGTGAGATTGAACATTCACAGAGGTGAAACCGATGGTTAATACCCAAAGTAGCCAAAACCGAGCCGTCAGCAATCTAGAGTATGACCTGATTACAGCTTTGCAAAATAAAGCCGAAGCAGTAAAAGCTTACGAAACCTACATTCAGGATGCTCAAAGCATGGACTCGCAGCCTTGTGTGGAGCTATTCCAAAAGCTACGGGATTCTGACCAACAGCAGGCACAAGAGATTCGTCAGCACCTTCAGCAGGTTATGCAGAACGGCAGAATGTAAGCCGAGCTCGTTGTGGAAACACCGATATACAGATTAAAAATTTAATAGGAGAACCTCCGGCAGGGGCAAACGATCGTTTGCCCCTGCCGGAGATTCTTGTAGATTGCAGCTAACTCACTACAGCTGCCTTGTAAGCTGCCCAACCTCCATAATCAGAGATATCAATCCAGTTGTGCTGCTCTACTAACTCACGCGGGTAAAGCATTGCCGTCGAAACTTCCCCATCCTCCAACATCACATCACCGGGATACATATGGGGTGGCTCATTGGCTAACAGATATTCATACTGCTCCTGAGTGAGTTCATATACCTCACCCGGAATCGAAATACCGCCCTCTGTCACCTCATAGATCGCGGGATGCCAGCCATTCTCAGCCGCATGGAGCCGATAAATCGGCTGAGTTTTTGCTGGACGAATAAACTCAGCAGACTGAAGATTTTGGTGGTCAGGTTGCCCTCGCAGCGCAGAACCACAAATGAAAACTCGCTTGTTAGGGGAGGTCATAGACGTGAAGCAATGCCTGAATTTTGTCTGTAGATACAGTATCTTAGCCGGTAGCGATATTAAGGTAATGTCTTTGACGGACGTATTCAGCGTCTTGGGTAGCCAGGATGTTAACCCCTCAAGAATCTGGACAAAATAGGCAACTTCAACCTTATGACCCCACCGTATCCGCGAGACCTGATTGGGTATGGACAGACCCCTCCTGACCCGCAGTGGCCCAATCACGCCCGGATTGCCGTGCAGTTTGTGATTAATTATGAGGAAGGGGGAGAGAATTGCATTCTGCACGGCGATCAGGCTTCAGAAACTTTTCTGTCTGAAATCGTTGGGGCAGTTCCCTTGCAAGGATTGCGCCACATGAATATGGAGTCTTGCTACGATTACGGTGGTCGGGCTGGATTCTGGCGCTTGCACCGCTTATTTGTGGAGCGAGGCATTCCGATCACCGTCTATGGAGTGGCGATGGCGCTAGAACGAAATCCAGAGGCGGTGGCTGCCATGCTGGAAGCAGATTGGGAAATTGCCAGTCACGGCTATCGCTGGATTGACTACAAGTATTTTGGGGAAGCGGCAGAGCGAGATCACTTGGAAAAGGCGATCGCCCTCCACACCCAAGTCACAGGCAGTCGTCCCCTGGGTTGGTACTTAGGGCGCAACAGTCCCCACACGCGCCGCCTGATTGTGGAGGAGGGTGGCTTTCTTTATGACTCCGACAGTTATGCTGACGATTTGCCCTACTGGGTGCAGGAATATGGCAAGTCCCACCTAGTGATTCCCTACACGCTAGACAACAACGACATGCGGTTTGCTACCCCACAGGGGTTTAACTCTGGTGACCAGTTTTTTGCCTATTTGCGTGATGCCTTTGATTGTCTTTATGCTGAGGGTGAAACAGCACCCAAAATGATGAGCGTTGGACTCCATTGTCGGCTCGTCGGCAGACCGGGTAGAGCGCTGGCACTGACACGGTTTTTAGATTATGTGCAAAAGCATGAACGAGTGTGGCTTTGCCGTCGGATTGACATTGCTAAACACTGGCATGAACACCATAAGGTAAGTTAGTAGTTTTTCCGTAAAAACCGCTTAATAAGATTGCTCTAGCAGATGGGCTAATAGATTATTTAAGGCGCAAATGATTTGTTATTGCAGAAGCTGTCCCATTGGGGGATGTATCGGAAATAACCAACTTTTAGGGTAGAAAGAAACTTACTCTAGAGTTAAGTAGTCTTGTTTCAAGTCCTGTAACTGCTCCGCCAAACTTTGTCTCGTGCCGTAATTTAGACTTATGCCTTCTACCGTTAAGTCACCCAATTCAAATGCTGCCTGGGAGGAGCTAACTTCAGGCATTCAGCCAGACCCGACTCAGTTGGACAACATCAAAGCCCAACTGGATTTGGTGTTGCTGGCGCTGGAGGCGTTAGCTGGAATTGGCTCTGAAGCAATGTTGCGAACGGCGGCAGAGCTAAACCTGGCAGATGTCGTGGCAGATCGCGTTTCGCTGTGGCGGTTGAGGCAGTCTAGCCCTTTGCGAAAGGGGCAGGGACGTAAGCGGTTGGATGTAGAGGAGGCGCGATCGCTTGTCTTGATTGCCTGTCGTCTGGCAAACCAGCATCAAGAGCTAATTCGCCGTGCAGTGGGGCTATTAGAACAACTTGCTGAACAAAACCGTGAACCTCACCAGGCTGCGCTATTGGGGGATTACCTCGATAATTTCAGCAATGCCTACCAGGAACGGATGGAAGACGGCGAAAACACACCGCCCGACCAGTTGACTCACCTGGCGCTGAAACTGCTGATTGATCTGTTGTTTTATAGCGCTCCTAATGGCTCTCGGCGGCTTTGGATGGCACTGCTCGATCGCACTGGTGTCGCGCCAGTTCATCCTTCAAAGCCAGAGCTATGAGCTTTACATACCGCAGAGACGAAGCTTTATCTCAGCAGTATCCTTATAATTTCGGTGATTGAGTCGTATTCTTGCTTCCACAAAACAGCTTGCTTCTGTTCACCTGTGGATCTATCCGTGTGTCTTTAGAAGAAAGCCAAACCTCTCTTCCTTAACCATGTCTTTGCCCAACTCCGTTTTGCGTCGATATACTCCCCCTACCTGCACACTGGAAATTGCGGCAAAAGGGTCGCCTCTGTCTCGCTGGGCAGGTCGCCCTGTGTTGAAGCAGTTGCGGTTTCAGCTTAGCTTTGATGACCCGCGCTTACCGCCCGAAGAGCAGGTACAGATTACAGGCGATCGCGCTCAGTTAGAAGCACTGTGTGAAGCAGTCGAGCGCTATGTGCAAAATGTTTTAGGTACCGCTCCTACGCCAGGGCAATCTCCTCCCCTGTTGGCATCCTTTGACCAGCTAGAGTCTTTGCCGGGTGCTGCTTCTAGTAGGGTAGGAAACGGTACAGCAGTAATGCAACCTGAGGAGGGTAATGGTACTGGTGCAACTGGGAGCGCAACTGAGATTTATCTCAAGCCAAAGGGCTTGCTGTCCCACGACCTTTGCCTGGGGGAACTGTCCACAGGTGAGTCAAATGTAGTGCGGCTAAGCGCTTTGCAGCTATTTGATCTGGCAAATGCTTTGGATGAATACAGTGCGGAGGCGATCGCTCTCCCCACGCTTAACCGTCCCACCTGGCTTAACGCTACGCCTGCCTGGGCAAAGGTTGCCGCTGTCCTAGTGCTGGCAGTTGGGGTGACAGCGTCGATCGTTCGCTTTGTCGATCCTTACGCCGGACAGTCTACGATCACCGCTGCTAACGAAGACACGAACGAAATCCAAACTGCAGAAGGTACCTTTAGCGAAGATCCGCAAGACATTGCGCTTACCCCTCTTCCGTCTGGTAAAGACACAACCCCTCCTAACTCTCAACCGCTCGATATTCCGCTACCGCCGCCCAATGCCAATACTCTCCCTTCACCGGGTACCGGATTGCCGTCGGTTGGGGTGCCTCGTACCCCAACTCCGAATGCTCCTGTTCCTAACACTTCCAGTGCTCCCAGCGCTCCCACCAATCTCCCCGATGTAGCGATCGCCCCTTCCCAGCAGCGATCGGATGCACCTGGAACAGGCAGCAATCCATCTGAGCTGCAAGTTCCAACGGAATCAGAAGCGGCAGATGCGCCTTCGAGTGCAGCGCGATCTTCGTCAGGGCAAGGGGATGCATTTGCTTCGTCGGAGGCTGCACCGTCGGATGAAGGAGGAGGCGATCGCCCCAACCCAGGCAGCACTGCCTTTGACACCATTCCCCAAGTTGCAGAAGCCCGCGCCTTTTTCCAGGAACGCTGGCAACCGCCCGAAAGCCTCGACCAAACGCTGGAATATCGGCTGCAATTAGGCGCTGACGGTACAATTCAGCGAATCATTCCCCTCGGACGGGCTGCTGGGGACTACATCGATCGCACTGGAATGCCCCTTCCCGGTGAACCCTTTGTCTCTCCGGTTGAGAATGGTGGTAACCCTCAAATCCGCATTGTTCTCGACCCCAGCGGCAGAGTCCAAACCTTCATGGAAAGCCCTTGAATCCTCCAGCTCTCCTCGTTACGAGGCTCCGTCTCGTAGTGCCAACCAAAGGCTCTGCTTCTTGTACTCTTTATGAGGCAAAGCCTTACTATAGACATTTCTAGGTTTGGCGTTACTGAATGCGGGCATAATTCACGGATCTCAATTCCCTCTGCAGGGTCATGGCATTGCCATGACTCTACGAAATTCATACCTCAGATCAGCAATGCCTCCCGAGTTTTACCTGAGAACAAGATTAAAGGTGAGTACTGCCCATCCTGCTAGTTAGGCATCGTCGTCAGATTTTTCTTGGAAGCCGCGTACGATCCGCGAAAGCTCATTCTTCTCATCAACGGCAATTCGAGTGGGGGAGCCACTGATAATTCCTTCAAAGTTGCGGAAGGATTCTTTAATTTGTGGTCCTTGAGCGCTGATCGTGTATTCCCGAATGCCCTTATCGTGCCAGGAACCGCGCATCTTAAAGACGTTCAGCGCCCGCGCCATTTCGCCGCGAATCTCGACATATTGCAACATCAAAATTGTGTCGGTGATTGTAGAAATATGGGAATCGGTAATGGAGTTCGATCCCATAAACTGGTCGGTCGTGTTGGTGAAGAACCCTGTAATTTCTTCCTGCTTAGCGAAGCCCGTCACGCCAATGACAAACTGACGAAATGCATTGTTACTTACACCCCGCGCCAGGGCAGAAAGCGAATCGATCGCAATTCGAGACGGCTTAAACTGGGCAATTTCAGACTTGATAATCTGCAAATGGTCTTCTAAACCCGCTGACTCTGGATAAGCACAGAGAATTCTCAGCAAGCCCTTTTGCTCCAGTTCCTCAAAGTCAATCCCCCAGGAATAGGCGTTGCGGGAAAGCTGGGCGCGAGATTCTTCATAGGCAAACAGCAAAGCACGTTCGCCGATCCTACAGGCATCCTGCAAAAACTTGCTGACCAGCATCGTTTTGCCTGTACCTGTCGCTCCCGTTGCCAGGATGATCGAATCTTTGAAAAAGCCGCCACCACACATTTCGTCCAGCGTCTTTACGCCAGAGGAAACGCGAACGTTAGACGATCGCTGTGTTAAGCGCATGGCTCCGAGTGGGAAGATGTTGATGCCATCGTTGGTGATGGTGAAGGGATATTCGCCCTTCATGTGGGTTGTGCCACGCAGTTTGAGAATTTCAATCGTGCGGCGACGGCGTTCTCCCTCCAGCACATTGCGGACGATCGCTACGTTATCAGAGACAAATTCCTCAACGCCAAAGCGGGCAACCGGGCCGTATTCCTCGACTCGCTCCGTGGTCATGATCGTTGTGGCATTCATCTGCTTAAGGCGAGCCACCAGCCGAAAAATTTCGCGCCGCACGACTGAAGCTGCATCGTATTGCTGAAAGACTGCTGTAACGGAGTCAATCGAAACTCGTTTGGCTTTGTATTTACGAATCGCGTACTGAATTCGCTCGATCAGCGCAGACAGGTCAAAGTTGCCGACTACGTCCTGCCCTTCGGGATCAGGGGAAGCATCCAGGATAAACAGCTTGCCCTGATCGATTAGCTGCTGCAAATTCCAGCCAAAGCTGTGAGCGTTTTTGATGATATCAGCCGGAGATTCTTCAAACGTGACAAATACCCCGGCTTCGTCAAAGTGAGTGATGCCGTTGTAGAGAAATTGGACGGCAATCAGGGTCTTTCCAGTTCCAGAGGTGCCGCTGACTAGAGTAGTTCTACCAACTGGCAGACCGCCGTGACTGATATCATCAAAGCCTTCAATTAGGGTACGAATCTTCTGGATACCTGCTGAGGTCGATTCAATGGCTTGCCCAGTTTGATTAGCTTTATTCATAAATCTGTCAACAGCTTACCAAAAGAGTTTTTAAAGTTAGTTTAATGGTGTGAAATGTGCGGTGGGATGTGGGATGTGGGATGTGGGATGGATAAGGTTTTTGGATTGAACTACTGTTCTTCCCGTTCATCTTCTCGCAATTCGTCGTACAAAAGGTCTAGTCCGATTAAAACTTTCTCGCGATCCGATAAGTCTCCGATGATCTTTCGCACGGGCGGAGGCAGGATTTTTGATAGGGTTGGGGTCGCGAGAATCTTGTCTTCTTCAGCAAGTTGAGGATTTTTGAGAACGTCGATTACCTTGAGCGCATACACACCCTGAAATTCTTTTTCCAAAATGTTGTTCAAAGTCTTTAAAGCACGAATCGAGTTGGGGGTGTTCCCAGCGACGTAAAGCTTCAAAATGTAAGTCTTTTTGAGTGGACTCATGGATCTCCGATGAAGAATTCGGTTTTTGACGAGACGACAAGGAGGATTGTAAATGCTGATGGCGATCGCTTATCAGAGTTTTCAAGACTCTCTAGGAATGGAGCGGCGATACATTTCACAGAGATGGGCGATCGCATCGATCAGGGTGAGGCGATAGTCCAGCAAGATATCATCACTGCGTCCTTCTAGCTGTAGCTGTTTAGAGAATTCGTCCATCAATTCCATGTGCATTTCTACAATGGTCGAGACTGAGATGTCAGCGAAAAAAGCCACATTGACAAAATTATCAATTCTCTCGTTGAGATTGTCTTCTCGGGCAAAATAATTCAAGACAATTTCCCGATAATCTTCCTTAAGCTGCTGGATTAGCTCTTTTCGCTCAGATGAAGACAAGTGTCGGAGAAAGTTTTGGGGATTCCTTTTGTAGTACACACCGAGGTATCCTAGCCGTTCCTTCAGTTTGTCAGACAGGCGTTTTTGTTGGGCAACGAGAGACGTGTGGGTAGTCAGGGCTGCCAGGGAGCCAGGGGTTGAGTCCTGTTCAGGGAGCGGGCAAGAAAGCGATAGCGTCAAGAATTGATCAATCGCTCGATCAATGGTTTGGTCGATCTGATGCAGCTGATCAACTGATGTTCTCAGGACAGCCGTATGGTAGAGAGCAGCCAGATCTGACAGATCAGCTTCTGCCAAGATAGGTGAGTCTTGGACAGACGACGGGGTGACTGAGTCTAAAATCACCGTTGGCAGGAAGATGGCGCGTTCTCTCAAATGTCCAAGTGTTGCCAGAAGCTTTGCAGTATCTTGCAGAATTAAACAGTCCAACTGCTTTTCTCGCTCAATAAAACTGAGGAATTCAGTCTCAACCGCAAATTGAGTCAGGCTGTACTGTCCACTTAACGCACCCTCAAACGAGTCTCGCTGAAGAGAATGCTTGAGGGATTGCGCTAGTGCATCAGAAGAGATCAGGCAACAAATGAACAGTTGAGGACGCAAAGCTATAACTGCAAAAAGGACAATAACTGAAGAAGAACTATAAAGCTGAGCTGATAGTGAGATAAGTAGACTTGTCAAGAATCCTAGCGAAAACTGGGCGATCGCTAATCAGCATTAAAATACTTAACATTTATTGTAATTGCAAACGTCTTTACTTCTCCTGTCATGTGGCCATAATTGAGCTAGGATCGCTAGCTTGTTGATAAAATTCTCACTGGGGCCTGCTTTCTCGTAATACATGTATGTTGCTTCTGTCAGGGAATTTATCCAACCTACGCCAGTCTGCGCTCAAACTGCCAGACTGCCAGCGGTGCTAGGGTTATTTCAACAAATTAGCTGTGAGCGGGTTATTGTTACCGATGGACAGCGGTTAGTGGGAACGTTGACCCTTCATTGCCTTAAAGACTTTCTATCTAAAGAGACTGCAGAAGTTGAAGAGACAACAGTTATAGATCGCGTAGATCGTGATTACTCTGAGACTGCGATCGCTCCTCGGCAGCAAACCCTTCAGCAATTGTCCTTTCTTGTCGATCAGCCGCTCTATGAGCCGCTAGTTGAGCTATCTGCAGATTTGCCACTCAGCCAGCTTGCTCCTTACCTGAAAGACCTGGAGCAGTGGCAATATGCCTTGATTGACGAGTCCGGCGACTGTCTGGGGCTGTTAAACCAAACGCAACTGCTCAAGTTTCTGGTGCTAAACCCCATGCCCAGTTTGCAGAAACGATCGTTAGGGATGGCGGAGATGCAAAAAAGCCTGGGGCCCCTAGGTGAAAAGGCGATCGCGTTTGAGCACACGAGGCAATCGCCCTCAGTAGAGCCAACCTTTGCTGAGTCGATTTCTGCTGAGTCAATTTCCGCAGACCTGTTGATTGATTTGCTAGAGCGACTGCCCTTGCCCATGATGCTACAAACCAACACTGGGGAGGTTGTTGCTCGCAACTTGTCTTGGCGGGAACAACTCGGTGAGCTGCAAGACCCTAGCAGCGTAGGTCGAGAAGCCGCTTTACTGCTGGAAGTCGCTACGCCTGTGCTACAGCGTAGCCAACCTGCTCTCTCTACCGAATCTTCCTTTGAGCCTCCGTGGTTCCTCAGCGCAGCCCAGCGGTCCCATCTGTCCGGGACTTGGAGTGTTGCCAATCCGATTGATGCGATGGGCGATCGCTTCAGTTTTTGTCATTTAGGGGCTGACTTAGATACCTGTGTCTGTACTTGTCCTATGAAAGACGGACAGGAGCGAACCTGGCAGTTTCTCAAAATTCCGCTGGGAAACCGCTCTACTTACGCACAGTTCAGCATGGCGGCTCTTTTGTCGGTGGTAGAATCTCGTCGTCGTGCCCAGTCTGGCTTCCAGTCCCATGAGATATCTGACTTCGCTGCTGAGCCAGATCATCCTGCTCAAGCCCATTCTCAGGAACTATGGCTGGTGATGGCTCAGGATACTACCGAGCAGCACCGGGTAGCCAAAGAGCTAACTGCTAAAAATGCAGATCTTGTCCAGCTTAACCGTCTCAAGGATGAGTTTCTGTCCTGCATTAGCCACGAACTAAAGACACCGCTGACTGCGGTTTTAGGGCTATCAACGCTGCTCAAAGACCAGGCGTTGGGTGAGCTAAACAATCGCCAGACTCGCTACGCGCAACTGATTCACCAGAGCGGTAGACATCTGGTGCTAATTGTTAATGGCGTCCTGGATTTGACTCGAATTGAAACTGGACAACTGGAGCTAACGTTAGAGCCAGTTCATGTTAAAACGGTGTGCGATCGCGCTTATGAGCAAGCCCGTCGGTTGCAGCCCCGGGAAGAAAGCTCTGGCATGGAGATTAGCGCTTCAGCATCAGAAATTCATTTTGACTTGACCGTGCAGCCCGGTTTAGAAACCTTGATTGCCGATGAGCTACGGCTACGGCAAATGTTGACCAACCTGCTCTCCAATGCGTTTAAGTTCACAGAAGTAGGCGGCGAAGTGGGGCTAACCGTGGAAGCCTGGGAAGGTTGGATTGCCTTCACTGTGTGGGATACCGGAATTGGCATTCCTGATGAAAAGCAACACCTGATTTTCCAAAAATTTCAGCAGCTTGAAAACCCGCTGACTCGTCGATATGAAGGAACCGGACTGGGACTCGTATTGACCCAGCGGCTAGCGCGGCTGCATGGCGGCGATGTGACATTCACCTCCGTTGAGGGGCAGGGGAGCCAATTTACTATTTTGCTGCCGCCCAGCCCTCCTCAAGCCACTGCAACTGAAACGCAATCGTCGGTTAAGCTGCTCGCACAAACTTACAGCAACCGTCTGATGCTGGTGGTCGAGGTAGTGCCCCGCTTTTTAGAAGACTTGACCCATCAGTTGGCTGGTCTGGGCTATCGGGTGGCGATCGCCCGCTCTGGCACCGAAGCCCTAGAAAAAGTGCGACGGCTCCAGCCTGCGACGGTTTTTTTAAATCCGGCTTTGCCCCTGCTGACTGGTTGGGATGTCCTGACCCTGCTGAAATCGGACGCCGAAACTCGCCACATCCCCGTTATTGTGACCGCCAGTCATCTGGAAGAAACTCAGGCTCAGCGCAATGGAGCAGATGGCTTTCTCAGCTTGCCGATTCAGCCTGATGCGTTAGAGCAAAGCCTGAAGCCTCTAACTCACAAAGCGTCTGAGCCACAAGATGCAGTCACCAGTCTAACCATCCTGCACCTGAACGCAGGTGGACAGGTGCTATCTGCCCGATCCGAGCATTATTTAGCGACTCACTTAAATAGCCTGTTGCATCCTCACAACTGCCGGATGCTAGAAGTGGACGACTTAGACCAGGCAGATTTGCTGGCAAAAGTTTGGAAGCCTAATGTGGTGTTGTTGGATGGAGTCATCTCTGAGCCAATGACCTACCTGAGGCAGTTGAGTGAATATCCAGCTCTAGCAGCCCTGCCGCTGGTAACGCTCACCGCAGAGATTACGCAAGCTGCAAACCAACTGCCAGAGCTAACAGTTTTTCCTTGTTTGGCTTCGCCTTTGCCAGATGAGACAGCTAGTTCAAATGCAGACTCAGCACTACTTCAGGTAATTCAGGTCGCTGCTGGAATGAGTTGGGCACCGCATGTTTTGGTTGTTGATGTGGCGGCACTTCAGCAAGACTGGGTTTCATCGCCGCAGTCTGACTGGGTAGAGGGGACAGCACCTGATCCCAGCGCTAAGCGCGCGGCAGAATGGCTGCAAGCCTCAATGCAATATTTTCAAGCTGCGGGCTTTCGTAGCTCAATCAGTCGTTCCTGGTCAGAGGTGTTGGAGCAAATCCAGCATCAGAGCGTTGATCTGCTGCTGTTGTGCGTGCGCCATGCTGAACCGCATCCATCGGTGCTGAAAGCACTGCAAACTCTAGCTCAGGTCGGTACTAAACCACCCATTCTGGTTTGGAACTGTCAACCCCAGCCGTTTGAAATGGGGGCGATAGGCGAAGTGCTGGAGGCGATCGCCGCTCAAGTCCTCCCTCCCTCGCTTTCGATGAAAGAGTTGCTCGATCAAATTAATCAAACTCTGGTCAGACGATAGGGCTGCATCCTAATTTATTTGTGCAGTGAGTTCTGCGTCTGCTATTGACGGCTCATCGTTAGAAGCTTTGGCTAAAAGCCAGTAGGTCGTCATCTCCCCCTTGCCCTTGACGGCGATCGCCCCTCGTTTTTCAAACTGGTAGCGGTGCTGAAGGTGCTGATAGGTTTCTGCCGTCACCTGAATTTTTCCGGCTTCACCCTGGGTTTCCATCCGAGAAGCGACGTTGACGGTGTCTCCCCAGAGGTCATAGCTAAATTTTTTGATGCCGATCACACCTGCGACGACAGCTCCTGTGTTGATGCCAATCCGCAGTTGAAACGGCTCACCCTGATCTCGATGAAACCGCTGAATTGCTTGCTGCATATCCAGGGCAAGATCCGCGATCGCCTCGGCGTGGTCATCCCTTGGAGTTGGCAGCCCGCCCACTGCCATGTAGGCATCTCCAATGGTCTTAATTTTCTCCAAGCCGTGCTGTTCAACCAATTGGTCAAAGGTCGAAAAAATTTGGTTGAGCAGATTCACTAGATCTGTTGGACGAGTCCGCGCCGCCTGAGAGGTAAAGTCAACAATGTCAGCAAACAGAATTGTGGCTTCGCTGAACTGTTCTGCGATGGCCCCATTCTCTTGATTCACAGAGTCTTGATTCTTTTTGAGTTGATCCGCGATGATTTTAGGCAAGATGTTCAGCAGCAACGTTTCAGATTTGCGTTGAGCTTCGTAAAGCGCTCGCTCAATGCGGCGGCGATCGCCAATATCCCGCACGATAAACAAAACTTCATCTTCGCCGCTGACAACAACGCGCACCTCTTCCTCAAAGAGTTTGCCATCTACCTCATACTGCTGCTCATACACCTCAATCTCACCCGTTTGCAGCACCAATTCCATATATTGCTGTTGTCGCCGCGCCATTTCTGCGGGAATCACATCCATCATTTTTCGCCCAATCCGCTCCATCTCAGGCGATAGTGGTTCATGGAACCCTTTAGCTGGGAAATAGTCTAGATAAACCCCGTCTCGACGAACGCGAAACATCAAGTCGGGAATGGCTGCCAATACAGCCTGGTTCTGGGCTTCGCTGCGACGCAGGGCGGCTTCTGCCTGTTGGCGATCGCGAATTTCTTGCTGAAGCCGAGTATTTTGCTCGGTAAGCTGTCTCTTCTGTCGCTGAATCGTCAATTGATTCTCTACCCGAATCAGCACATCCTCTAACTGAAATGGCTTGGTGATGTAGTCTGCACCTCCCACCTCAAACGCATAAATTTTATTGAGCGCCTCTGAAGCAGCACTTAAGAAAATTACCGGTAGGTCGCGAGTCCGTTCTGCTGCCTTTAGCTTGGCGCAAACTTCGTAACCGCTCATCTGAGGCATATTGACATCGAGTAAAACAATATCCGGCAGAGATGCCTCAACAGAATCTAGAGCAAGCTGTCCGCTGAGTGCTTTCCTGACCTGATATCCCTGTTTCTCAAGCATCGCCGAGAGCAGCCGAAGATTGGCTGGATGGTCATCCACGACCAAAATGTCTGCCTTGCCCTCACCCGTCTTGCTTGCGTCTGCTTTGCTCACGTCTGTTTTGCCTGTTCCTGTCCTGCGCTTTTCCGCCCACTATAAAAACACAAAGGTGGGATGCTCCCAACGAAGTTTCCCACAATCCGTTTCTATTTAAGGTCAGCAGAGTCCTTGTTTAAGTATCCTGACTATCGGTTGAAATCACCAGGGCTTTTAGACAGATGACTCAAGCTTTTATCCACACCTCATGATTTTTTGCCCTAGGGTTAGGCTCTATCAAACTCTTGTGGTTTTGTGACCTAGCGAACATCTTCATAGAACTGCTTCAGGTATGCAGGCGAAACACCAATGCCCCAGAGCAACCCAATGTAGAGATAAATCGCAGTTGCTTTGAGTGTCCCCCATTTTGCTACACGGCGATCGCACGATTGCACCACCCGATTGACCTGCCGAATTCGTCCACGCTGCGTCAGCTTCAAGCACAAATCCGCCTCTTCCATAATCGGCATTGCTGCATCAAAGCCACCACACGCCCAAAAATCCTCCCGCCGACAAAACATCACTTGGTCGCCAAACAGCAGCCGCATCCCTTTCAGGAACAAATGGGGACGAAAAATCAGCGGCGCGTAATATGTTTTCAAATAGTTGTGCAGTGATACGCCCCAGCGAGTTGTCTGAGTGCCAGCCATGAGCGAGATAAACCCCCCACAGGCAACAGTCGAATCAGTCAGAGTGTCAATCACAACGGTGACTAAATCATCTGGAACCAGAGTATCTGCGTGTAAAAAGCAGAGAATATCACCCGTTGCAGCCTCTGCTCCTCGATTCATTTGCAGCGATCGCCCACACTGCTCCGTTGACAGAATACGCATTTCTGTCTGAGGAAAGGCTTGCTGGGTTTGACGAGCGATCGCTAGCGTTTCATCCGTACTGCCCCCATCTACAATCAGCACCTCTGCTGCCGCAGGGTCAAGCAAACTCAAGTGACGCAAAGTGCGTCCTAAGCAGCTTGCCTCATTGAGTGTTGGCATCACAATCGAAACGCGAGCCATCTTTAAGTTCCTACTTCAAGTTCCCGGTAGGTTGCGCAGTCGTTCACTCAGGTGAAGGCGATCGGCAACCGCCTTGACTAATGGGCCGTGAGAGCCAAACTCAACCACGCTAACCGAACCCACTGGACAGCCCAACCGATATCGGAACCGCCCCACGTCAATTCCCAAAAGGCTAGAGAGAATAATCCGAATCGTCGCTTTGTGCGAAACAATCAGGACGTTGCCCTGAGGATAGCGTTGCTGGATTTCTTCAAGGACACCCAGGGCACGGTTGGCAATGGCGATCGCTGCCTCCCCACCCGTCGGTGGATTCCATGCCGGATCAGCCAGCCAGCGAATATAGTCATCATGATAATCCTGTCTGACTGTCTCGACCGTCTGCCCCTCCCACTTGCCGTAATTAATCTCCTTCAACCCATCTCGCAGTTGAATAGACTGCCCAATTGCCTCACAAAGTGGCTGAGCCGTCGCCTGGGTTCGTCGCATTGGGCTACCAAAAACTGCTTCCCAATCTGTAGTGCGGTAAGCTGCCGCAAACTCCTGAGCCATTTCCATTCCTTCGGGCGTTAACTCTGGGTCAATCGAGCCACAAAACAAATTGGCGCGACTGCAATCGGTTTGCCCATGTCGAAGTAAGTACAGCGTCAGACTCAACTCAATTCCTCCAATCGCCAAATGAATAGAACTGGGGAGTTCCCCTGGAAGGGTGTTCCCTCGGTTTTTAATAGTTAGGCTGCATTAATTTTGTTCTAGATTTGATAGTCTAGCCTTAACGGGTTATAGAAGAATTAAAAGCGTGAACATTCAAATTGGCAGGGGCAAAGCGGCCCGTAGGGCATATGGGTTTGACGAAATCGCACTCGTCCCTGGACAGCGAACGCTAGACCCAAAATTGGCAGACACTAGCTGGCGCATCGGTGGAATTGAACGTGAAATTCCCATCATCGCCAGCGCAATGGATGGAGTCGTTGATGTACAGATGGCAGTGCAGCTCTCGCAAATGGGCGCACTGGGCGTACTCAACCTGGAAGGAATTCAGACTCGCTACGAAGACCCCAACCCCATCCTCGATCGCATTGCCTCAGTTGGCACCACCGAATTTGTGCCGCTGATGCAAGAACTTTATGCAGAACCGGTCAAGCCAGAACTAATCGAACGGCGAATTCAAGAAATCAAGCAACAGGGTGGCATCGCTGCGGTCAGTGCTACTCCCCTTGGAGCAACTCGGTACGGCTCGGCTGTCGCTAAGGCGGGGGCAGATCTGTTCTTTATCCAGGCAACCGTCGTTTCAACCGCTCACCTGTCGCCCGAAGCGGTCACACCGCTCGACCTGGCAGAGTTTTGCCAACAAATGCCAATTCCGGTCGTGCTGGGTAACTGCGTCACCTACGAAGTTGCCCTCAACTTGATGAAAGCAGGGGCAGCAGCAGTGTTAGTTGGCATTGGCCCAGGTGCAGCTTGCACCTCACGCGGCGTGCTAGGAGTGGGCGTACCTCAAGCCACAGCAGTCGCAGACTGTGCCGCAGCACGAGATGATTATTATCAGGAAACCGGAAATTATGTCCCTGTAATTGCAGATGGCGGACTTGTTACAGGTGGAGACATCTGTAAATGTATTGCCTGCGGTGCTGATGGTGTAATGATTGGTTCTCCCTTTGCTAGAGCAAAAGAAGCTCCCGGTCGCGGCTATCACTGGGGAATGGCGACACCCAGCCCTGTCCTGCCCAGAGGCACGCGAATTCGCGTCGGCACGACTGGCACCCTAGAGCAAATTTTGCGTGGTCCTGCCCAGCTTGATGATGGCACTCACAACCTACTGGGGGCTCTGCAAACCAGTATGGGTACCCTTGGTGCTAAAGACATTCGAGAAATGCAGCAGGTAGAAGTTGTAATTGCACCCTCTCTGCTCACTGAAGGTAAGGTTTACCAAAAAGCGCAACAATTAGGCATGGGCAAGTAAGCGTAGTTTTGTCAAGTTATTTCAATAAGTTTATCCTTTCCGTTTGGGTGAACTGCTGGAAAAACTATAACTATCGCCTACAATAGAAAGTAGCGGAGACGCATGTTTCCGTTCACTCCTCACACCACACTCCGCCTGGACTACCGTTCAGGCGGTTCCTCTTTTAAAGGAACTACTTCACCAAAGCAGTCAATCCAGAATAGTTAGCGGAAAAATTTTGAATCTTTACTTTCAATTCTTCTAGTTCATCAAGCTGAAGTTTGAAGATGAGCAACATACAAACGCCTACGTTGCTAAATCAGAAATGACACAGACATGAGTAGCTTCAACATTCCGTTAAGTTGTATCTAGTGATATACATCTCTTGGTCGAAGGCGGTTCGTTTCACTATGGTAAGATTTTGACAGATCACGTAGGCAAGGATTTTTCAGGCATGTCAGCAGCCGCGCAAGTTACGGATTCTACTTTTAAGCAAGAAGTACTTGATAGTGAAGTTCCCGTTTTAGTAGATTTTTGGGCACCCTGGTGCGGCCCTTGCCGCATGGTTGCACCTGTCGTTGACGAGATCGCTGAGCAGTACACCGGACAGATTAAAGTCGTTAAAGTTAATACTGACGAGAATCCCAGCGTTGCAAGTCAGTATGGCATTCGCAGTATCCCGACTTTGATGATCTTCAAGGGAGGACAACGAGTCGATATGGTTGTTGGTGCGGTTCCTAAGACAACGCTAGCTAACACCCTAGAGAAATATCTCTAAACCTAAGGGAAAACATCTCTGAAAATTGCATAAGACTTAGGCAATCTTGAGCGGAGAAGAGCGAAGAACTCTCTCCTTTCAGGGTTGTTTAGTCTTTTTTGCTAGTGAGTTTAAGGGAGAGCCTGAAGGAAGATGATTCTGAACAGCGCAAATCTTCTTTGGCAGATCCCCTTCGTATGTACTGACGAGTTTGTTCTTGTGTTTGTGCCGTTTAGGGACAAACTTTCAAACATTTTAAGTAGGGCAAAATCCGTGTACCCGAAAGGGTGATTTTGTCTGGTTTAAGGGCAACCCGACCGAAACCTCGGTAAAATAGAGTGCCTTCCGTTAAAGAACTTCATGGTATCTTCTTCATCCCATTCGCTTGACTCGCTGCGGGTAGAGGTCAATAACCTAATCGACCAATTGCCAGACATGATGCATGGGGAGTTGGTTCAGCAGGCAATCATGACGCTGGTTCGCATGGCAGAGGTTGAGGCGGATCGGCTGGACTGGAAGATTCTGAATGCTTCTCTGCAAGATATGGAGAGAGCATTCAGAGGATTCTATCCTTATCGTCATGTACGTAAGGTGACGATTTTTGGCTCAGCTCGGATTTTGCCAGAGAGCCCTCATTACAAGATGGCTGCGGAGTTTGCCCGATACATCACTCAGCAAGGGTTTATGGTGATGACGGGGGCGGGCGGTGGCATCATGCAGGCTGGAAACGAGGGGGCGGGTGCCGATCGCTCCTTTGGCTTAAACATTCAGCTTCCATTTGAGCAGGGCGCTAATCCTTACATTGAGGGCGATCGCAAGCTGATCAACTTCAAGTATTTCTTTACTCGTAAGCTCTTCTTTTTGCGGGAAAGCGATGCTCTGGTCCTGTTTCCAGGTGGCTTTGGCACTCAGGACGAGGCTTTTGAATGCCTCACATTAATTCAAACGGGTAAATCCGATTTGCTGCCGCTAGTACTGATTGATCGTCCAGAGGGCGAGTATTGGCTGGGCTGGCAGGATTATGTGAAGAATCAACTGCTGCGAAATGGTCTGATTAGCCCGGATGATTTGAGCCTCTACACCATCACCGATTGCCTCGATGTGGCTTACGAAGCGATCATTAGCTTTTACCGCGTTTTCCATTCCAGCCGGTATACGCAGGGGAAGCTGGTGCTACGGCTCAAGTGCGAACTTTCTGACGCAGATGTAGATTACCTCAACGAAACCTTCCCAGATATTTTGTTAGAGGGAAAGATTGAGAAAAGTTCGGCAGTACCCGAAAAAATCAACGGTGAAATGGCAGAGCTACCACGCTTAGTCATGAGCTTTAATCAGCGAGATTTGGGGCGACTGTACCAGATGATCAAGATAATCAATCAACTGGGTACGCCTTCCGGTGAGAGCGATCATCCTGAAAAGAAATGACTAAAAGTCATTCGCTGTATTAGCCCATTGCATTAAGGACAAGGGGGCGATCGCAAATATCAGATGTAGCGATCGCTGCTGTGTATAAATACTCAGTGAACCTGTGCAAAAGTGGTGGTTATAGTGTAAATTTGTGTAAAAATAGTTAGACAGAGAAACCGAAACAAGCTGTCAAAATCCACAGTCATACAGCTTGTTTAGTGAACACCATTGCAAAACCTATTCAAGCGGAGCAGGAGCTGATGTCAGACGCAGAGAATCGTCCATCCCCCCACAAGGTTGTGATCGTTGGCGGTGGTTTTGGTGGACTGTATGCAGCCAAAGCGCTGAGTCGCGCTCCTGTAGAAGTAACGCTGGTTGATAAGCGCAACTTTCACTTGTTTCAACCATTGCTCTATCAGGTAGCAACGGGTGGCTTATCTCCCGGAGACATTTCCTCACCTCTGCGTGCAGTCCTTAGCGGTAGCCGCAATGTCAAGGTGCTGATGGATGAGGTGACGGATATTGACTCTGAGCAGCGACAGGTGACGCTGCGAAACCAGACTTTAGAGTACGACAGCCTGATCGTAGCGACGGGCGTAAGCCATCACTACTTTGGCAACGATGCCTGGGAAAACGTTGCTCCAGGCTTAAAAACCGTCGAAGATGCGTTGGAAATGCGGCGACGGATCTTCATGGCATTTGAGGCGGCTGAGAAGGAGCCTGATCCTGAGAAGCGGCGTGCCTGGTTGACGTTTGTGGTAGTAGGTGGTGGTCCAACCGGCGTAGAGCTTGCAGGTGCACTGGCAGAATTGGCTCACACGACGCTTAAGCATGATTTTCGCAACATCGACACGACTGAAGCCCGCATCTTCTTGCTGGAAGGGTTGGATCGGGTGTTGCCTCCTTACCCGCCTGAGTTGTCGGCAGAAGCAGAAAAGTCGCTGACTCAGTTGGGTGTGACGGTGCAGACGCGCACTCTGGTTACCAATATTGATGACAATGTGGTGACGATGAAGCAGGGCGATCGCACCGAACAGATTCAATCTCGCACAATCCTTTGGGCGGCTGGAGTCAAGGCCTCCGCGATGGGGAAAGTGTTGGCAGAGCGCGCAGGTGCAGAACTCGATCGCGTCGGTCGGGTAATCGTGGAATCGGATCTGTCTGTGCCGGGACATCCAAACATTTTTGTGGTGGGCGATCTGGCTCATTTTGCCCATCAGGGTGACAAACCCCTTCCAGGTGTAGCACCTGTCGCAATGCAGCAGGGCAGCTACATTGCCAAGCTGATCAAGCAGCGGCTTGAGGGTCAAGCAGTGCCAGCCTTCCAGTATTCTGATGGCGGCAGTTTAGCGGTGATTGGGCGCAATGCAGCGGTGGCAAACCTGGGTAAGCTCAAGTTTGCTGGTTTACCCGCCTGGTTGATTTGGATTTTCGTTCACATCTACTACCTGGTTGAGTTTGACAATAAGCTGATCGTCATGACTCAGTGGGCGTGGAGCTATTTCACCAAAAATCGAGGCGCTCGGTTAATTACGGGTGAAGATGATGAACTGCTGGGAGAGATTACACCTGCGTCAGTCATGCCCGATAAATCGGTGGTGAATGTTTAGGGAACTCCCAGGAAGTCGCAGGATGGGCAAAGCAAAGCGTGCCTATCCTAAGCTCATAAACTTGTGAGATGGGCAAAGAGCAATTGCTCTTTGCCCATCTACGGCTTTCTAGCAGAATTTACTCTGCTCCCTGAAGCTGTTCGATTTGATATTGAGCATCTTCATAACAGCCAGTTCTCCCCGAATCAAGGCAGAGTTTGGCAGACTGGTGAAAGTCGGCGATCGCCCCTTCTTGATCTCCGGTATCTACCCGCGACAAGGCCCGATCGTAATAAGCAAATGGATGGTTGGGGTTGCGCTGAATCGCTTCGCTGTAGTCGGCGATCGCCCCCGTTTCATCCCCATACTCTGATCGTGCCACCCCTCGGTTGTAGTAGGGATCGGCATCATCAGGATCAAGCCGAATTGCAATGTTGAAATCCTCAATTGCACCGGTGATATCTCCCAAACGACGACGCACTAGCCCTCGGTTTTGGTACGCTGCGACTGAGTTAGGCTGCAAGCTGATGGCTTGAGTGCAGTCATCGATTGCTTCTCGATGCTGCTCTAGATTAGAGCGGGACAAACAGCGATTGAGATAAGCCGCTGCCATGTTGGGATCAACTTGAATCGCCTGCGTGTAGTCTTCGATCGCGCCTCGGTCATCTCCCTGGTCAGCTCGAACACTGCCCCGATTTGCGTAAGCACGGGCAGATTGGGGCTCAAGCCGAATTGCCTCGGTATAGTCTGAAAGCGCTCCCTGGCGATCGCCCAATTCGTAGCGCACATTTCCCCGAAAATAGTGAGCCTCAGGCTGATTGGGATTCAGTTGGATTGCCTGGGTCAGATCCTCTAAAGCGGCTTGCTGGTTGCCCAGGCGAGAGTGAGCGACACCCCGGTTAAAGTACACCTCACTACTAGGGTTAGTGCGAATGGCCTGGTCGTAGCGAGCGATCGCCTGCTGATCGTCGCCCTGTTCTTCCTGCTCCAATCCCCGGTTGAGCAAATGGTTGGACATCAGCGTTTGGGGAAGGCGTGAATAAAGGACGATCGCCAACCCGCCCAGAACTGCCAGCGCGATTCCCACAGGGATTAAAGAGCGACGCACTGGAGGTGCAGACAGATTTAAGCGTGGAGGGCGGGGCGGTGATGGAATCGGCACAGTTTCTTCACCTGAAACCAGCCGATTCAGCTCGTCCAACACCTCTGTTGCCTCTTGATAGCGCTGGCTGCTATCGGGATGTACCATCTTATCGAGAATGGTTGCTAGCTCTGGGCTAATTCGAGTGCGACCATTCCAAATTTCGCCCTGGCTAAATCGTCCGGCATCCTGCAATTTGATTAATTCGGGAGCAGTCAGTCCAGTAATCGCCTGGATCCCAATCATCCCGACTGCGTAAATGTCGCTATTAGACTGAAGCTGTCCCTGAGTTTGCTCATTTGGAACGTAAGCAGAAGCGCCATTGGTGCCAAAGGGAGAAGCGTATTCGGGCGATCGCATCACCTCAGCACTAATTTCCTTAAAGATGCCAAAGCCCGTCAGCACCAGACGGCTATCAGAATGGCGACGCAGTAGGTTGGAGGGCTTAATTCGGCGGTGAATGAATCCCCAGCGATGCACCACCACCAAAATCTCCATCGCCTCGCGCAAAAATTGCAAAACCCACAGTTCAGACAATGCCTGCTTCGGCAAAATTTCGTCACTGAGGGGGTGACCGAGGATAAATTCCTCAACTAGATAGAAATTATTATTTTCCTCAAAAAAATCTAAAATTTGCGGAATTTGGTCGTGCTTTCCGACCTTTTGTAGCGCTTCTGCTTTCTTTTTCAGCAGAATTAATACAAATTTGAGCGTCCTGGGATTACGGTCGGGAAGCTGTAGATGTTTGGCAACCCGTTTTGGATGTCCTGGAAATTGCGTATCCCCGACCAGATAAGTTTGCTCTAGCTCGTCTGATCCTAAAATTTTGATGAATTGATAACGACCACCCAATAGTTGGCTCACTATCTTTAACACCCTGGCACTGTGAAAATTATTGCATAGCAGTTTGAGACTCCTACACGACAAGCTACAAGAGGGGCATTACCCCGCTCGATCACTTGGGCTGATAGTCTCAACTCATCTCAACCAAACCAGTCTTAAGTTAGCAAGGATTTTGATGCATTCGCTCCTGCGGAAGATCCTTCTAGTGGGCACCTCGTAGTAAATAGGAGACAGACAAGAACTGTAATCCTCAGCCTTTTGCAAGAGGTTCAATACCAATTTTCTTTAGCTGTGTGTTTTGAAGTGTGTCACGCGTACGCAGGGCACGCTCCCGAATACATAGCTTTATACAAAAACGGTATAAGTCAATTGCCAGAGGGATTGCAATTTTTGCCAAGGCTTATTTCACCTCAAAGGATGGGCGGCTGTGAGCTTAAAGAAAATTTGGAGACTTTTAAAGGAAGCATTTTCAGAGTGGAATAAGGACAAAGCATCACGGTTAGCCGCATCTCTGGCATACTACACCGTATTTTCCCTAGCGCCACTACTAGTTATCGTGATTGCGATCGCCGGAGCCGTACTTGGCGAAGAAGCTGCCAGAGGACAACTTGTAGGGCAGATTCAAGGATTGCTGGGTCGAGAAGGAGCCGAATTTATCGAGACGGCGATCAACAATGCCCACCAGCCTGGAGAAAATACTGGTTTCCTTGCCTCGACCATCAGTATCGCAATTTTGCTATTTGGTGCCTCTGGCGTGTTTTCTCAGCTTCAAGACGCACTGAACACCATTTGGGAAGTGACAGAACGACCCGATGGCAATGTATTTGAAATGGTACGTAAGCGAGTTTTGTCCTTTGGCATGGTGCTCGGCATCGGCTTTTTGTTGCTCGTGTCGCTCGTCATCAGTGCGGTTCTGGCTGCCCTAAACAATTATCTGAGCGGCTTAGTGCCAGGGGTTGATGGACTCTGGCAACTGGTCAACTTTTTCATCTCGTTTGGCGTGACAGCTTTGCTGTTTGCAATGATTTACAAATTTTTGCCAGACGTGAAAATTACCTGGGGAGACGTTGCCATTGGGGCGGTGTTGACTTCATTGCTGTTTTCCATTGGTCGGTACCTCATCGGGTTGTACCTGGGTAACAGCGGATTTGCTTCAGCCTACGGCGCGGCTGGCTCGGTGATTATCATCCTGGCGTGGGTCTATTACTCCGCTCAAATTCTATTTTTTGGGGCAGAGCTAACGCAGGTCTATGCCAGACGCTACGGTTCTAGGATTGTCCCCGACGACCACGCTGTCGCTATCACGGATGATGCGCGGGCTGAACAGGGCATCCCTTCCAAAAAAATGGTGGAAGAAGCCGACCGCATCGATCGCGATCATCGAGGCGACCGCCGCATGAAGCGATCGCCCCACCGCCCCCCATTCCCCCACAATCCCAGAAGAAAGCGCCGGTAAAAATTCCCCAATCCCTAATTCTCAACCCCCAACTCCCGAATTACCCGACAGGGATTGCCCACCGCCACCACATTAGCGGGAATGTCTTTCGTGACGACACTGCCTGCGCCGATAGTGGTGTTGTCGCCAATTGTCACACCGGGGCAAACGATCACTCCACCGCCCAACCAAACGTTATTACCGATCGTTACAGGAGACGCTAGCTCTAGCCCTGTTAGCCGCTCTGCCGGACTTACTGGATGATGGGCAGCATAAATTTGCACATTGGGCGCACAGAGCAAATTGTCACCCAATCGAACTGTGCTGCAATCTAAAATAATGCAGCCAAAATTCATGTACACATTCTCGCCTGCGTAGATGTTGCTGCCGTAGTCACAGCGGAACGGAGGCTCAATATAGATTTTCGGTCCTACTTGTCCAAATAGCTCTTGTAGGAGGTGCGATCGCCGTTCCTGTTCTTCCTCGGTTGTTGCGTTGTAGTCACGAGTCAACCGAGTCGCTCGCCGTCGCCCTGCAACTAGCTCTGCGTCAGCAGCCCAGTACAGTTCACCCGCCAACATTTTTTGCTTTTCGGTCTTGTTAGGCTGCATTGCGTTTCCTCACCCGTGCATCTGTAAATTCTACATTTGGCTTCAGAACTTACGGATGAGTTAATAGATGAGTTAGCTAGATTTTCTTAGCACAATCGGTGGATTGTCTTCGCCTCGCGTCACCAGGGCGATCGCTCCATCCGCCTGAAACTCGCAGATCATTTCACTGCCACTTGCCTTGAAAACCACGGCATTTTCTTGTTCTCGGACAAACTCTAGGGATTTGGTAAACGGCTGATCTAGCAACACGCCTGAGTAAACTCCTTGATCCCAACTGAAAGTTACTGTCATCATGTCAGATGACCAGGTGCCTTCTAGCTGCTGGTAAAGTGGCGTGTCTGGAGACTGCTCTGGCTCTGGTGCGGAAGCGCTAGAGGAATCATCGGCAGGTGCGGAAGCAACTGGAGTTTCTAGGATTGAAAACTCCGAGGGCAACGGTGATGAGGAATCAGAGCTGGCTGTGTTCGATGTCGGAGCATCTGATGCAGGTTGGACAGAACTGACTGCACCATAGACAATGCCTCCAGTTGCGATCAGCCCTAACACCCCTGCTGCCAGCGGTTGGATCTTCATAGTCAGCAATGAATATTGTGTTTGTGGGTGATGGGCGAAATAGTGACGTCTTAGTTATGCAGTCAAGCTTGTCTAGCAAAGTTGAAACGAGATGCATTCAGAAGGGTCGAAACGTTTGCTGACGGTTTGACCAACACTCAACTGCTTGAGCCTAGAGACTGCGGACTAAGGGACTAAGTTCCACAACCCAATCTGATAGATCTCTGCTTAAAATTCGCCCTTTGAATAAGTACGCTTCTCTAATCGAGCTGGATGCTTGTTTTTTTGAAAGAGCGATCTAAAGCTTTTTACACTCCACAAACTCACCAAACTGGACATCAAGGAGCATGAATCTAGTAAAGTGCAGGATTTCAGTTAGAGGCTTGGCACTGCCAAGCCCTTACAGCAGGGGAATTAAGTAGTTTAGTTAATTCACGTTCCTAAGTTACGAGTTTGGGATAAAGACGAGCGCAAACCATAGTCAAAAAGGCAGTTGCAGCCAACAAAATGCCTAAGTCTGTCGCAATCGGGTAGGTGCTGGTTTCACTGGTGAGCATCAGACTTCGCAAGACATCTACCAGATAGGTCAAAGGGTTAACGTATGAAATCACCTGCAACCAATGCGGCATGATTTCGATTGGGTAGATAGCATTGCTGGCAAAAAACAGCGGCATGGTGAGAAATTGACCAATTCCCATAAAGCGCTCATGGGTTTTGACGATGCAGGCAACGATCAGCGACAGCGTGGAGAAGAGGGTAGCCCCGAGCAGAGTGGCGATTAGGACTCCCAGCAGAGCGAATGGATTCCAATCGATTCCAACGCCAAGCAGGGAAGCCAGGATGTAAATCAAGATGACCTGAGAAAGGCTACGCACCCCAGCGGCGATCGCCTTCCCCACTACTAGCGCAGCTCTGGGAGTCGGACTAACTAGCAGTTTGTGCAAAATGCCCAAATCGCGCTCCCAAATGACAGACAGCCCGTTGAAAATTGCCATAAATAGAATGCTTTGGGCAAGAATTCCGGGTGTCATAAAGTCCAGGTAGGGCAGATCCCCGGTTGGGATTGCCCGAATCCGGCTAAATACCTGTCCAAAAATCAGTAGCCACAAGGAAGGCTGTACCGCTCGCGTCATCAATTGAGTCGGATCATGACGCAGCTTGCGAACTTCTAGCTCTGTCACCGTCAGCGTTTTATAGATGAAGTTGCCGAGGCTAGAAAAGGGGTTAGCTGAGTGAGTCTGAGTCGGTCTAGCCGAGCCGCTGAGCAGTGCGCCTGGTTTTTGAGGTGTCACGGTAGTCTCCTGCTGATGCTAAATAATCCCCGGTGTAGTAGATGAATACGTCGTCGAGGCTGGCATCTCGTTTGTTAATCGAAGCTTTGAGTTGATCAGGAGTGCCTGTTGCAACGACTTTTCCGAGGTGCATGATGGCAAGGCGATCGCACAAACTATCTGCCTCTTCCATGAAGTGAGTCGTCAGGAAAATCGTGGCCTCGTAGTCGCGGCAAAGCTGTTTCACCAAATTCCACATGGAATTGCGGGCAACGGGATCAAGCCCTACAGTTGGTTCGTCCATAAACAGCACACGCGGACGGTGCAGCAATGCCTGAGCAATTTCCAATCGCCGAATCATGCCGCCAGAGTAGGTTCGCACTAATCGATCTGAAACATCCTCTAGTCCGACGTAGCCTAAAATGT
Organism: Leptolyngbya sp. FACHB-541; assembly: GCF_014695875.1. Taxonomy (NCBI): domain Bacteria; kingdom Bacillati; phylum Cyanobacteriota; class Cyanophyceae; order Leptolyngbyales; family Leptolyngbyaceae; genus Leptolyngbya; species Leptolyngbya sp. FACHB-541. Next base: position 70,252 of record NZ_JACJPC010000110.1, on the reverse strand, counting down.
CCTGAATCCGTCCCAACCGTTGAGAGCGAGGAATGTCGTAGAGTTTGGACACAATCAGCAAATTTTCGTAGCCTGTCAGCGTCCCATCCACCGAAAGAGCCTGCGGAACGTAGCCAATTGACCGCTGCACCAGTGGCATCTGTCGGGTGACATCAAACTGAGCCACACTAGCAGCACCAGAAGTAGGCGGCAATAGCGTGGTTAGCATTTTGATGACGGTGCTTTTTCCTGCACCATTGGGACCAAGCAGCCCAAACACTTCACCTGGCTCAACAGCGATGGACAAAGCATCAACAGCTACTGTCTGTCTAAACTGCTTTGTCAGTTGACGGGTCTCAATAATGGGCATCGCACATCCTCTACATAGATTCAGTCTTTAACGTCACGGAATGCTTTTTCTAATAGGGCAATGCCTTGCATGAGTTGCTGAAGCTCGGTGTCGGAGAGCGGTGACAAAACTCCAGCCACTTTAGACCGAGTTGCTTCAGAGACTTGTTCTAAATACTTGGAACCTGTAGCGGTCAGGGTTAGCAGAACACGACGGCGCTCTTCAGGATCTTCTACCCGATTCACAAATCCTCGCTGTACCAGCCGTTCAATCATTGCGGACATTGTGGGACGAGTGACATCCAGATCATCAGCCACTTCAGAAAGAGAAGACTGGGGGCAACGGTTCAGAAACCACAATACGCGCAGTTGGGAGAGGGATACGGAGGCTTGCCCCTGTCGTCGCATATCTGCCCGAATAAAGCGAATTACTCCTGGGACGACTTCCATGATTTTTGCGGCGCATTGCTCTGAAGTGGATGTGGTGAGCATGGGAGAAAGGGCAATCGCGACCTTACTGAAAGAACAAGACCCAAAGAACAAACCCTTAACACTGAACCAATACAGCTCAATTGAGCTGGCTGTTAAATAGCCTAGCAAACATTTCGCTAGCCTAACTATTAGTCGAGCAACTTGTAGTGAAAATAATTCCCGACTTTCTAGAAGCTGTTCCGCCTGGGGCTGTCCCTAGCTTGAATACCAGAAGGTGTTCTTATACATTGATGCGCGTTGCTAATTCTTACAGATTCTCTTATGCCCTAACGACCGTAGCCTGTCCTTTGGCTGCTGAGGCTAGCGCAGCTTGTGAGTAGCAAACTCTCTCGCAAGTGCGATCACATGCATTCTTCTAGAAGAAGTTCCATACTATGCACTGAGCCAATGAGTTGCTTTTTAGCCTCTTCAAGCAAACCAACAACCTGCGCTTTCGTTATAGTCGGAAATCCATCTAGCTACAAAATCGTCAATTGGTTCTTCAGTTTTAAGGTAGTCCAGAAGTACCTCAGGGCACCCTACAATTAATTCCCCTCCCGATACTTCTAACTGAGAAACTTTTATGACTATTTCAAAACCATCCCTCTTAGCTCTCGCAAAACAGGGCAATCCAAAAGCAATTGCTGCTTTGCTAAATCAGCAACTACAAACCAAAAACATCATATCTAAAGTTTCTCTCAAGAATAATTGTTTGCATCTTATGCTAGAGAGTGAGCAAGCACCTTCTCAAGAACCGTGGGTCAAATTTATCTGTGAAAGATTAACAGAATTAGGAGTATTGAACCTTGAAAGAATCAAGATTTATGGAAAACAAATAGGCGAAGATTTTCCAGCATGGAACCGAGAATTTGAGTTGGGCGTAGAGGCGCTCAAGTACTCATCTCTAAATCAGTCGTTCCACATTCTAGATCAAAGCAAAATAGAAATAATTGATTCCCTTTTCAGTCAAGGACTTAAAAAGAACAAGGGTCAGAATCAGGAAGCGATCAACTTATTCTCACAAATAATAAGTCTTGACCCCAGCCACACTGAAGCCTACTTTATGAGAGCCTCTAATAAACTAGCTCTGGAACATCACAGAGAAGCCATTGAGGACTACAACCGAGTTATTAGCTTGAAGCCTGATCATGGTCAGGCTTACTATGAAAGAGGGCTAGCGTTCTTTGCTATAGAAGAATATCAAAAGGCCGTTGAAGATTATACTTGGTCTTTTAATTATGGTATTAGTTACGCATCTGCTTACAATAATAGAGGAGCAGCATACGAAAACTTAGGAAACTACCGGCAGGCTGTTCAAGATTTCAGCAAAGCAATTTTGATTGAGCCTAACTCCGAACTTTACTATAAAAATCGCAGTATTTCATATCAAAAGCTAGGTGATCAGGAAAGTGCTCAAGAGGATTTACTAAAGTCTAAAGAATTATCTAGAGGAAATAGCAGTAATGTAAGCAAAGAACTCGCTCATGCTGGAACTGCTTTTATATTCAGTTTTCCAATATTAATTAATCTGCTCACTGGCTCAGGAGCTTTAATAGCTCTGCTACTTTTTCTATTACTAATTCCAGGACTTGGATGGATACTAATAGGTGTAATCACATTAGCTTTATACCTTTTCACAAAGCAAACCGTTTCATAGAATCAATCAAATAGAGGAACACAACGCTGCGTTTAAGTAACAACAACCCTTGTAGATACGCATCGCCACCAACTCTTTCAAATTGATGGTTTACATCGGGGGTGGTTGCTGTCCAAAGAAAATGAATAAAAGGGACACAATAACGTTGCGTCCCTACAATTTTTGGAATCAATGAATGGTCGTCAGTTCAAAAAATTAAGCTTCGCTTCGCATTGATTTTGCTCTTGCCTTTGCTCTAGCTGCACTTTGCTTCAACGCTTCGAGGCGAGACTCGTATTTCTTGCGGTTGCGCTTTTTGGGAGTTTGTTCAATCAAGATTTTGAGCGCACTGCCGAGGCTTTTGTAAGCGTTGGGCAAGGTATAGCCAAAGCGAGTGGCAAGGGCGATTGCCTTTTCGTCTGCATCGATCGCCTCGTTTAGCACCTTCTCACCGCTGTTGCGCTGGTAGAGGCGATAGCCGGAAACACCACAGAGTACTAGTGCCAAGAACAGTAGCAGACCATCCTGCACCCAAAGCTCACCGACAGCACCGCCCAGACCAATTGCCAAAGCCGCCATTTCCCAGCCATCTCTAGGAATCGTGTCGTTCTGGATGCGGGCGACTTCATGCCAAAACAGCAGATTTCTTTGGTCTAGTGCCAGTTGATCCCACTTGATTAGATCTACTTGAACCTCAACCTGGTCTTTGCCGATTTCTTCGCAGGTAATCAGCGGTGGGTTGACAGCAGTAGACGCTTCAATAGAAACCCAGCTTCTAAGTTCGGGAGGCAGCAGGGTTTTCAACCGCCGCAACTCGCCCAGGTCAGCTCTGACAGTAGAGGTGGCAAATGAGGTCATGATCTAGCCTTGGGATATTCAATATAGATCTAATTTAACTAGTCTAAAACCAGTCTAACTAGTCTGACTAGTTACACAAATTGATAAGGTACTAATTTGGAGTATAGCGGTCTTCATCAGCACACGAATGGTGCGATCGCTACCTACTTAGAGGGAAATTCGTTTTACACCGTACTTAATCTAGCAAAGCCCACCCAATGGATGGTCGAGAGTTTTACTCCAGTTTAATCCGGCTTCACATTCTCCATCACGCAGTTCAGGAGCCGATTTTTGGGGTAGGCATTATGGAAGAACTGGCCCGTCACGGCTACAAGCTTAGTGCTGGAACGCTCTACCCCATGCTGCACGATATGGAGCGGAAGGGATATCTATCTTCCGTGGAGGAGCGATCGGGACGGCAAAATCGACGGCTCTATCGAGCAACCGACTTAGGAAAAATGCAGTTAGAAGATGCCAAAAAGAAGGTGCGGGAACTGTTTGGCGAATTGTTCGAGGAACTGTAATTCTCGTTTGGAATAAGTCTAGATTTTCGCTATCGAAATCCGATACACTGCTTCTGTGAAGATTTTGTGATGGCAACGAGTAAATTACCTCTAAGGGTTTCGCAGCAATGGATCAGCATACCAATCACGACTCTGTGGCAGAAGCTAGCCTGCCTGCATCCAGTCTGGCTGCCCGACTGAAGGAACTGGCTCGATTGTTTCTAAGACTTGGCACCATTGGCTTTGGCGGACCGCAAGCGCACATTGCCATGATTCAGGATGAGGCAGTGGTGCGGCGAGGCTGGTTCACAGAAGAGCAATTTCTTGAAGGAGTTGCGGTTTGTGAAATGTTGCCTGGTCCAGCATCGACCCAGATGGGAATTTACACCGGCTATATACGGGCGGGGCAATTGGGGGCACTGGTCGCAGGCATTTGTTTCATCTTGCCTGCTTTTTTAATTGTGCTAACGCTGTCGTGGGCGTACTTTCGCTTTCAGGGTGTGCCTCAGATTGATGATCTGTTTCTGGGCATTTCGCCTGTCGTAATTGCCATCATTTTCGGGTTTTGCTGGAAATTAGCCAAGAAGGGAATTAAGGATTGGAAAGGCGTGGCGATCGCCCTCACCGTTCTCCTCGTCACATTACTCTTCCAGACCAACGTTCTGCTGCAATTTATCCTGGCAGGTATCGTCGGTCTAATCGTGTATCGACCCGATCCCCCTGCTGCTCCCTCTAATCGCACGAGCGGCTGGCTATTTCCCCTAACTCCGATTATGCAGGGATTCCCGATCGCCACCATACCTGCTGAAACTTTGGCGCTGTCCAGCTTTTGGGGACTAGAACGAATTCAGGAATATTTTGGGCCGCTAACGTTATTCTTTCTCAAAGTCGGTAGCTTCATTTTTGGCGGTGGTTTGGTAATCATTCCCCTGCTGGAGTTTGAGGTCGTTAACCAGTTTCAGTGGTTGACTCGAAGCGAGTTCATTGACGGGGTTGCCATTGGTGAACTCACGCCTGGACCAGTTGTGATTACTGCTGCATTTGTTGGCTACAAAGTGGCGGGGGCTTTAGGTGCGTTAGTGTCGGCGATCGCCATTTTCACGCCATCCTTCCTGTTCATTATGGGGGCTGCTCCGTTCCTGATTCGGATTCGGCGAAATCCCTGGATTCGCAGCTTTTTGAAAGGTGTTATGCCTGCTGTGTTGGGGGCGATCGCCGCCGCTGCCATTCCTCTTGCCCAGGCAGCAATTCTACAAGAAACACCGGGGCGAACAATTGTTGCAGCGGTAGTCGGCGTGGTTGCCTTGATTGCCCTGATTCGCTTCAAGCGCCCGACCTGGCAGTTAGTTCCAGCGGGTGCATTAGTGGGGCTGATTGCAGGGGCTTTCCTGTAGTTCCCTTACCCTGCAATTGCTAGTGGAGAATCAGTTTCTGCTTGGTTAGCTAATTCGTTAAAACTCTCGTCGTAGTGAGTAGGAATTTTTGCAAGCTGCTCTAGCGCTTGATCGATTAACCTACAGCCTTGCTCAACGGTTTCAATGTTGCACAACTGACCGCGCAGTTCGGCTGCTCCTGGAAAACCTTTGGCGTACCAGGTCATGTGTTTGCGGGCCTGACGAATGCCGCGATCGCCCTTATATTCCCACAGCATTTGCAGATGTTCTCGCGCACACTGAAGCCTCTCTGTAGCGGTTGGTGGCTCCCTCAACTCCCCAGTTTTGAGAAAATGGTCGATTTCACCCACTAGAAACGGATATCCTAGCGTTCCGCGTGAACACATCACACCGTCGGCTCCGGTTTGCTCTAAACAACGAACGGCTGCTTCGACCGAAAAAATGTCTCCATTCGCAATCACCGGAATCGAAAGCACTTCCTTGACACGACCAATCCATTCCCACTTGGCGGGTCCGTTGTAGCCCTGGGCGCGAGTCCGTCCATGCAGGGTGAGCATCTGTGCGCCTGCATCCTGCATTCGCTGACCAAACTCAACTGCGTTGATTTCTTTCTCTGTCCAGCCGATGCGGGTCTTGACGGTGACAGGCACCTTGACGGCTTTCACTACTGCCCGGACAATCGCTTCTGCTGTCTCAGGATCGCGTAGTAGAGAGGAACCGCCGCCATTTTTAGTAATTTTGTTGACTGGACAGCCCATGTTGATGTCTACGGTATCTGCTCCTTCATCAACCGCCATCTGCGCCGCTTCTGCCAAAAAGTCAGGACGGCAATCGAAAAGCTGAATGCTGATTGGGCGTTCGTTGGGGTCAACTTCCATCAGCTTGGGCAAATGCTTCACATAGTGCAACCCGGTAGCGTTAACCATTTCGGTGTACATCATCGAAGTGGGTGCATAGCGTCGCACCAACCGCCGAAACACGAGATCGGTTACGCCCGATAAGGGCGACTGCAAAACGCGACTGTTGACCTCAAAGGAGCCGATGCTCAAAGGGGTGGACAGTCGGGACTTCAATTCAGGAGACAAATGAACCATGAGGGGGCGGCGATCGCACGCTGCGTTTGTTTTCACCAGATCAATTCTACTGTTTTGGCGATCGCAACCTGACTTTGCCATTGAGTTTCCTCTGAAATTTGGAAATTGGCGGCAAACACACCTGTCTGGTTACGGTTCGCCCCAATTCGGCTAGCGATCGCAGCATCTAAACTGAAGTCATTGAGAGCGCTAAGCAGGGTTATTCCTCTGTCTCCCAGTGTCTCGCTTGGTGCAATGCGGTACGACCGTCCAAGCCTTGGTTCGGTAAATACGCCTTCATGAGAATAGGAAAACATACGCAGTATATAGAGTAATGAACCTGTGCCGCATGAGGAGAGTTGGGGGTGACTGCGGATCTCCCCAGTCTCAAGCGAGGGAACTGAGAACCCTTAATGAATCTGGAATTGACCAGACCCCATCGTAGAACTGGAGTAAATTATGGCAAAAGTTGTTGGAATTGACTTAGGAACAACCAATTCATGCGTGGCAGTAATGGAGGGTGGCAAACCCACTGTAATCGCCAATGCAGAGGGTTTTCGGACTACTCCCTCGGTTGTTGCCTTTGCAAAAAATGGCGATCGCCTAGTCGGTCAGATCGCTAAGCGTCAGGCAGTGATGAACCCTGAGAATACCTTCTACTCGGTGAAGCGGTTCATTGGTCGCCGGTTTGACGAAGTTACTCATGAAGCGACAGAGGTTTCCTACAAAATCCTCAACGTCAATGGCAATGTCAAAATTGACTGCCCGACTGCTGGTAAGCAGTTTGCGCCCGAAGAGATTTCGGCTCAGGTGTTACGCAAGCTCGTTGAAGATGCCAGCAAATATTTGGGTGAAACCGTGACTCAGGCGGTGATTACCGTTCCGGCTTACTTCAACGACTCCCAGCGGCAAGCTACCAAAGACGCAGGAAAAATCGCGGGTATTGAAGTCCTCCGAATCATCAACGAGCCAACTGCTGCATCCTTAGCCTACGGCTTAGATAAGAAGAGCAACGAAACAGTCCTCGTTTTTGACTTAGGCGGCGGTACGTTCGACGTATCCATCCTGGAAGTTGGCGATGGCGTATTTGAAGTACTGGCAACTTCTGGAGACACTCACCTCGGTGGTGACGACTTCGACAAGAAAATCGTAGACCATCTGGCTGAAGAATTTAGAAGAACTGAAGGAATCGACCTGCGCAAAGACAAGCAGGCCCTACAGCGTCTCACTGAAGCCGCAGAAAAAGCGAAGATTGAGCTTTCTAGCGTGACTCAGGCGGAGATCAACCTGCCCTTCATCACTGCGACTCAGGACGGGCCAAAGCACCTGGACATGACCCTGACTCGCGTCAAGTTTGAAGAACTCTGTGCTGACCTAATCGATCGCTGCCGCGTCCCTGTGGAAGCAGCCATACGTGACTCCAAGCTGGATAAGGGTGCGATCGACGAAATTGTACTAGTGGGTGGTTCTACCCGAATCCCTTCTGTACAGGATCTGGTCAAACGGATTTTGGGCAAAGACCCGAACCAGACTGTTAACCCAGACGAAGTGGTTGCAGTTGGTGCGGCAATTCAGGCGGGTGTGTTGGCAGGCGAAGTGAAAGACATCCTGCTCCTTGACGTAAGTCCCCTCTCCTTGGGTGTGGAAACGCTGGGCGGCGTCATGACCAAGATCATTCCTCGCAATACCACCATTCCCACCAAGAAGTCAGAGGTCTTCTCCACCGCAGCAGACGGTCAAACCAACGTTGAAATCCATGTCCTGCAAGGTGAGCGGGAAATGGCAAACGACAACAAAGACCTGGGTGTGTTCCGCTTAGACGGCATTCCCCCTGCGCCTCGTGGTGTTCCCCAAATCGAAGTAACCTTCGACATCGACGCAAACGGTATCCTTAACGTTCGCGCCAAGGATAAAGGGACTGGCAAAGAACAGTCCATCAGCATCACGGGTGCTTCCACCCTGCCTCAAAATGAAGTCGAGCGGATGGTACGCGAGGCTGAGTCTAATGCAACGGCAGACAAAGAGCGGCGTGAGAAGATCGACATCAAGAACCAGGCAGACTCGCTGGTTTATCAAACCGAGAAGCAAATTGCTGACCTTGGAGACAAGGTACCTGCGGCTGATAAGACTAAGGTTGAGGGCTTGATTAAGGATTTGCGCGAAGCCAGTGCAGGTGAAGACTACGAGAAGATCAAGACACTCACCAGTGAACTTCAGCAAACCTTCTACAGCATCAGCAGCAACCTCTATCAGCAGCAAGGTGGTGATGGCTCTACACCTCCTGGAGGCGGCAGTGCTCCCGGTGCCGATGGTGCGGATGTCCCACCTCCTACAGGTGGCGACGATGATGTGATCGACGCTGAGTTCTCAGAGACCAAGTAGTCGTAATAACGTTTCTCTAATTCTAATAAAGAGGCTACACATGGAAGGGCACTTCACGGAGTGGGGTGTTCTTCCATCTGTAATCCTAATTCTTGGAATTGGTATAATGCTGATCGCTTGAATTAAAAAAGGGAAGGCTTAGCCCTCCCTTTTTTGTGTACCTGTAGCTAGCCTACTTATGAGTACTGGCGTTTGGCATGATAGCGCCGGTCAGATCGGCATTATGCAGATTCGTCTGAGTCATATTGGCATTGATTAAAACTGCTTCTGTCAGGTTTGCCTCGCTCAAGTTTGTCCAGCTTAATCTGGCTCGATACAAATTTGCACCCCGCAGATTTGCACCTCGCAGAGATGCCCAACTCAAGTTTGCGCCCCGAATACTGGTGTGAGTCAGTATGGCGTTAATTAGATTTGCGCTCATCATTCTGGCACGGCTTAAATCTGCATTCCGTAAATCTGCTTCTTCTAAACTAGCTCCGTTGAACAGGGCCCCAATCAGATTCGCGCCTTCTAAAATTGCTTCGTTCAAAATCGCGTTGGTGAGATTCGCGCCTTCTAAAATTGCGCTGGTTAAATCTGCGGCAATGAGTTTTGCCCGACTCAAATTGGCTTCGTTCAGGTTAGCTTCCCGTAGATTAGCCTTGTTAAGGCTTGCTTCGCCCAAATTTCCGCCTGCCAAGTTGGCACGGTTGAGGTTGGCTTCATTAAGTTTCGTGCCTCTTAGTCCAGATTCGGTCAAATCTGCTTCAGTCAGATCTGCTTGAGTCAAATCTGCCCCAATCAAATTGGTTTCATTCAAAATTGCCTGAGTTAAATCTGCTCCAAACAGATTGGCTTCGCGCAGATTAGCCGCACTTAGGTCTGTGCCTCGTAGATCTGCTTTGCTCAGGTTAGCCCGTCGTAGGTTCGCTTCGCGTAGGTCTTGTCCGCTCAGATTTACTCCAACCAGAGTGACTTCGCGAAAGTCTCTTACCCCAACTGCATACTGGCTTAGCAACTCCTCAGCATCCATACTTACTGCCCTGTGTGACTCAAAACACCAACTTGGACGTGATGTTGCTCTTATGTTGCCCCAATTGACGGGGCGATCGCCCGCATTTTCATTTTGGCGCGTTTGCGTTTCTATTTTGTTGTTCTACAAGGAATTGCGTTGGTTTTCGGGAAGTTTGCTGAATTTAGCTGACTCTGCGTTTGAAGAGCGAGAGCAGAGAAAATTACTCTGCTTCCTACAAGAATCGCCGTGTAGTAATTTTCGTCCAGAAAACGCATCGAAACGTGTCGTCTGAGACGTAGAATTCAATACTCAAAATTCAAATCGGTGTCCATCTGGAAAGACGGTTGTGCCATCTACCTCAGCTCCCTCCAAGTCAACGGACTGAGCCCGAAATAGAGTACAGCGGCTCAACTTTGCGCCAATTAGTTTTGCTTGGTCTAAGTTGCTGCTGTCCAGATTTGCTCCACTCAAGTCAGCAAAGCTGAGATCAGCGTTACGCAAATCAGCACTTTGAAAATTAGTGCTGAATAGGTTGGCGCGCTGTAATTGACAGTTGCGTAAATCGGCACGAAATAGGTTCGCTTGTGTCAAGTCTGCATCTGTCAAATTTACAGACTGAAATCTGGTGTTACTGAGTTCAGCTCCATAGAGGATGGCTTTTTGCAGATTGGCTCGACCTAAGTTGGCATAAGGCATGTAAATACGGCTTAAGTTACTTCCTTGAAAATCAGCATCTTGTAAATTGCATTCAAAGAGGTAAGCCTGGCTCAAATCTACTTCCCGAAAATCTCGTCGGCCACTAGCGTACTCAGCTAATAGCTCCTCAGTACTCATCCTACGCATACTAAAAGTTTTTTGACACCACAACCGCCACCTTCCGTAGAGAAGATGGAACTGCTCGTTCAAAACAGAAGTTAAGTATTTGTACTTATTTACAATAGTTTACGAAATACAAGCAGCTTCAGCGCTTAAGGTTAATGTTCTTTTTAGATTCTCGGATTTCTTGAAGCAGTCGCCCCAAGAAAACGCTTCAAGATTTGTTTTGGAAGCTGCTATAGCTACAGTGGTCTGCTTCCTTTCGCACGCTCAAAGTTAGCAAATTCAATAGGTCAAGCAAAGAACTGCAGGGTGGAGTGCTGTTCTTATTAAACGTTGCCGATTTCCGAAGGTAACCCCTGAAAATTCTCGAGAATCTGTTGATAAAAGTCCGATTTTCCCAATCCTCAAGTTGAATCTAAACTTGGATTTGCAAGTTTTTTACAAGAAATATGCCATGAGGTGGATGCACAGCATAACTGGGTATACTGCTTGCGAAGCATAGAAATTTTACATAGGAGTCTCGCTAAAATGACTAATCCTTCTCAAGGTACTGATAAAAAAGTTGCGGCTGGAGTCTGCGGCATTCTTCTGGGCGCTCTGGGGGTTCATAAGTTCCTTCTGGGCTACACCACTGAGGGGCTAATTATGCTGCTTGTCACAATTTTGACCTGTGGATTCGGTGGTGCTGTGATGGGCATTATCGGTTTGGTTGAAGGAATTATGTACCTGACCAAATCTGATGAAGAGTTTGTTAGCACCTATATCCTCAGCAAGAAGGGCTGGTTCTAGCTGATTCGTTTGCTGCTTGGCTTTAGGGTTAAGGGTTTCTAACCGATATGTTTGAGTTTTCTGACGCTCTTTCGACTAGCGATCGCCGCATTCGTTGGGGATTTTTGGGGGGAGCAATCGCTCCCATTGCAGGTGCCTATCTGTACAACCAGGGATATCGAGTGCCGCTGCTCCAGTGCCCAATCTTGCATCTAACTGGAATTCCCTGCCCAACTTGCGGCATGACCCGATCGTTTATGGCGATCGCTCAGGGAGATTTTGGCTTAGCCATTCAGCATCATCTGCTTGGACCAATTGTCTTTGCAGGTTTTGTCGGAGTCGCAATTCACATCGCTGTTGAGTTGCTTGCCGCTAGACGAATCAGAGCAGTTTATGCCGCTATGGTGAGCGACCACCGTTTCTTGCTGCTGTGTTTGGTTACAGCTCTGAGCTACCATGCGTGGCGGCTCTATGGGTTGGCAAATTCTGGAAACCTTTACACTGCTTTTGCTCAATCCCCCTTGGCGAATTTGCTCGGCGCAGCAGCAAACCTGACTTAATTGAGTTTATCTAACAGAATATTGGTAGAAATAATGTTAGGAATTAAGCGTAAAAAGCTTGCTTTGACTCTACTCTTGGCGCTAATGGGCGCAGGCTACTTTGGTGCTTTTTCGCAGTTAGAGCTAATTTCACCTTTGAAAAGTTACCTGACTCTGGTGCCAGTTCAGGTTGGAGTTTTGATCTATTTGCTGTATTTGCGTCGAGGCGATCGCCCAGCCGAGCCAACCCAATTTCCCGTAGAGCATTCAGCAGAACATTCTTAACTAACTCAGAAGAAATCGCGATGCAGTGGTCATTTTGGCGCTAATTCGCCTACTCTCAAAGAGAAACCCTGTGATTTTGCAGGGGCGTAACCCTCATTGCGTTGAGTATGCAAGTTAGCCCACCCCTGTCTACTACCACAACTGCTTCTGATACTCGCTACACGGTGACTCTAGATGTCAGTGGGATGAAGTGTGCAGGCTGTGTCAAAGCAGTCGAAAATCAGCTTGTTCAGCACCCTGGTGTTGTTTCGGCAACCGTCAACCTCGTAACGGAGGTGGCGACGGTAGAGTGTGAGCCAGGACAGGTAGACCCTGCAAAACTAGCAGAGCGGGTGACGGAAATTGGCTTTCCTACTCAACCTCGTGCAGTCGAAGGGACAGCGGGCACCTCTTCTGAGAATCTTCCTGACTTAGCCGAACGGCAGCGGTTAGAAACGCGACAGCATTTCCAGCGAGTGGCGATCGCGGCAACCTTGCTGCTGCTGTCCACGATCGGGCATCTTGACCACTTTAGTTGGGGTACGATTCCTCTCCTTAGCAATATTTGGTTTCATTTTGGGCTGGCAACCCTAACGCTGATCTTTCCCGGTCGGCCAATTCTGATAGATGGCTGGAAAGGGCTGCGGCACAATATTCCTAACATGAATACGCTGGTTAGCTTGGGCACTCTTACGGCTTATACGGCTAGCACGGTGGCGCTGTTTTTTCCGCAGTTGGGTTGGGAGTGCTTTTTTGATGAGCCAGTGATGCTGCTGGGCTTCATTTTGCTGGGGCGGACGCTAGAGCAGCAGGCTAGAAGTCGAGCGGCGATCGCCTTTCAGTCTCTACTGGCGTTGAAGCCGACCTTGGCGAGGTTGATTAAGGACACAGGCGAACGGACAACGCAAATCTCTGAGCCTGCACCCGAATCTTCTGCTGTTTTTGCTTTGCACCCTGAAAATAGTGTCGAAATTCCCGCTGAGCAGGTGCAGGTTGGTGCATGGCTACAGGTTTTGCCGGGCGAAAAAATTCCGGTCGATGGCGAGGTTGTGGCGGGGCAGACGACGGTCAATGAAGCGATGTTGACGGGTGAAGCAATGCCCGTATTAAAGCAACCGGGTAATCCAGTAATAGCTGGCAGCTTGAATCAATCGGGTGCGATCGCCCTGAAAGCAACTCGTACAGGCAAAGACACGACGCTATCGCAAATCATTGCCCTGGTTGAAGCAGCTCAAACCCGTAAAGCCCCGATTCAGCGATTAGCTGATACCGTTGCTGGATATTTTACCTACGGTGTGATGGCGATCGCGCTGTTGACCTTCTTGTTCTGGTATTTCGTTGGCATTCCCCTATGGGGTGGGGAATGGGGAATGGGGAATGGGCAATGGGTCATGGGTGGACATGGTGGAATGGCGCATTCGTCGATGGCTCAGGCTGTGTCGGCGGCATCTCCGCTGCTGTTGAGCTTAAAGCTGGCGATCGCGGTTCTGGTAATTGCCTGCCCCTGTGCGTTGGGATTGGCTACACCGACGGCAATCTTAGTCGGTTCGGGAATTGGGGCTGAGCGAGGCTTACTGATTCGAGGCGGTGATGTGCTGGAAAAGGTGCATCAGTTGCAGACCGTTGTATTCGACAAGACTGGCACCCTGACCACTGGGCAGCCAATCGTGACAGACTGTTTGCCGCTATCAGAGATTTCGGAGGCTGGGCTACTGGAGGTTGCAGCAGCAGTTGAGCGCGGCGCACGACATCCTCTGGCTGAGGCGATTCAGCAGCAGGCACAGCAGCAAGGAGTTGCATCTTTGCCTGCCCAAAACTTTTATACTGAGCCAGGATTTGGGGTGTCTGCTCAAGTGGCGGGACAACAGGTTGTTTTAGGTACTCAAAGTTGGCTGACTCAGCAGTCGGTTGAGGTGACTGATGCGGCTCAACAGCGATCGCAAGTCTTGGCAGCAGCAGGCAAGACGGTTGTGTATGTAGCGATAGAGGGCCAATTAGCGGGGCTAATTGGCGTTCAAGATACGCTGCGTCCTGATGCAAAAGCAACGGTCGAGCGGCTTCGGCGAATGGGGTTGCGGGTGGTGCTGTTAACGGGCGATCAGCGGGCGGTGGCTGAGGCGATCGCCATTCCCCTTGGACTGGTAGCTGAAGATGTGCTGGCAGAGGTACGACCCGACGGTAAAGCAGCGGCGATCGCCCAAATTCAGGCTGAAGGACAATTTGTCGCAATGGTGGGTGATGGCATTAACGATGCTCCAGCCCTAGCTCAGGCAGATGTAGGAATCTCGCTCAACTCAGCGACCGATGTGGCGATTGAGGCGGCTGAAATTGTGCTGATGCGCGATCGCCTGATAGATGTCGTCGAGTCAATCCAGCTCAGCCGTGCTACCTTCAATAAAATTCGTCAGAATTTGTTTTGGGCGTTCGCCTACAACACTCTGGGTATTCCGATTGCGGCAGGGGTTTTGTTACCCTCTTTAGGAGTAATTCTTAGTCCTGCTACAGCGGGAGCGTTCATGGCGTTTAGTTCTGTTAGCGTAGTCACCAACTCTCTGTTGCTACGCCGCACTACCCGCAATATCTAGCAGCTTTTGAAAATGCAAATGACGTTAATAGGGGTTGACTCTAATTTAAGCGTCTGGCAGTTAGACTAATCTGAGAATCAAGGGCAATCCGGCTGAGAGACTTGAACTCTAAATCAGAAATGGATATAACTACGGTTAAACAATTTCAGAAACCCTGAAGTTTGTCCCTCTGCGGAATCCATAGCACGAATTGAGTAGAGAAAGTAAGCTAATTCAGCAAGCTTAACTGGGTTGTAACAGAAGAACGGCATCTAGCTTCATAAATATCAACTTCCAACCTGGCACCTCTTTCCCTGGTTTTCTGTCCTAACTCGTTAGTCACGCTAGCAATTTCTCAATGGCTTCAAAACCGCGACAAATCCATCTGTTAATCATTGAGGATGATAAGGGTCGTCAAGAATATCATCTAGATGGCTCGACTTACTCGATTGGCAGAGATCCAAGTTGTGATATTCGGCTTGTTTCGCATTTTGTATCGCGTCATCATGCCACCCTTAAACGGGTGATGCATGACGATGACACCTGCTCCTACCAAATCGTGGACGGTAACTTCAAGGGAAAGCCTAGCTCTAACGGTATTTTTATCAATGGGCGCAGGCTACCCAAGCGAGACTTGCAGCACGAAGACAAAATCGTTTTCGGTCCACAAGTCTATGCAATTTACTATTTACTGAAGCGGGATGCGATTATGACGATTCCTCCGGGCGAGTTTGATGACATTACCTTGATCAACCCGCGCACGGCAGGTGAGCTTGAAGATGCTGCTCGTTAACGATAGACCCGCAAACTTCAGACAGTTCAATCTTGACGGTCTAATTTCAACAATTTTCGACCATTCACCTTCCCTGAAGTAGTTCTACTTTGCATTCACCCTTGGGTCAAATTAAGGGGAATTTCATTGCTTGTTTACACTACTTAGCCTAAACATTGGCTTGAAAGGGGTTTGACCGTTTAAACTGGGCTGGTAGTTACAAGTAATCGATAAGTCAGGATAAAAGTTCTTTACTTTTCGGTTCAGCCGTTTATTACAGGTCTACCTACTTGGCAAATTCTGTGTTCCTGAAATATATTTAGTCGCACTACCGATTTTTCAATGGCTTCAGAACCGCACCAAAACCATTTACTGATTATTGAAGACGACAAGGGTCGCCGGGAGTTTACTCTAGACAGCCCCGTCTACTCGATTGGTCGAGATCCCAAGTGCGATATTCGATTGGTTTCTCAGTTTGTCTCTCGTCGTCATGCCACGCTTGTGCAGCTTCCCAATGAAGATGGTAGCTACTATTACCGAATTGTGGATGGCAATCTTAAGGGCAAGCCAAGCGCTAATGGCTTACTGATCAATGGTCGAAAGCTACAGGCGCATGATTTAACAGACGAAGATAAGATCGTGTTTGGTCCAAATGTTCATGCCATCTATTACTTGCTTAAGCGAGACGCAATTTCTACGGTGCCGCCCGATGAGTATGACATTACTTTGATCAGCCCGGGCATGGTTGGAGATCCCGAGGACTAAGGATTAAAAATTAAAACTAAGCGAGTTCAGGCATTAATGCCTGAACTATTTTTATGCTTGTTTTTAGAACAACTTGAGGCAATGTTTAACAGCGGTATTAAAGCTTGCCTGTTTTTTGACTTAGATTAATGCACTTTAATTGATGCATTTAGCTTGCGGCACTTTCAACTAAGTGCCACTTTCCGTTATTGGCGATCGCCTGGTTGACCAGGTCAAACATCTGCCGACAGTGATTGTTTGTCTGTAAAGGCAATTCCTCGTTTTTGACCACAAAACTCATCCGCACCTCTTCCTCAGTGGTCGGAAATCTGTCGATCAGCACTTCTACCGTCACTAATTTGGCAAAGGAAACACCACCCGGCACTTCACGTGCCATCAGATAGTCTCCTGTGTCATAGATCACATCCAAGTTACACGAGGTTAGGATGTCGGTCAGCAACTGCCGAAGGTGCTCAAAGGGAACTTCGATTGTAAATAGACTTGTGTAGCGAGCCATAGGAAACCCCGGGCGTGCGACAACGTAAACAACTCATACGAGCCTGAATTCAAGATTATAGTCAAGAGTCAGACATAACAAAAGCAAAATCAGGTTTTCCCCGATATTTGCTGAATGGCTTGAAGCCACTTATAGCATACTAGCCCCTGATCCTTATGAATAGGGATGTGGAAAACAGGCGAACAAACTCTACTGGACATCCCCCTTTTGGGGGAGATTCGCCTTGCAAATTGTCTGGCTGCTCTAGAGACAATTCAAGGGCTATAAGAAACTTACATTCATCAGGCTTGCTCTTCAGGCTACTAATTAATTTAATTAGCAGCAAGTTTCTAAAGAATTTAGGTTCTTTCGATCGGTTAAGCTACTACTTCTGTATGACCTTAGCGAAAATTGTTTAACTACGCTTCTGTCTAGTTGCTGAAGCTAGTGGACTGAGGGCTGATGAATTTAAACAAGTGCTGATGATCAAATGCAAGGCAAACTAATCGTGTTTGAGGGAGTGGAAGGGAGTGGAAAAACAACGCAACTGCAGCGATCGCAGTCCTGGTTGCTGGATAGCCCTTGGTTCAACCGGCTACAAACTCAGGGTTATATTTCTCACCTGGTTGTCACTCGGCAACCGGGCGGTACTGATTTGGGGCAGGCAATTCGCCAACTTTTGTTGCATTCAGCCCAATCCCCGATTCAAGATCGGGCTGAGCTATTGCTCTATGCAGCCGATCGTGCTCAGCACGTAGAAGAGTCACTGAGACCTCAGCTTCAGCAGGGAGCGCTGATTCTATGCGATCGCTACACTGATTCCACAGTGGCTTACCAGGGCTATGGGCGGGGATTGGACTTAAACCTGATTCAGCAGCTTAATCAAGTTGCCACAGGGGGCTTAGAGAGCAATCTAACCCTGTGGTTTGATCTGGATGTAGAGCAAGGGTTAGCGCGTACTAAACTGCGGGGTACTGCCGACCGGATCGAGCAAGACAGTCTGGCATTTCATCAACGGGTGCAGCAGGGCTTCACCGAACTAGCTCGTGCCAACCCCAACCGAATTGTGCGGATTGATGCGAGTCGCAGCGAAGCGGAAGTCAGTGAACAAGTTCAGGCAGTGTTACAGAGATGGTTAATGCAGTGGTATCCAGCGCTTTTGCTCCACTCATAGGTCAGGTTCCAGCAGTTGAGCTACTGACCCGTGCGGTGGTGCAGAACCGCATTGCTCCCGCATACTTATTTGCTGGCTCACAGGGGGTCGGGCGCAGTTTGGCGGCACGATGCTTTGCTGAATTGCTATTGTTTCATCCGCAGAAGTCTACTGCTTCCCTGCGCCATCGCATTCAGCAGGGCAACCACCCAGATTTGCTCTGGGTCGAGCCGACCTATCTGCATCAGGGTAAGCTGCTGAGTCCGGCAGAGGCAGCCGAAGCGGGACTCAAGCGCAAGAGCCCTCCGGTGATTCGGCTGGAGCAGGTGCGGCAAATTGCCCAATTTCTGGGTCGTCCGCCTTTAGAAGCGCCTCGCTCAGTGGTGGTGCTAAATCAGGCAGAAACGATGGCAGAAGCTGCGGCAAACGGGTTGCTGAAAACGCTGGAGGAGCCAGGACAAGCAACGCTGATTTTGCTTGCGCCCAGCATTGATGCTTTGTTACCGACGCTGGTGTCTCGCTGTCAGAGGATTCCGTTTTACCGCCTGAGCGAGGAAAATCTGGCTCAGGTGTTGACTCAAGCGGGACAAGCAGAAATTTTGCAGCAGCCACAGGTGTTGGCGATCGCCCAAGGCAGCCCCGGAGAGGCGATCGCCAGTTGGCAGCAGCTCCAAGCTATTCCCTCAGAATTGCTCGACGCAGCCACCCAGATTCCTCGTTCGGTGCGGGCAGCTTTAGAACTGGCGCGGCAAATTGACAAAACGTTAGATACTGAAACCCAGCTTTGGCTGATTACCTATCTTCAGCATCGCTACTGGCAGGCTCAAGCCAAGCCAGGTTTGTTGCAGCAGCTAGAAACAGCCCGTCGTCACCTCTTAAACAGCGTCCAGCCGCGTCTGGTTTGGGAGGTGACGCTGATGGCAATGGTGGATCTCTAAAGAGGGTTTCTAACTTGCCCTATCTAACTTGCCCCTGCGAAAGATGGCAGCCCTATACAAAAAGGCTACTCTGCCGAGGTACGTCAAAGTACCTTGTGGCCAACCATTTGAGGAGCCGTTTTATGAAGGGATTGAAGGGCAAGAATGTTTTGGTAACGGGGGCAACGTCTGGAATTGGGC
The DNA here is from genome assembly GCF_014695875.1 of Leptolyngbya sp. FACHB-541. Lineage (NCBI taxonomy): Bacteria > Bacillati > Cyanobacteriota > Cyanophyceae > Leptolyngbyales > Leptolyngbyaceae > Leptolyngbya > Leptolyngbya sp. FACHB-541. The sequence goes on along the minus strand of NZ_JACJPC010000110.1, from coordinate 51,398 downwards.
AGGCGATCGCCGTTCGGTTTGCTCAGGAAGGGGCAAACGTCGCGCTCAACTACCGCAAAAGCCCAGAAGATACAGAACAAACGCAAGCCATGATTGACGACGTGTGCAGTCAGGTCAAAGGCTGCGGAGTCAAGGATTTTCCGGTGCAGGGAGATGTCTCCAAAGAGGAAGACATCATCGAAATGGTAGACGAAGTGGTTGGGCAGTTGGGCAGCCTCGACATTCTCGTCAATAATGCCGGTATTCAAACCGAGTCACCTTCCCATGAAATCGAAGCGGCTGACTTTGATCGGGTGCTAAATGTGAACCTGCGTGGGGCTTATCTTTGTGCCAGACAAGCCTTGAAACATTTTCTGGCAAACGAACGACCTGGGGTGATCATCAATGTCTCCAGCGTCCACGAAATTATTCCTCGTCCCCTCTATCTGAGCTACTCGATCAGCAAAGGCGGCATGGAGAATATGACCCGTTCGTTAGCGCTGGAATACGCCGATCGCGGAATTCGGGTGAATGCGATCGCTCCTGGTGCAACGATTACTCCGATTAACGAGTCCTGGGTTAACGATTCTGAAGAAAGGGCGATCGTAGAGAGTCACATCCCAATGGGACGGGCAGGCACCGCTGAAGAAATGGCAGCAATCACGGCATTCTTAGCGTCCGATGAAGCAGCCTACGTGACTGGGCAAACGCTGTTTGTAGACGGTGGGCTGACTCTCTACGCCGATTTCCGTACCCCTTGGTCGGCCTAAAAAATTAGGGGCGAACGGTCAACGTTAAAAAACGTAAGGGCAAACTGCCGTTCGCCCCCACCGTACAAAATTGGTAGGTTGGGTGAAGCAAAGTGGAACCCAACATCCTCAGGACATTGAATTTCATTCTTCAACTCAACCTACGCAAGTTATTTAATCTTGGTTTCTTAAGCGATCTCAAGCAACTGGATGTCAAAGGTTAAATCTTCCCCAGCGAGCGGGTGGTTTGCGTCCAGCGTAATTTGTGAATCAGAAACGTCAGTTACCACAACGGGAATGGTTTGTCCGGTTTGCTGGCGGATTTGCAACTGTTGCCCGACCCCAACCTGCATATCTTCGGGCATCTGCTGCCGATCGACAACCAAGACCATATCTTCGCGATGCTCTCCGTAGGCTTGCTCCGCCGCAATGTGCTCAGTTTTGGATTCGCCAGGGGTCATCCCAATGACAGCCTGCTCAAATCCAGGAATGAGGCTACCTGTGCCGATGGAAAACTCTAGTGGCTCACGATTGACCGAAGAATCAAAAACTGTGCCGTCCTCTAGCTTGCCTGTGTAGTGAACCTTTACAGTGTCACCTTGCTTTGCGTGTGTCATGGACTCTTCTCCTTGTCCTGGAGTTTTTGAACGTCGAAACATTCCAACCACCTTAACGAAGGAAGTGAATAATTCCCAGTTGCGTTAATGTCAATTTAAAGAGTTGCGTAGTCTGAATGTCGCTAGATGTGCTTATTCTCACTTGGCGGACATATCAGTCTATCCTAAGGCTGAGCTTCTGCAGAATTGGAAATGCTTATGCTGCTTGAGTTAAGGGTAGCTAACAGTGTCTTAAAAGATCGCTGATATCTCTTGAGGTACTGCTCATCTTTGCTTGAAACAAAGGGAGTTGAGTCGCCTCATTGCCAAATCGACCACCCCTGAGCCTGATTTATTCTGGTTGACTGACAAAACTCCCGAAACTACGGGTATATCGTAGGTTGGGTGAAGCGAATGCGTAACCCAACAGAATCCAGTTGGGTGTCGGGTTTCACGTTGTTTCACTCAACCTACATCAGAAGATTTGTCAGTCAACCAGCTTTATCTGTGGTCAGGCTAACTTCACTTCTGACTGAGCTGGCTTCACTTCTGATTGAGCTGGCTTCACTTCTGATTAGGCTAAGCTCACTTCTGGATAGGCTAGCTTCGTCGTTGGATAGGCTAACTTCACTTCTGACTAAGCTGGCTTCACTTCTGACTAGGCTAGCTTCACTTTTGACTGAGCTAGCCTCAGGATTCATTGGGCTGGCTTCGTCGCTAGCTAGGCTGGCTTTGCCATTTGTTGAGCTGGCTTCGATTTAGGTTGAGTTAACTAGGAAAAGAGTTAGCGGTAATTACACGAACCTTGACTTGTCCAGGAACTACAAGCCGGTTTTGCCGATAAGTTACTGACAAATTCCTGTGTGCGGGCAGTGTGCCGATGTCGTTACAATCCCAAAGGAAAACAAACCACCGAGGAGTATGCAGGACGCGGACGTAATTGTAATTGGCAGCGGTGTGGGTGGACTGGTCGCTGGGGCGTTGCTGTCGCGCTATGGGCGAAAAGTTTTGGTGTGTGAGAGCCATTCAATTCCGGGTGGTGCGGCTCACAGTTTCTCGCGGCAGGGGTTTCAGTTTGATTCTGGGCCGTCGTTTTACTGTGGACTGAGCGATCGCCACTCTCTTAATCCTCTGCGTCAGGTACTCGATGCCTTGGATGAATCGATTGCTGCTGTTCCCTATGACCCGCTCGGTCACTACCATTTTCCTGATGGCACCTTTCCGGTGTATGGCAATGCAGAGCGCTATCGAGCAGCGATCGCCCAGGTCACACCTTCCGGGGCGCAGCAGTTTGCCAAATTAGAACAGCGGCTGCTTTCGCTCTATGAAGCGCTGCGCGAAATTCCTACTTTGGCACTACGGGCAGATCTGAACCTGATTCCGGTGCTGTTGAGTCGTTATCCGTTGGCATTGCTGAAGCTATTGCCCCAGCTTGGCGTAATTCAAGGATCGGTTGGGGATCCGATGGATCAATCGGTGCGCGATCCCTGGGTGCGGCGACTGATAGACCTGGAATGTTTTTTGCTGTCGGGGCTAAAGGCGCACGGCACGATCGCACCTGAAGTTGCTTTTATGTTTGGGGAGCGATCGCACTCTGTAATTGATTATCCAGTGGGCGGCAGTGGGGCGATCGTGCAGGCACTCGTGCGCGGGCTAGAGCGCTGGGGCGGCAAACTGCGCCTGAATGCTCACGTTGAAGAAATTTTAGTTGAACAGGGCAAGGCAGCCGGAATTCGGCTCAAGCAAGGGGAAACGCTCAAAGCGCCCGTCGTGATCTCCAACGCGACTCTATGGGACACCTATACCAGGCTATTGAAGCCCGAACACTTACCCGCCGATTACCGTCGTGCCGCACTCGCGACGCCAACAGTGGATAGCTTTATGCACCTGCACCTGGGAATTCGGGCAGACGGATTGGAAGACTTGACGGGACACCATGTGGTTGTCCACAGTGCTGAGCAGGACATCACCGTCCCCGGAAACACCTGTATGATTTCGATTCCCTCGGTGTGGGATGCTAGCCTTGCGCCAACAGGACATCATGTAATTCATGCCTACACCTTGGAGCCTTACGCGAACTGGCAACGGGGCGAAGGCTATGAGGCGCAAAAGCAGGCGCGATCGCAATCTCTCTTTCAGGCGATTGAGCGAGTGATTCCCGATGTGCGATCGCGAATTACTCTAGAGCTAATCGGTACGCCGCTGACCCATGCTCGGTTTTTGCGTCGGCATCAGGGGACATACGGTCCGGCGATCGCTGCGGGACAGGGGATGTTTCCCAGCAATCAGACCCCAATTCCTGGACTTTATCGTGTCGGTGACAGCACCATGCCTGGAATCGGCGTTCCAGCGGTAGCCGCTTCTGGGATTCTCTGCGCTAACACGCTGGTCAAGCCGCAGCAAACCGCACAGTTGCTTCACTAATTCAGTCAGGGTTGCAGTGTTAAATTCGCTTATTGTTGATTTTCGGGGTGAACTGGCTGCTCTCAGTGCAGCCTTGATTTGGGCGCTCGCCTCCGTCGTTTACATCAGCTTGGGCAAGCAACTGTCGCCGCTGGTGCTGAATCTGAGCAAAAGTGCGATCGCCGTTGTACTGATTTTGCTGACGCTAGGACTGCGCGGTGATTTTTTGCCCGATACAACTCTTGCGGCTGTGGGATTGTTGATTTTGAGTGGGGTGATCGGGATTGGGTTTGGCGATACAGCGTTTTTTGAAGCGCTGAATTGCCTGGGAGCTAGACGCTGTTTACTGATGGAGGCACTGGCACCCCCGCTCACAGCTTTACTGGCACTGATCTTTTTAGGCGAACAATTAACCGCTTTGTCTTATCTGGGGATCGGACTGACGGTTGCAGGCGTTTCCTGGGTGATTGTGGAACGGGTACCCGATAGAGTGGAACGTTCATCCGACAGAGGGCAAGGTAACTTTCGTCCGCTGCGAGGCGTAGGGTTTGGCATGATTGCAGCTTTGGGGCAGGCAGGCGGTTCTGTGATGTCTAGAGCTGCTCTGGCAGGAACGGAAATTAGTCCGCTTTGGAGTTCGTTGATTCGGCTGGTGGCGGGGGTGGCGGTGCTGTTGGTCTGGGCAGTGATTCAGCAGCGTGGCAAGCAGGGTTTTCGACCGCTGCGATCGCCCCGTTTGCTAGCAATTCTGACCCTTGCTGCATTCTTCAGTACCTATCTAGCAATTTGGCTTCAGCAAACCGCTTTCAAATTTACTGCCGCTGGGATCGCTCAAGCGCTCAGTGCTACTAGTCCGCTGTTTGTGATCCCCGTGGCGATGTGGATGGGCGATCGCGTCAGTCCACGAGCAATCTTGGGCGTTTTGATCACTTTGGGCGGGGTTTGGCTGCTGTTTGGGTAATGATGCCAGCGCTAATTTGGGAAATAAAGGCGATCGCTCCTGGTCAGATTAGTTGCACAATGCTACCTAGAATTGCTGTAAAGCAGATTTAGTCGCCGCTGTGCCGTTTCTAACGCAGCTTCGGGAGTGCTTTGTCCTAGTAACGTTGCCTCGATCGCCCGTCCTAAGTTTTCGGAAACCCGACTGTAGCCTGCAAAGATGGGGCGCGATCGCCCATTCTCAGCCTGCTTAAGAAACACGTCAACGGCAGGTTGCTCAGCAATGAACTCCTGGTAGGGCTGACTTTGGCGCGATCGCAAATTTACGGGCAAGTAGCCCGTGCCAATTGCCCACTGAGTTTGGAATCGCTCACTGGCAACAAATTCAGCAAAGGTAAAAGCGGCTCGTTCGTGGGCAGGCGTGGTGTTAAAGGTAAACAGGTTTTCTCCGCCGACGCTGGTTGCCGCCTTTTCCTGCACTGGGATTGGCATCACCGCAAAATCGACTCCGGTTGCTTGAAGCTGACCCAGCGTCCACGGGCCAGTCAACTGCATGGCGACTCGTCCTGCCAAAAAGCCATCTAGCTCATAGCCGCGTTCGGGCTGCGAGAGAATTGCTGAACCGTCATCGATCAGATCGCGCCAGAATTGGAGAGCGGCGATCGCCCCCGGATTCACCAGATTTAAATCAGTCGCATCGTCAGCGCTAATGTCACCGCCGCCGCTCCACATAAATGGCAGCCAGTTAAACACTGTCCACTCGCCTTTGCCCAAAGGCAGCAAAATGCCGTGCTGCGTTTGTCCGTTTACCTGACGGGTTAGTGTTTTGGCAACTTCACGAAATTCTTCCCAGGTCGTTGGTAGCTCTGTAATTCCTGCTGCTTCAAACAAACTAGGACGGTAGAAAACTCCCACGTTATTCGTCCCAAATGGCACAGACCAGGTGTGTCCCTCAAGCTGCATCGACTCAAACAGCGCCGGATCGATCTGCTCCTTGATGGGGGAATCTTTCAACCATTCCTCAATTGGACGAATCGCTCCCAGTTCAATTAACTGACCTGTAATCGTCGGGGCGTACCACAGCATATCCGGCGATGCATTCCCCACGACAGCCGCCAAAATTTTAGGCATCTGCTGGTCGCCCTGCCCAACATAGAGCGACTCCACCTGAATGTCTGAATGAGTTTGGTTAAACTCGTCTACCAGTTCTTGCAGCACATCCCGGTTTGGTGGTGGGTTGACCCCATGCCAAAGCGTCAGGTGAATTACGCCATCTGCGTCAGGATTTTCTGCTGCACAACCTGTTAAGACAATCAGACAGACGCTGACACAGATCGCAATCAATGCCTTGGTAATGCCAAAAACTACTCTTCTTTTGGAAGTCATGCCCGTTAAAAAGTCACACCCTTAGAGCTTACGCAACTATAGGTTGGAATGGGTGAGAGGAGGGGGCTACTAGTTTTTATGCGGCGATCGCCAACGGTTCGTATCGCTCCCCTGGCTTCAAATCAACCACCTGAGTCGAAAGTTGATGCTGTGTTAGCAGCGATCGCAACTCTTCAATACTGCCACTCGCTCGTAACAATGACTGCAAAATGCCTTCAAATCCGACATCTCCGCCTGCTGCTGTGGGTAAAAGCACTTTGGGCTGTAACCATTGCACAACCTCTAAGACAGTCTTTTTGCCTTGAATAACGGGGCCAAGTAGCGGTATTTCTAAAGTGACGACGGGAGTGATCACTACATCAACGGGAGCAAATTCTTTGATCGAAGGGGAGTGGTATCCGTGCGGTTCGTAGTAAAGCTTGGTGCCTGCGGTTAAGTCTTTCAGCAAGTAGCCATTCTCAGTTAGCAGAGGACCGATGGGTGAACCGGGGGTCGCGCGGATTTCCAGATTTTCGACTGCTGTGGTTTCTCCGTGCGCCAGGGTTGTTACCTGGGTATAGCCCAAACCTTGCACAACCTTTGCGGCATTGGGAGAAGCCACAACGGGAATTTGACGATCGAGTTGCTTGAGCGTAGCAGGGTGAGCATGATCTTCCAAACCCTGAGATAGCAAAATCAGGTCAATGGAGTCAGGAATGGGGCGGGGCGATCGCCGCTCTCCCTTAAATAGCCAATTCATATTGCCAAACACTAACGGTCCGACTAGCCAGGGATCAAGCAAAACTCGCTTTCCGCCCATCTCAATCAGCCAGGAATTGCTGTCTAACCAGGTCAAGTGCATAGCATTTTCGTGAAGTAACTGATTCTATTGTAAGGAAGTGTTACGGCACGTCATAGCCAGTTGCCGACTAGCACGTAGGGTGCCCAGTAAAAAGGATGTCGGCGGAAGCGCTCAATCTCTAGGACGGAGAGTTGGGCGCGGCGCAGAGCCTCGGCTTTGGTGACAGTGTTGTTTGCCAGTTCCGAGTAAAAACGGCTCATAAGTAGGGCTGTAGCTTCGTCGCTAACCTGCCACAGGGTTGCCAGGGTGCTGCGTGCGCCTGCTCTGACGGCAACTCCGGCTAGTCCTAGTGCGGCTTGGCGATCGCCCACCGCCGTTTGGCAAGCACTGAGAACGAGTAGCTCAATCGGTCTTGCGTTGCCTAAGTCAGTGGCTTGCAGCAGACTATTAAGCTGGTTGAGATTAATTCGGTCGTCCCAGGTGAGAATGAAAGTTTCGGTTAGCTCCGAGCTAAATTTGCCGTGCGTTGCCAGATGAACCACGGGTGCTGGGGCCGAGTTAATTGCCTGCTGAAATGCGCTGCTGGTGAACTCCTGATTGATCAGGATGCGGCTGGGAACCTCCGACTGAATCTGCTCTAGCTCCGGCAAAACGTTGGGCAATGCTGAGAATCCCTGCCGTGACTCAGACAGCCCTGCGGTGAGAACGGTGAGCTGCTGGAGTTGAATTGGACGCGGATCAAGCAACTGCAAACCCGGAGTCAGGGCAACGCTGTACTGCTCAATTAGAAATTTTTCACCATCGTTCAGCACCGCCATTGGAATATTTCGCAGCACGCCATCCGGGACAAACACCAGGGTTTTTACCTCACTAGCTGCTAGATCTGCCTCGACGGGGCGAATCAACCAGTCGTAAACCTGTTGGGAAAGCTGCAAAAACTGGCGACTGGTGCGAACGACAAGCGCCTGGCGCAACCGTCCTACGACGCTTTCTACTTCGCTGTTGGAAAGGGGCGTGCTGTAGTGGCGTAAAGTTTGTCCTGGCAGGCTAATGACAACTTCTAGCCGATCTGCCAGCAGAATTGGGTAGATTACGGCGGCTCGGCGATCGATTTCGTCGATTTGAATGGGTTGGGCATCCAGGCAGGCTTCACGCAAGAAGTTGTCCAGCTCTGCCAGTTGCAGCGATTCGATTACAGTTCGGGCTTTCTCTAGATTTGCCGGATTGGCATCGCCGCTGCCCGGTTTCAGCAGCAGGCCGACCAGTTCTCGGTGAATCGGTTCGATGCTCTCCTGGAAAGAAAGCTGCACTTCTGGATTGATTGCAACCAAGTCATTTCGCAGCGTTTGCAGGGTGCTAACGGCTTCGCTGTAGGCGGCGATCGCCCCCGCATATTTCTGGCTTTCCGTCCCTTCGGTATCAGCCTGAGCTTTGAGAATTCGTCCTAGCTGCCACTGCCAGCGATAGGCAATGTCTGAGGCTGAGGCATTTTGCGCCAAGCCTAATGCTTGCTCGGTCAGGTCGGTGGCGATCGTCCACTGCTGAGTCTGCTCATACAGTGCCCCCAAACTGCCCAAGGCAAAAGATTCGGCTCTAGTGTCTGCTAAATTCCGGGCTTCAGTGCGAGCAATACTTAAAAGTTGAGCGGGATAGGTGTTGGGCTGTGCGGATTCCGTTTGCCCCAGGCGACTTAAACTTTGAGCAAAGTTAACCTGAGCGTAAATTTTGGCGCGGCTGGCAGGCAATTCATTTAACTGAGATTGGATTAGTGGGATCAGAGCTTGTGCCGCTGGAATCTGGTCGGTTTCAACGAGCAAACTGAACTGGTTAATTTGTGCCTGGGTACGAGTCAGTTCAGAAGGGGAAGTGGCGATCGCCTGCCGATAAAACTCCAGAGCAACTTCTAATTCCTGCTGAGCGCGGGCAGTGTTACCTAAACTAAATTGTGCCGCTGCGATCGCTTCTGAATCTTGCAATCGTTCTGCAACGGACAGGCTGGACTGCAACACCTCACGGGATTCGGGCAAATTTCCGCCTACTCGCAGTGCATCGCCCAGGCTTCGTAATCCAACCGCTTTGGTTAAGGAATCGGGCTGTTCCTCCAGCGTCTGCGTCTGCGGCGTGAGTAGGGCGATCGCCCGTCGATAAAATCCTAACGACTGTAGGGCTTGGGACTGATTGATTTGGCTCCGCAGCGCAGCAACCTGATCCCCAAGCTCCTGATAGATTGTCGTTGACTGCTCCCAGGTGGCAAGGGCGGCTTCTGCCTGACCCTGACTCAACTGCAAACGTCCTTGAATGTCGAGCGATCGCGCCAATGCTGCCTGATAGTTGGGCTCATCGTTTGACTCCAGCAAGCTGAGACTGGAAGCGATCGCCTCCGTTGCCGCTCCCCAGTCTCCCAACTGCTGATAGACCAGCGACAAATTTCGCAGCGCCATCGCTTGACCCAGCGGATTTCCCGTTTGGTAGGCAGCGATCGCCTGCTGAAGCACTGCCGCTGCTTCGCTCAACTGCCCCGCTTCATATAGACGTTGCCCCTGCTGCACCAGACTTTCAGCCTGCAATAGCTCCGTGGGAGAACCTTGCCTCTGACCGGGCAAATCCTGCCCAACAGCAACAGTTCCCGGCAATTTGACAATTGGGAGAACAATGACACAAAGAGCCGTCAGAATAGCCAGCAGAAAGTAACGGGCGATCGGGGCAATTGAGAGGATGCGATCGCCCTTTCCCCTTTCCCCGCTCAAAATGGCGTGTAAACGATCGAAAAATAAATTCCGCTTTCCTGCCATGTCACGTCCCTAGAGTCAACTGAAACCAGCGGAAGCCCAAAATCAATCCGAGCGGTAAAGCGATCGCCCTGCCGCCACTGCAAACCTGCACCCAAGCCAATCAGTGTGTTCGGATCGGGATCTTCACTGCCCGAATTCCAACCCGTGCCGATGTCGAAAAATGGCACCACTTGCAGCAGTCCGTCGATGTCGCGGACTCTCCAGATAGGCAGACGCACCTCCGCCGACAACAGCGCGCCGTTGTCAGTGAGTAGAAAATCTTGCCGATAGCCCCGCACGGTTTGCTGACCACCAATGCCAAACTGTTCCAGCGGCACTACACCCTCATCCGCAAGCTGAATGTCTGCCCGCACCAGCAGCAGCGTATCGGGTGCCAGCAACCGCACATATTGCCCCTGTCCCCGCCAGGAAAAAAAGCGGCTGTCGGGTGCATTTTCGTTAATGGTGGAGTCAAGCGCATCCAGTCCCAGGCTAAATTGCGATCGCGCTGCCCACACCTGGCGGCTCTCCTGGCGCGTCCATTCCTGGGAAAATCGCAAAGCTGAAACCCGTGTCCTTCCCTGCTCGTCTGCCCCCAGAGAAGGAAAGGGAAGTGGTTCTCCGATTAGTTCTTCCAAAAATTCGCTCTCACTTTCGCGGCGAGAGGCGGTCAGGCTCAGGGCAAATTCTTCAGTTGGTGTGAGGGTGAGCGGTTGGCGATAGGTAATTTCGTAGTAGCGCGACTCTGACTGAATATCGAGAAAGTTAAACGGATCTTCGATCACTTCGCTCGACGTGGTGCCATAGCTAAAGTTGAGCGTGCCGTTACGAGGATTTAGCGGCAATGTGTAGTTGGCATCCAGTCCATCGCTACCTTCAGTGTTGCTGTAGCCAATGCTCAAGCCATCGCCCAAGCCAAGTAAATTTGCCTCACTCACCTGGATACGACGGCGAACGCTGCCAACGGTGGGCGATCGCCCATTGTCTAACGCTAGCTGCACCCCAAAGGTGTCTGCCTCTGTTACTTCCACCTGGAGCAGACTGGTGCCCGGACGCAAACCCGCCGATAGCTCTGCTGAAATGTTTTGAATCAGCGGGTCAAGTTGCAGTAGTTGCAGTCCTTCTAGCAATCGAGGAACGTTGAGCGGTGGCTCAGCCGCCAGCTCCAATCGTTCTCTAACGTAGCTGGAGTTAAGACGGCGATTTCCGGTTACGACAATCTCTTCGAGGCTGCCTTCAATCACCTGAATGGTTACGACTCCATCCTCCAAAGTCTGAGGTGGAATCAGTGCCCCAGAGGTGACGTAACCCGCGTCAATATACAATTGTGTCACTGCCGATCGCGCCTGAAGCAATTCGGCAAAGGAAATGGGGTGATTGGTGAAAGGCGCAGTTGCAGCCGCTAGCGTTTCTTCATCAAAAACGGTGCTACCAACCACCTCAAAAGCACTGACCGTGATTGTTTCTGGCAATTCTCCCGGTAGCTCGTCCGGGGCAGGCGCGGGAGGTGTTTCCAGTAACTCTTCGGGCGGCGGCAGGAGTGGAAGCGGTTCAGGCTCGGGCAACGGTTCCACGGAAGGTGGCTCAGGAACCTGGGCTAACTCAATTGGCTGATGGGCATCATTTACCCTCGTCTCCAACTCTTCTTCGTTGAGAGAAGGAAGCCAAAATTCTGGTTTCCCCTCTTGAGTGGGGAATGAATTTGCTTTGGGTAACTCAGCCTTTGCTGAAGTATCGGGAATTACCTGGGCGATCGCCCGCGCAGCAAAATTTAGCCGAACAGGATGACCTGCTTCAGATAGCTCAATTGAAATGGTTCCCACTACAACAAACGCCAGACCGCTGAGGTAGTGCGATCGCCATTGCCAACCGCTGCGAGGCATTTTTCCTCCCACTGGTTCCCAGTATCTAAATGAACCTCAGTACCATCGCTATCAGAATAAACGCGGAAGGCAGAGTTCGTATAGAGGGAAGAGGTAAGAATTTTGGTGTTCTTAAGCTGCAGCGACGGCAATAGCTGTTGATTAGCCCTTGGCGCGTCCAAACCGCTTCCTTAAACCCCAGCCCAGACCTAACACGCCTAAGCCCAAAGCGGTTCCTGGCTCTGGTACGGGTTCTGGCTCTGCGTCTGGATCGGTCACGTCCACTTCAACGACTTCTACTCGATCAATCAAGCACAGATCGTCTGGACCAGACAGTTCTCCAAAAAACTCGAAGAATGACTGGCTCGGCACTAAATTACCTTGAGGGGGGCGGGTAGGCGGCACATCTGGGTTTTCCAAATTATCATCAAAAGTGAGCACGAAACTCGCCCAGTCAGGCTCAGTGTCAGCTGTACAAGTTTGAGAGTTTGAATTTTCGTTTGCTGTGAGTGGGAGTGCAAACGATGTTCTCCTGGGAGCCCTACGACGAATTACCCTTGCCGGACGTACCCGAAGGATATAGCTGTCTAAATCTATAAATGCCTCAGTTGTCTCGCCAAATATCAGATCTGTTTCGTCGCCGCTCTCATCATCAAATATGGTGAGTTTGACATCCGTTAAAGCGTAGGTGCCTCGTCCAACTGCATTATTTAAGTCGGGCGTATTGGTGAAGAAGGAAAATGATCCAGCAAAAGTGTCACCATTGAAAGTTTCAAAGGTGTCGAAGACATCTTCGCCAAAAGTCCCTGAAAATTCAAATGTGCGTTCGGTGGGTTGCGGAACGGGTGACACATCGGTATCTAGTGTCCAGTTGAGAATGCTGTGAGTGTTTGTCGCTGAGCCAGTTCCCGCGCTGAAGCCAAAGTAGGCTTGTGAACCGACTAGATCAAACAGGTCAATGGTGCTACTAAGCTGTTGCAGAGGAGCCTCATCATTGGCAATGATGATATCAAGAAGGTTAGTGAGTCCGTTGTAGTTGATGTTGGCTGTAAATGTTCCTGCCTGATCAAAATTAAAAGATTCTGGAAGGGTAATCAGGTTTAAAGATCTCACCGAGCCATTGGTGTTTATGCCAACATGATCGTTAGATGAGGAACCATGCACACTTCCTGGATCACCCACTGCAGAATTAACATAAGTATCAAACTCTACCGCCACGCTGGGCGAGATGCCACTATAACCTAACCCACCTCCGCCTACGCCCAAAGCGTTGCTGCCCCTTGGGTCGTTGTGAACCATAAAGGTAAAGCCATCGCCGCTGCCAAAATTATCGTCTCCCTCGCCCGTAATGGAGAAGTCGAAGCGAGTTGAGAAGGAAGTATCTGCCGTAATGCTAAAGGGATTGGACAGGAAAGCACTACCTCTTTGGCTTTGAAGTTCAGGGGTTAGCTGTAAAACATTGTCTACTACTGTTGCACTGCCATTAAACGTCAGGCTTGAGGTATCGGAAAAATCGCTCAAGTCAAAGGTGACTGCTTCGGCGGATGTAGGGAGTGCGACGAGTCCCACCGTTGTCCCCGTTGTGGCGATCGCCACTTTAACCATGTCGCGTTTTCTCACGGTAAAACTCCTTAACAGGATGAAGAGAGGAGATAAAATGTGGATGAGCAAACGCACTAATCCGATGCCATCAGCCAGACGAAGGGCGATCGCAGCAATAGATATCAAAAAGCGTTGTCAGTTAACGCTTTAGGTCAAAGTCTGTTTTTCGTATGGGGTTGCGTTTGCTTGGCGAAACGATGCAATTGGGCGATCGCCTGCCAGAAAAATTAAAAAACTGAAGCGGTAAATGCAGAAACCTATTGCCGTATACACGGATTCACATATTGCATTTCTACATCATTTTCACAGCATGTTCCAGTATTAATACTGAGCTTCAGCGAAAGACTACAATTCACTTCGTTCCTTTAAAGCTTTCGTAAACGTTGAAGCTTATGAGTTAGAGGTTGGGGGTTGGGTAAGTCTTTGCTAATTCCCAAATCCTAAATCCCTATGACCGACAGGTTGCAGAATTAACCCAGGGAGAATGAGGAACTGCGGTTGCTTGGGCGGTGAGGACGAGTTGACCGTTGGGGGCGATCGCCCAGCCTTGAGCTTCTGTCAGGTCGGTGGGGGCTGACGCAGAATGGGTTGGGGGAATGGGTGAACTTGTGGTTGAAAGGTTGGTGGGTTCTTCCAGCGTTTCCCAATCTGCCAGGATTGCGTCGCTGTTGAGTTGCTCGGTAGGGCTGGGAGGTAAGCCACCCCGTCCAGTGATCGTAAATTCACCGATCTGGCTGGCGATCGCTGTATTTCCGGCTGAGCAACCCTGGGCGACGAGACGAGAGGCATCTACTACATCAGCGGGCAGTTCTGCGGTGCCGCGACTCGGATCTACATCAGGACGGTTAATCTCGATTACACCGTCTACGCCAAACTCTGAGCTGGCGGTGATGTCGCTAAGTTCGGTCTGCGCTTCGCGGGGAGCAATGCCAAACACGCCGATCGCTGTGATGTTGATGTTGCCCCCTTGTCCCTGAAACGCATTGGCGGTGATATCGCTGTTCTCAGAAGCCACCGCCGCCAAAAAGTCTGTGTTGATTGTGATGTTGCCGCCATCTCCGCCTGTCTGCGCCGTACCTGCGGTAGTGGAAATCTCACTTTCACGGCGCAACACGACTGTATCTGCCAAATTTAGGGTGATGTTGCCCCCTGTAGTGCTGGCAGTTCGAGCAGAAATTAAGCCCCTGTTGAGAAATAGCGAGTTGCCTTCAAGTTGAATATTGCCGCCAACGCCAAATCCTTCACTGCCAGCTGCGATGCTTGCCCCGTCTCGAATCAGCACCTGACGACTAGTGAGAAAAATGCTGCCGCCATTGCCACTAGAGCCTGCAATGGTATCTGCAAAAAGTCCGCTGGTTGCACCTGTTAGGGTAACAGAATCGGTAATATCTAGATCTAAACTTCCAGCATTACCAAAACCATCGGTACTGGCGCTAATTCGACCGTTATCGGACACTTCAAGATTGGCTGCGTTTACTCCAATATCGCCGCCTGCGCCGTCTGCGCCAAACAACACTTCACTCACGATTGCACTGGGAGAAAAAATGTTTTGAAAACTGTCAAACCCACTTCCCGTGACGAGAACGGAGTTGGCATCAAGATTAATATTGCCTGCATCGCCTCTACCTTCAGTGCTGGCGTTGATTTGAGCGCCATTCAGAACGGAGAGCGATCGCGTCGTGATATCAATATTGCCGCCATTTCCCTCTGTTAGTCCAACGATGTTTCCAGCTTGATCCCTTTCATTAAAGACATTGCTAAACACACCACTCACGGTTCCATTTGCACTGATGCCATCTAAAACAATGGAGTCAGCCGCATTGATTCTGACTTGCCCCGCATCTCCTAGCCCCAATGTATTAGCGTTGACCTGAGCGCCATTGGTGACCAGAAGAGATTGGGTGTTGAGATTTAGGCTGCCTCCCTGTCCGGTTGCTTCAGGATTGACAAAGCTGGCGATTTGGCTGTCGTTGAGCGAAGTGGATTCGCTGGTGAAGATATTAACATTTCCGGCCTGTCCATCCGCAAGTGTGACTGCCACTAAGCCTGAAACGTTGCTGAGGGAGAGCGATCGCGTTATTACATTGATATCACCTCCGCTACCTGTTGCTCCTAGTTCAACAACACTAACGATCTCACTGTTATTGAGGGAGACAAAATCATCGGTGTTAATCGTGACGTTTCCGGCTTCTCCAGCACCAAAGGTGATTGCGGCGATGTTTCCAGCGTTAGTGCTAGAAAGGGACTGAGCCGTAATTTGGATATCACCGCTGTTTGCCCCAGCTACATCTGTAAACGTGTTGCTGGCGATCGCAAAAGTGGTAGAGTCGCCAGTGCCACGAATCGTGAGTGCGCCTTCACTGTTGAGTTGAATATTTCCCCCTAATAGCCCCTCCGAAAAAATGGCAGCCCCTTCATTTAAGCGAATATTACCATCAGCTAGAAATGTCACATTGCCACCATCACCCGTGATCAAGTTTGTTGCTGGATCGACTCCAGATACATCTACAATGTCGTTCAAAATAATTCCATTACGAGCATCTACAGTGACGGAACTGTCGAGGGTTGGGGCGATCGCATTAATAAATCCGATCTCAATCGTGCCATTGAGTGAGTTGTTGGGCTGATATTGATTAGTGAGAAAAATCAATCCGTCAGGTTGATTCAGGATAATTTCGTCAATAGTGATATTGGCTGATGTAGCAGTAGATGAGTTTAACCCTGTAGGAGAGGGTATTCCTGTCACACCTAAAGGAGTTCCAACTGCCGTGGTGCCTGCACGGATATCCAGCGTAGGCTGCGCCGCGCCATTCACCTGTAAAGTGGAGCCGTCAGAGAGAACTACCGTTTCATTAATCGAGTTTGTTGCATCTGCACCCGTAATTTCAACCCTGCCGATGTTTACTGCGCCGCCTGCAAAGATGTGTAGAGAGGCACCTGTGTAGCTGGTAAAACTTACATTTCCATTGGCTCGAATGACTGGATCGTAGGGGCTAGATAAACTGCCCAACTGCCCATTTAACTGTTCAATGCGGAAGTTATTGCCTGCGGTATAGTGAGCGTCTCCCTGAACGGAATTGGCAGAGCGTAACACTAAATCTTCACCTGCAAAAAAGCCGCTGTTGGAGTGATTGAGTGCAAAGATGTTGACTCGGCGATCGCCCTGTACCTGCAAATTTCCCCCTGCTGAGGCAAGGAAGGGTTGACTGGGGCGATCGCGTATCCATACGGTATCTAACGCTCGCAAAGTGAGTGTTTTACCTGCCTGAAGTTGTCCGCTCAGGTTTAGAGTCTCTGCGATGAGTGACAGATCTTGTCCGACAGTTAAGCTGCCTCGGTTAGTGATCGTGCCGCCTGCAACACCTCTGCCCAACTGCACACCTGGATTTACTGTGACCGTCAGGAGTGGCGGCAATTCTGGATCAACTGCGCTGAACTCTAATCCGTTGTTGAAGGAGAAGCGATCGGCAGTGGTGGCAACAAAAGAACCTGCAATATCCAGACGGGCATTTCGTCCAAACAGGATGCCGTTGGGGTTGAGCAAAAACAGGTTGGCGTTGCCGCTGACACCCAGTGTACCTAGAATCTCGGAAGGGTCATTTCCGGTGACGCGACTGAGAATATTTTCGATTCCAACCGGGTTGGTGAAATAAACCTGCTGCCGTCCGCCCACGTTGAATTCTGTAAAACTGTGAAATAGATTTGCGCCTCGAGCCGCTCCGCCACCAATGTTAATCAGCCGACCAGAGGCATCGCGGAAAATCTGAGAATTTTCAGAACCTAAGCTGCTATCGGGTGTAATTTGAGCCAGAACGCGATCATCAACTATCCCTCCGGCAGAGATAATAATGCTGGTGGCGATCGCCAAAACACGCGCAAATTCTAGTCTACCGTTTCTTTTACTCGCGCTATGACGCATTCTGGCAACCTCAAAATGACGGTATTTAATGTGACTAGCCCGATGCACTGATCATCAGAATATAGGCAAGGCGTAAAATTAGGTAGTCCAGAGCGTTAAAAATGGTTGAAGCAGGGTAAACGTTAGAAGGTTGTTTGGGTGAACGAAGGCTGGACTTATTGCGATCGCATCAACCGCAACACCGAAAGCCTATCGGTGTTGGACTATTACACCCAGCGCTACCAACACTCTAGCCGCGCCGAATGGGAACAGCGAATTGAGTCCGGTCAAGTGCTGCTCAACGGAGTGCTGGCAACCGCTACAGCCGTTTTGCAAGCGGGAAACCAACTCACTTATCATCGTCCACCCTGGCAGGAACCGGAAGTTCCTTTAGAATTTGCTGTGCTGCATGAGAATGCAGACTTACTGGTGATTGCCAAGCCATCGGGGTTGCCCGTTTTACCTGGAGGCGGATTCCTGCAAAACACACTCCTGTGGCAGCTTCAGCAGCGCTATCCAGATTCGCCACCCATACCAATTCATCGCCTAGGACGGGGAACTTCAGGGTTAATGTTGTTGGCGCGATCGCCCTCTGCACGAGCCAGTCTAAGTCAGCAAATGCGCGATCGCCAAATTCGTAAAACCTATCGTGCTCTGGCGAGTGGAACGACCATGCCAGATCGTTTCACCATCACCCAACCGATTGGCAAAATTCCTTACCCTCTGCTGGGCTATCTTTATGCCGCAACCCCATATGGACCGCCTGCTCACAGTGAGTGCTGTGTCCTTAGACGCAACGAAAACAATACACTCCTGGAAGTCACCATTCTTACAGGGCGACCCCACCAAATTCGCATTCATTTAGCAGCAAGCGGCTTTCCGTTGGTAGGCGACCCACTATACGGTGTTGGTGGTGTTCCCCTATCCTCTGCGTTAGCCGATTCAGGCTCGACGACACACAGTAGACCTATTCCTGGCGACTGCGGCTATCATCTTCATGCGCTACAGTTATCATTTGTTCACCCCACAACAGGTCAACCTGTAAGCTACACTTGCCCTGCCCCATCTGCCTTGAGTTAATCGAATGAACACTTACTATCGTCAGCAGTACTCAGTTTTTCCGGTTAGCTACCTGAGTGAGTTAGAGGGGCAAATTCGCGCCTGTCCTTACTTTGCAGTTAACAACCTGAACCGAGATTTCGTCAACACCAAAGGATTCTCACTCGTGTTTCAGCGTTCTGGATTGGCGGAAGTAGAGCAACGGTTTCCATTCTTTAAGCAATATTTGGCGATCGCCCTTCAGCCCGAATGCAACGCCTTTTATCTCAACCCACTCCTACTCAAAGCAGGTTCACGAGTCGATCCACACATTGATCGATCGCTACGCTCCTATTGCAAGACGGTTGAGCCACCTGCACTGGTGAGTGTTTTGTATGTGCGAGTGCCCCAGGATTTACAGGGCGGTGAGTTAGTTTTGCAAAACGGTAAACGTCAAGTTGCCCAAATTCAGCCACAAACCAATATGTTGCTATGGTTTCAGGGTGACCTAACGCACTCCATTAATCCAGTTACCAGTTCCACAAATCGGCTTAGCCTAGTTTGCGAACAATACAGCCTCAGTGAGTCTGAACGGCAAAGCATTCCAGAATTCACGCTAGAGTCAAGAGCTATTCCCCAAGCTGCAAAAGTGAGTGGAAAGAAGCGGCGATCGCTATCTGAAAGGTAATTGAAGGGCGATCGCTCTTGAAACCTACTCAATAGCAATCCTTGAACCAAATGGAGATTATGCTAAGGAATAGATGAACGTTTACCAGAAATTGATCAGGGAGCGCGAGTAAGCGTGTCAAAATACTTCACCTGTCCTAACTGCGGAGCGGATGTGCCACTTAAGGCTCGTGCTTGCCCTGAGTGTGGTTCGGATAAGGAAACAGGTTGGTCTGAAGCTGCAAGCTACATGCATCTGCTTCCAGACAGGGGTGATGAGGATAAAAATTCTCAGTCCAAGACCTGGCAAAGAGGGTTGATAGCCATTGTTGCAATTTTTCTGCTGGTAGCTTTTCTATCCGCTCAAGGGTTTACTTGGAGCTGGTATGTGATTCCTCTAATTGCTCTAGCGGTTAGCGCTGTTTACGCTGTAACTCAGAGCCGTAGCAGCAGCGGGGGGATGGAGAAACAACTCCAGCAGCAGCTTCTCAGGCGAGCAAAAGGGGATAAAAAGCTGGTGGAAAGGTTAATTCAATACGAGCAGCAGCGCAACTCAAATTCAAATCGGCTCCAGCTTTTACAAAATGCGATTTACCGCTGGGATCGCGATCGCAGATAGTAGAGATGGCGTTGCTGAATGCGGGTATGATTCACGCATCTCAATTCTCTCGTGGGAGCATGGCAATGCCATGCCCCTACGAAATTTATACTTTCACTCTTGTTGAAGCTGCATTAATGAGTTGACTGCTCTACTAAAGATAGCTTGGAGCGTTGTTACAAAAGATGAGTTTACGAACCATTACTGCTACCCGATATGTCACTCCCCTACGTGAAGGTGGATCGCTGCCAGCCATTGTGGAAGCTGATGATGATGGCATGTATGTGCTGAAGTTCCGAGGGGCTGGACAGGGCGCGAAAGCTCTGATTGCTGAGCTAGTTGCAGGAGAAATTGCCCGCACTCTAGGGTTGCTTGTTCCTGAGATCGTCCTGGTTAACCTTGACTCTGAGCTTGCCCGCACTGAACCGGACCCAGAAATACAGGACTTGATTCGGGCAAGCGTGGGTCTGAATCTGGCACTCGATTATCTGCCCGGCTCGATCACCTTTGACCCTATTGCTGCGAAACCTGACCCTGCTCTCGCCTCTTTAATTGTCTGGTTTGATGCTTACGTGACGAACATCGATCGGACAGCGCGCAACACCAATATGCTGATGTGGCACCGACGACTGTGGCTAATCGATCATGGTGCTGCCCTCTACTTCCACCATACCTGGAGCAATTATTTAGAACGGAGCCGTTCCCCTTTTCCTGCGATCAAGGATCATGTTTTGCTGCACGGCGCTAGCGTTCTACAAGAGGTAGATGCGAAAATAACTGAGCGGCTGACATCAAGCACTATCGAGCAGATCGTGCAGCTGATTCCTGAGGCTTGGCTGGAGAGAGACGCTCTATTTGTTGACAGTGATCAATATCGAGAAGCTTACATCGAGTACTTAATGAAGCGGTTGGAAGCACCGCGCGTTTTTCTGGAGGAAGCAGTTCGTGCACAAGCTCTTAACGTATGATTACGCCATTATCCGCGTGGTTCCTAGAGTCGAGCGGGAAGAGTTTGTCAACGCTGGGGTGGTCGTTTCATGCGCGAGCCACAAATTCCTAGAATCTCGGATTGAGCTTGATGAGCAACGGCTGATGGCACTCGACCCCACCATTGATATTGAAACCATTCGAGACTATCTCGCAGCCATCCCACTGATTTGTGCGGGGGGAGAGTTATCTGGCCCCATTGGTCAACTCCCTCACAGGGAGCGTTTTTACTGGATTGTGGCTCCTCGCAGCACTGTGATCCAGACATCGCGAGTTCATACGGGGCTTTGCTCAAACTTGCCCAATGTGATTGAGCATCTCCTCGATACAATGGTGCGACCGTGCAAGCAAAACAAAACGACTGTAACCCGTACGATTTAGCAGTGATGTTCTAGACCTACAGGTCTCTAGCACTGATTGGGTCTATCATCCGGCCTTTTGGAATTGCGATCGCCACAACACAAACATTAAACAAGCTGCGATCGCCAGAATAGCAGCAGCAATCCTGAATGTGCTTTGCACCCCAAACACTAATGCTTCAGCGGGAGCATCCGTCACCATTGCAGTAGAAGATTGCGCCAACACCATTCCGGCAAAAATGGCTCCTAATAGTGGAACGCCTGTCGTTTGCCCCAGTGTGCGAGTCAGGGACAGTAAGCCCGACGCAATCCCAAGCCGTTCAGCAGGCACCGACCCTAAAATAGCGCTGTTGTTGGGCGACTGAAACATCCCCAACCCAATTCCAAATGGAGCGACGCGGATAATGTAATCCAGGTCGGTCATTTGAGCATTGAATGTACTGATGCACAAACAACCCAGTACCATCAGCACCAATCCCACCAAACTGATGATGCGGG
Organism: Leptolyngbya sp. FACHB-541; assembly: GCF_014695875.1. Taxonomy (NCBI): domain Bacteria; kingdom Bacillati; phylum Cyanobacteriota; class Cyanophyceae; order Leptolyngbyales; family Leptolyngbyaceae; genus Leptolyngbya; species Leptolyngbya sp. FACHB-541. The sequence goes on along the minus strand of NZ_JACJPC010000110.1, from coordinate 30,286 downwards.
TGCCAAAGCGATCGGACAGATTCCCAGAAAATGGGGCGACGATGCCACCTAATATGGGGGAAACTGCCAGCAACACGCCAGTATGAGTTGTAGAGTAATTCAACACCAGTTCTAGGAAGAAAGGAATGATAAAAATCGTTCCGGCAATGACAATAAATACGAGAATGCCAGTCAACAAACTGAGGCTGAATTGACGATTGTAGAACAGGTGTAAATCTAATATGGGTGAGGCAATATGGGATTCTAGCCAGAGGAAAATTGCCAGACTGATGCCGGCGATCGCAAGTAGCCCCAAAGTCACTGGGTTAACAAATCCAGCCTCCTGTCCGTGGGTCATTCCTAGTGCAAAGGCGACTAGGGCGATTGTCATCACGATCGACCCAACCCAATCAAACCGTTGCCCAACAAAGGGATGCGGGTTGGCGGGAACGTAGCGGACAACCACAAAACTAGCAAAGATACCAATTGGCACGTTGACTAAAAAAATCATGCGCCAGTCAAACAGCCCAATCAGCAGACCCCCAACCGTCGGTCCAAGCGCAATGCCCAAGGATACGACCGCGCCAATAATACCCAGCGCCCGCCCCCGCTCTGAACTTGGAAATGCTTCTGTAACGATCGCCGCTCCGAGGGCAGAAATCATGACGGCTCCCATCCCTTGTAGTGCCCGGAAACCAATCAACCAGCCTACATCTGGAGCTAACCCACACAACAGTGAACTGATGGTAAATACAATTAGCCCGCCCAGATAGAGTCCCTTTTTGCCAATCATATCTCCCAGCCGCGCTGCACCCAAGACCAGAGTAGTAACCACCAGCAGGTAGCTCAACACAATCCACTGAATGGTGGCAAACGTGGTCTGAAAGGTTTGCACCAGTGTCGGCAAGGCGATATTGACAATACTGGTATCCAGGGTAAACATTAAAACGCCCAACCCAACCCCTAACATGACCCACCATTTAGCAGGGGTGGGTTGGGGAGATGCTGAAGGGGATGGATTGAGACTCATAAGGTTGTGATTAAGTGCTACCTGAAGAAAACCAGGTAGTGGGGTACTGAGTCAACTGTTGAACGTGCTAGATAGACGTGTTAGACAGACAGTACAAACTTGCTACAACCTCATCTAAGTCACTCAGGCTATGCGCTAGTTGGCTCAGTGTATCCTTGAATGTTCTCAGGCTCAAACTGGCGCAGTATACGAGTAGCTTGACGAGTTAACTCTTCCGTTCCTTTCACCACAATCAGGTACTTGCCTGCATCAAGGCGATTGCGATAGGGCAATGCATCTCCGCTGCCCACGGTTAAGCCAACTCCACCCCCCACAAAATAGGCTCCCAACGCACCGGAACCGGCTCCCAACAGTCCCCCAATAAGGTGGTTCAAGAGAGGAGACGTTGAAAGGATCTCAATCCCTGTTAGAACATTAAATGCATAACCTGCGACAAATCCAAACGGAACTGACCAGAACGCCAATCGCTTTGCGCCTTTACGGGCTTGCTGATTTGGGTTAATGAGTCCGTACTCGTCTGCACTTTTATAGCCATTACCCAAAATATCAACTTGAGTATTGGCTAAACCTTCGTTCTCTAAAGCAGAATAAGCTGCCTCAGCTTGAATGCGATCGGATAAAACAGCAACAAGATAATTCATCATCTCACCTTAATTAAATTACCTCAATTGAATTACGAGGAACTAGCAACAACTTAATGATTCTGCTTCCTCAATTACGTCTATCGAAAGCGTGAAGCCCCAAACTAAAGCACTGTAGATATAGCTCACTAAAAGCCAACTTCATTGGGTTAAGCCTGGAGAGGGATAAAGAGACATCAAGCTTTCAATAGGATCCCTTAAAGCATGATGCGACTGAGAACACACATCACCTTATCAGGGCAATGGGGAACTGGAATGGGTTTGCTCCATGCACATTCTTAGGCAACACCCAGGGTATGTTGCCTAAGAATGTGTGCTTTCACGTTGTCTTCAGTGCCGATCACAAGCGTAGTGACAATGCGCGGATCGGGGTTGATTTGAATCAAAGCAGAATGGTCAGTCATGGCAGTGTAAAACTCCAGGTTGAGGGACTAGGAGCTAGGAACCGTGAGCCAGGGAGAACATCTTTAACCCCTAACCCCCAGTTCCTAACTCCTGAGATTTGCCTCCGAAAACCAAAGCCACCCTGCTGCTTTTTTTGCCATAGCAAAGTCAGGGTGGCTAGTGGAGTGATAAACTGCCCTCTAGCCCTCCGAACTGTTACCGCAGTTTTGAGGGTTAGTCGCCTGTTGTTGTTGGTCGCAACAGCAGGTGACGCTTGGATAACGGATATGTTTTTGTACTGAGGAACCAGGCTACTTGAGAATGAAGCTTTTCGCAAGTAGTTCTTGATACAGGTTTACAGGCTTGGAGTTTTGAGCTCGGCGATCGCAGTTCTGATCACGGCATTTCAAGTTCAGAGGTCAAAGCTTCGGGTTCTGAAGTCAAAGTTTCAGGCTTTGAAGTCGGAATTCTATGCTTTGAAGTCGAAGTTCCGTGTTTAGAAGTCAAAACTTCGGGCTCAGAGGTCAAAGTTTCAGGCTTTGAAGTCAAACTTCCGTGCTCTGAAGTTGGAAATTTGTGTTTTGAGGTTGAGAGGTAAGGGGTGGAGGGCGATCGCATTCTCCTAATACCAATCCTCTAAAGTAGAGCAACAGATTGGGTAGGGGCGTTTCGCGAAACGCCCCTACAGAAGTATCTATGTGTAATCTAAATCTGGAGAATTGGTATAAGACGGAAAGTGTTAAAACACTCGTCATTTAGAGGAAGAGTTATGATAAATAATCCACAAACTGTTCTCAACATGTTGCGTCACTATGCTTAAACATTTGACAACTTAAATCCGTCTATTGTTCTTTCCTTTCGTCATGCAAGCTGGCGAAAGATTAGTTATCAGATGCTAGGAGATGCTTATGACAGATATTAAATTTGGTGCAATGAATGATGTTTATGATTTGAACCGCTTTTTGCAAGCCCAGCAAGCCAACTACGAACAGGCACTCTCTGAAATCAAAAGTGGTCGAAAGCGATCGCACTGGATGTGGTACGTTTTTCCCCAGTTTGATGGGTTAGGGTCGAGTCCAACCTCCAAGAGATACTCAATCAAAAGCGTTGCGGAAGCCAAGGCATACTTGAGCCACCCTATTCTTGGCTCACGCTTGATTGAATGTGTTGAGGCAGTTCTGAGTGTAGAGGGACGAACTGCATACGAGATCTTCGGTTCTCCCGACGATATGAAGCTAAAATCTTGTGCAACGCTGTTTGCGTATGTTTCGACTGAAAAATCGGTGTTTGACCAACTGCTTGACAGATTTTTCCAAGGCGAACGGGACGAAAAAACGCTTCGTTTACTCTAATCAACCTGCTCTAATTCACTTAAATATGCCAGGACGGGGATTTGAACCCCGGACACGAGGATTTTCAGTCCTCTGCTCTACCAACTGAGCTATCCCGGCTAGCTGTTCTTCAGCGCCTAACTAGGGTAACAAACTTGCCAATGCTTAGCAAGAGTTTGCGCCCAAAAAATTTAACGCGGGCGATCGCCTCATCTAATTGCCATCCCAAATCTTAGATTTTTGACAGGATTGCTCTGGTGATGGCTTAAAAGTCCATTGAGCAGTTTGTGCTTTAAATTGGGATAGCTTGCTATCGTCAAGCAAGCTTGTTCAACTGAGTCAGTAGCATCATCGGTCAAGAACGTTCTAAGCCAGGGAAATGTCTGAGCCAACGGAGCAGCTATCGACAGAGATTCCAGAAGTTTTGTCCGGTGTCAAGCTCAATCAGGAGCAGTGGCAGGCGCTGCAAGACCTGGAAGATTTTGTGTGCAGTAAGCGAAAGCTCTATTTGCTGACGGGCTATGCCGGAACGGGAAAGACAACGCTGCTTCAGGCATTGATCAAACGCATTCGGGAAGGCGCTCTAAAAAAAAAGCAGCGTGAACCCTACACCATCGTCTTTACAGCCTTTAGCAACAAAGCGACGAAGGTATTGGAGCGAATGTCTGACCAGTGGGGGTTGGGCGTTGACTGTATGACCTGCTGCAAACTGCTGGGGTTAAAGCCAGATATTGACCAGAACACAGGAAAACAGATTTTTCGCCCGGACTACAACGGTGAAAATAATTTTGATAAGTATCGTTTGGTGATTGTGGATGAAGCCTCCATGATCAGTGAGGACATGTGGCTGCTGTTGATGGAGGCAGTAACCAATTTATATAAGCGGACTCAAATTTTGTTTGTGGGTGACATTGCTCAGTTGCCACCCATCAATGAACATGAATCACTGGTGTTTAGCAAAATCTATGAGCGTTCAGAACTAACTGAGGTGGTGCGCTATGGTGGTGCGATCGCCGTTCTAGCTGAGACGATTCGCAATGACTTAACTCGTGGACAGCTTCCCCGGTTTGAGACAGATACCAATGGCGATCGCACCGAAGGTGTGTTTGTGGTGAAGGCGAGAGAGTGGGAAAAACTGTTGATTCGAGCCTTTCAAAGTGAGTCTTACCGCAAAGACCCGGATTATGTGCGGGCAGTGGCTTACACCAACGCCAGAGTAGATCAGCTAAACCAAAAGATTCGGGCAGCAATTTATGGTGCGGATGCAGCACGATTTGTGCCAGGAGAACGACTGGTTGCCAATGCGCCTTATATGTTTTATGACAGCCTGCTCCTACAGAACTCTGGTGAATGTGAGGTACAGGGGGTTGCAGCAGGAAAGGACGGCCCGTGGCATGTCTGGTATCTGCAAGTAATCACGGATGAAGGCAAAGAGAGAAATCTAACCGTGTTACATGAGTTGAGTCAGCTTGAATTTGTGCAAAAACTAGATTTCTATGCCAAGGAAAAGCGCTGGCGTGAGTTTTGGGATTTGAAGGCACTGTTCGCAAACTTGAGTTATGCCTACTGTCTAACGATTCACAAGTCACAAGGTTCGACCTTTCAAAACGTGTTTGTGGATGTGCCTAACGCTTTGAGGAATCGCAACATTAGAGAACGCAATCAGTTACTCTATGTTGCTGTAACACGGGCTGCTCAGCGGCTATTTATTTACTAGTGATTCACCAGTTTACGCCTATTCATTCTGCTAAAGGTGAGTAACCCGATCAGGGCGATCGCTCCCACTACTGCGGTAATCCAAATAGCAGGAGTATTGAGTTGACGAATGGCGATCGCCACGTATGCCCAAACAAACACTAAAGTGAAAGCAACATCTGCACGTTGAACCGCAACAATAGCAGCAATAATCGCACTCACGATCAGCATGATGACTGTCCAACTCACATCGCTGATGCCCCATCCTGTCCAACCGTTGCTGTAGAGCGCAGACGCAACATTCACCACCGTTGCCACCGAAATCCAGCCAAGGTAAATACTAAAAGGTGCAAACGCTTGCCATCTTTGGCTTCTGGAAGCTCTGATATGACCAATTCCTAACTGGAGATAGGCAGCAATGAGTGACAGCAAAATGCCCAGCATGGCAACCACAGATAACCAAAACAGTTGTGTGGTAAACAGGTACACCCAAATAATTTGAGCCAGGCAGGCAATGATCAGAAAACCACTGGCACGACGAATTCGTGGTTCACTCCGGCGGCTCGGACCAAGCTGGTAAACGCCATAAGTAATTAATCCCAGGTAAATGAGTCCCCAAATTGCAAAAGCATAGTTTGCTGGCGTGATTTGTACCCCTTGCAAAACAGTATTGGCGATTTCACCAATGTTTAACCCCTCAGGTGGAAAGAAGTTTGATAGAGCATTCACGGTGAGTGTGGCAAGAATGGCAAGGAGAGTGGCGATCGCCAGTCCCATTCCAGAGTGATTGGATGAAGATGCTTTCATATGCTGCAACTAAGTTTTACTTCTAATCCTGCCTTGTTCCCCAACAAATCACACCTATCCAAGTGGCGATCGCGGGCGTTTTGGGATTGGGGAAAGAGGCGAATAGAATTCGCCTCTCGCCCAACTGGATCTGCTGCAAAGAAACATTCTGCAAGTTCATTCCTGATCAGGTTCAGAATGCTATAGTACAGGTGAACTTACTTTTACTAGCTTTTCGATTGGGCAAGTCCCCAAATCGTAGGAACGTGATTCGTTTCATCTCTAGAAGCGGCTTTACGAAGGCAAGTGAGTCAGGCCACAGGTTTAAGTGGTTGAGAAGATGGCAAATCTGCTACTAATCGAAAGTCCTGGCAAGTTGAAAAAGCTAGGTCAGATATTGGGTCCCAACTGGATTGTGAAAGCCAGTATGGGGCACATTCGAGAATTGGCAAACGACGGAGAGGACGCGCTGGGGTTTGATTTAGAGGGAACTCAAATTCACTGCCGCTATGAACCGAGAGATGCCCGCGCAAAGAAAGTCTTGACTGAACTACGGCAAGCGGTAAAGCAGGCGAACGCCGTTTACATTGCGACTGACCCCGATCGCGAAGGAGAAACAATTGGCTGGCACCTCCAGCAAGAGTTGCGGCTAAAGAACCCCAGGCGAGTCGTATACAGCGAAATTACGCCAGCAGCAGTGCAACAGGCGATCGCCCATCCCCGCACTTTAGATCAAGCCTTAATTGCCGCAGGTCGGGCCCGTGACTGTTTAGATAAGCTGGTGGGCTACAAGGGCAGTAGGCATGTGGTGTGGCAGCTTAACAACGGCGCGAAGTCGATGGGGCGGGTACAAAGCGCGACGCTGCACCTGCTCTGTGTGCGAGAGCGAGAAATCCAAACTTTTAAGCCTGAAGATTATTGGAGCGTTTGGGTGAGCTATCGAGAAGGGTTCAAGGCTTTTTATCGCAGCAAGCCTACGGCTCAGCGCAGAGTTGGACAAGCCTCAAGTCAGCCTCCAGCAGAATCTTCAGACGATGCTTCTACCAATGAGGACAGCAAGCCTAAACAGGAGTCGGAGCGAGTCACAACTCAGGCGGAAGCAGACCGACTGGTGGCGATCGCCCGCTCTACGCCTCACCAAGTTGTCAAGGTAGAAGGAAAGGTCGTCTATCAATCACCCCCTGCACCTTTTATCACTTCCACTCTCCAGCAGGCAGCAGGCGCTAAGCTGCGATTTAGCCCCGAAAAAACGATGAAAGTGGCGCAGTCACTTTATGAAGTGGGCTACATCACCTACATGCGAACCGATTCGGTCGTCCTTGCTGCACCTTTTTGTCAAGCAGTGCGGCAGTACCTAGAGCAGCATGATCCCACCAACGTGCCTCAACGCACCGCAAAACATCGGGCTGTTAAGGGCGCACAAGAAGCCCACGAAGCCATTCGTCCAACAGATGTGAATCGCGTTCCACCGCTTGCCGCGTCAGCAGATGAGGCGAACCTGTATGAGCTAATTTGGAATCGGGCGATCGCCTCTCAGTGCTGTCCGGCGCGTTTACAAAAAACTCGTGTGGTGACGCAATCAGGTACCGCTTTTTGGGAAGCTAGAGGGCAAGTTTTAGAGTTTGCAGGCTATACCCGCTATTGGAATAACCTCAGTGCTGACGCTCAACTGCCGCCACTTCAGATTGGGCAAGTGTTACAGCTTCAAAAAGCTCAAGCAGATCAAAAGCAAACCCAACCGCCACCCCGCTACAGCGAACCAAAACTGGTGCAGTTAATGGAGCGCCAGGGAATTGGACGACCCAGCACCTACGCACCGACCATCAAAACACTTCGAGAGCGAGACTATGTACAGCTTTTGCAGGGCAAACTCCAGCCAACCGCATTGGGCTTAGATCTGGATGCTGCTTTAGAAAAGCTTTTGCCTGACCTGATTCAACCCGCGTTTACAGCGCAAATGGAAACGGCGCTAGATGCGATCGCCTCTGGGCAGCAAGACTGGCAAACCTATCTCACCAGTTGGCATCGAGATTACTTTGCACCCGCAATCGTGAAAGCACGACAGGCGATCGGGTCAAATGACTTTAAAGCGACTCATCTTAAAGCAACTCACTTTAAAGAAGCACAGCAGACTCCCTCCGGGCAGAATTCTTCTGCTCAACCTGAGAAATCTTTAACGAAAACAGCTCAAACGAAAACAGCCCAAACGAAAACAGCTCAGCAGGTTTCTAAGGTTGCCTGTCCAGGCTGTGGTGAGCTAATGCATAAAGTCCCTTCTCGCTCCAAAAAGTTGAAGGCTAATCACTTTCTCAAGTGCATCAAACCAGGTTGTGCCACTGTCATGTTTTGGAACTCAAAAGCTAAGAAATATGAGTTGCCCTATAGTCAACGCACTCCCGATCCAGAATCCTTTACAGACTATCCTTGTCCGGTTTGTGGAGCATTACTAGAGCGCTATACCTACACCAGAGAAGGACAAGCAAAAGTAATGTTACGCTGTTCCTTAATTGAGAACCGCAGAGGCAAGTGTAAGGATGTAGCCTTTTTTCAGGGGAAGGATGGCTTTTGGTCGCCCAAGTTTGGTGTGTTAAATACCTGAGCGAATTTGACATTGAAGTGAGAAGGGGGATGCTGGCTTAGCTAGCATCCCCCTTCTCACAAACTAGCTTTGAAGCTGCATTAGGAAACTCCAGATTAGGAAGATTGCTTTTCTGAAGCAATGGCAACTGGAGTAATCCTAAAACAGCGAATGTTATGCAACTTTTCCGTTCGAGGAGATTTTCTCCTTGAATAGTTTGCCTGCACTGAACGCAGGAACACGGGTTGCTGGAATTTTGATTGTTTCTCCACTCTTAGGGTTGCGTCCCTCACGCTCTTTGCGATCGCGAGGTTCAAAGGTGCCAAAGCCAACTAGTGTCACTTTTTCACCTTCGGCTACAGCGTCCTGAATGGTTTCAAACAAAGCCGTCAAAATCTGATCGGCCTCTTTTTTGGTTACACCTGCTTTTTCTGCAACCGCGTCGATCAAGTCACCTTTATTCATGAAATACAGCCCTCACAAGCATTTCAACTGTTTGAAGTGAATTGTAGTGCAAATGTACAGAAATGACTCATTTTCCGCAGAAATTTTTATATAGAGCGGGTTTCAGGGGTAATTGCAATGGTTAATGGTTTTGACCAGTCAGCAGCCAATTACTCACTGTGAGATGAGCGATTTGACATAGGCAACTACAGACCTGGAAACCTTGATTTCTTGCGGGGCAAGCAGTTTGCCTGCTTGAGATGAATCGGCAATACTCATTCCAAAGGGTCTGGAAGGTGTATGAGGGGTAATTACCAATAACCCCTCATGTAAGTCCGTCGAATTTTCTGAAAAGGCTGTAAACTTTTATTAAGGTTTATAGCATAGAGTTTATGACATCCAATCTTGGGTTTGGAAAAACGCAGCCTCAGTCTCAAGCTAAAGTCTCTAAGCGATCGCAAGAACGCGCTAAAGCATCTCAAGAGCTTGACCGGATGCGGGCTGACGGAATTCCAGAATTTGAGGTTTATATTCGTATTCAAGGCAAAAAAGGCTGGTATCCCGTGGGGGCGATCGCCGTCAAGCGCTCCAGTCAGATCAGCGAAGCTATTTTTGGTAGTCAAGCAGACCTGCTTCAGGGAGCTTTCCGCCTCTATCCCGTGTTGCGGAAACATCAGCAGCATTTGGAATATGGCTATCGCCTCAAAGAATTTAAGGATGAGCCGATTCAGCTAGCAGTGCCACCCCAACCTAGCGTGACCAGCGGGATTGGGGCTGCCCTAGATCAGGTTAAAAGCCGCGTTTCGTCCCTGCTTAAGCGCAGCTAGGACAGCTTCAATCAAGCCATTTTGTGGGGAGGGGGATGTGGGCTAGAACCACATCCCCCTCCTCGCAAGACAGCCTTTTGGAAAAGCATAAATCTCGTAGGGGCGTTTCGTGAAACGCCCCTACAGTTTTTGGATAAATAGCCGTGAATCATCCCCATATTGGCAACCTAGTTAAAGGGCAACCGGAGGATTATCCGTTTTTGTTATGGGAGGTAGAACAAAATCTACTCCTACAATTCGCTACATAGACGGAAAAATGCCGTGCCAAAACGGTAGGATGGACTCCTACGGGGAATGAGGGCCATGAGAAAACTGATTAAAGGTCTGCGTGATTTTCAGACCAGCTATTTTAGCCAGCACCAGGAATTGTTTGAGCAACTCGCGCACGGTCAGAAGCCGCGAGTGCTGTTCATCGCTTGTTCTGATTCACGGGTTGATCCCAATCTGATTACTCAGGCTCAAGTGGGCGAACTGTTTGTGGTTCGCAATGCGGGTAATATTATTCCTCCCTATGGAGCGGCAAATGGGGGCGAAGGAGCCGCGATCGAATACGCGATCCATGCCCTGGGAATTGAGCAGATTATCGTCTGCGGACATTCTCACTGTGGCGCAATGAAGGGGCTTTTGAAGCTCAACGAGCTTGAGGAAGAAATGCCGCTGGTCTGTGATTGGCTCAAACACGCTGAGGCAACGCGGCGAGTACTAAAAGAAAATTACAGCGATCACCACGGCGAGGAATTGCTGGAGCTGGCGACCGCTGAAAACGTGCTCACCCAGATTGAGAACCTGCGGACTTACCCCGTAGTGCGCTCTAAGCTCTATCAGGACAAGCTCAGCCTCCACGCCTGGATTTACCACATTGAAACAGGCGAAGTCTTTGCTTACGATCCGGTTCACCATGCCTACGTGCCGCCGCAAAGTCAGTTTACGGTTTACGTCGAGGATGAAGCGACTCCTGAAGTTCACTTCCCTGGAGCGAGATGGCTACCTCCAGAGCAATCTGAGCGGATCTATCGAGGGTCTGGGGCAAAGCAGATCGATCACAAGCTTAGTTTGCCTTAATATTTGCGGCATTCACTCAATGAGTTGTCTCGTACTGGGTAGGGGCGCAGCATTCGGCAGATAGACCCCAGAATAGACCGAGGTTCTTGCCCGAATGCTACGCCCTGACGGGGATTCCAGCTTCAGAACGAGCAAAAAATGAGCTGAACATCGCACGTCAACGGCCGATACTCGCTCAAAGCGTTTCGCGTCCCAGATAGGGCTGTAGTACTTCCGGCAGGCGGATTGTGCCATTGGGCTGCTGGTAGTTTTCCAGAATAGCTGCCATTGTGCGACCAACCGCTAACCCAGAGCCATTTAACGTGTGGACAAACTGCGTTCCCTTTTTACCAGGTTCCTTAAACCGAATGTTGCCGCGCCGCGCCTGAAAGTCGTAACAGTTGGAGCAGCTTGAAATTTCTCGGTATTTGCCCGATGAGGGAAGCCAAACTTCCAGGTCATAGGTTTTTCCGGCAGAGAAACCCAGATCGCCCGTACATAGCTCAATGACCCGATAGGGAAGCTGAAGCGCTTGCAAAATTGCTTCCGCGTTCTGCGTTAGGGTCTGATGCTCTTGCTCGGAGGTATCAGGGTGAACAAACTTGAATAGCTCTACCTTGTTGAACTGGTGCAGGCGAATCAAGCCTCTAGTGTCTCGCCCGTAGCTGCCTGCCTCACGACGAAAGCAAGGGGTGTAAGCGCAATGGTGAATGGGCAACTCTTCAGCAGAGAGGATTTCGTCCCGGTAGAGGTTGGTGACGGGGACTTCAGCAGTTGGGGTGAGCCAAAGGTCGTCGCGATCGCACTTAAAGCTTTCCTCAGAGAATTTTGGCAACTGACCCGATGCTGTGAGTGACTGGCTGTTGATTAGAAACGGGGGAATCACTTCCACGTAGCCCGCCTGAATTTGGCGATCGAGCATGAACTGAATCAGCGCCCGCTCTAACGCTGCCCCTGCTCCAATCAGCGTCACAAACCGGCTTTGAGCCACCTTAGTCGATCGCTCAAAGTTAAGAATCTTCAGCTTTTCGCCAATTTCCCAGTGAGGCAGGATGTCTGGATTTTTGGGTAAATATTCGTCTCCCCAACGCCGAATCTCGACGTTCTCATCCTCGCTTTTACCAAGGGGGGTAGACTCGCTAGGCAAATTGGGTAGTGTCAGCAGTAACGCTTCTAGCTGAGCTTTCAGCTCTCTTTCTTGAGGTTCCAGTTCGCTCAGGTGGGCTTTAACCTGGTTTCCCTCATCTCGGAGTGCCTGAACTTCCTCGCCTTTGGGATCAGCACCCGATTTCAGTTTCTGACCCACCAGTTTGCCAATTTCGTTGCTTCGAGCCTGAAGCTGCGATCGCTTTACTTCTAGCTCTCGCTGCTGCTGGTCGAGTTCCAAAATTGGCTTTAGATCATAACCTCCTCGCAAATTCAGACGTTCCTGAATCTGCTCTGGTTTTTCCCGGATTTGCTTCAGGTCAAGCACAGATTTTTCTCAGCTTCTTAAACGGTTTGTCTTCTGTCATTAGTTCTTTGTCCCTTGTCATGGGTGATTTGTAAAGCTACCAATAACCTATGGACAAAGGACTAATGACACCTAGACTCCAATTTAGCTGTGAACTGCACCGTCGGGCATAGTGGCCCAGCTAAAATCCAAAAAATTGAGAGCGTGAATTTCTGAATTTAGCTTTGCTTCATTCAAGTCTGCGCCGCGCAAGATGGTTGAACTCAGTCGCGTATCTTCCAAAATAGCTCGATGCAGGTTGGCCCCGCTCAAGTTTGCGTCATCCAGATTTGCCCAACTCAGATCCGCACTTGATAGGTTTGCACTAATTAGCTCTGCTCGCTCCAGGTTAGCCCCGCGCAAGATCGCCACAATTAGCTTTGCGGCAGTTAAATTTGCTCGATATAGGTTAGCTCCTGTTAGCTCCGCTTCACCCAGGTTGACCCGACTTAGATTTGCCGCCCGCAAATTTGCACCATCTAGATTCACCCAACTCAAATCTGAATCTGACAAATTCGCTTCAGCTAAATCTGCCCGCTCCAGGTTAGCCCCACACAGGCTGGCTAACACCAGCTTTGCCTTGCATAGGGTAGCTTTTACCAGCGTTGCCTCGCTTAAGTTTGCCCCAGTCAAATTTGCCCCGGTTAGTTTTGCATCTCTTAGGTCTGCCGTAGCCAGGTTTGCTTCTGCCAAGTTTGCTTCGTTGAGGCTAGCCCGGTTGAGGTTTGCGCCAGCGAGGTTTGCCCGTTTTAGGACTGCTCTCCACAGCGTTGTGCTGCTCAGATCTGCGCCTACTAAATTGGCTTTGGATAAATCTGCTCCATTTAGATGTGCACCGCTCAAGCGAGCGCCGCTTAGATTCGCCTCTCGCAAAACAACTCCGTTTAGCTCTGCCCCAACGAGATAGGCACCGCTTAAGTCTGCCTCACATAAGATTGCTTTTTTAAGATCTACGCCGCGCAAATCTGCGCCGCTCAGGTAGGTTCCGCTCAAGTCTACAGTGTCAAAATTGCGCTCCCCAGCAGCGTATCGTTCCAGGAGTTCATGAGCGTCCATATTATTACCTCTAACCTAAAATTCTTTTAATGAATGCATTAATCTGGTTGATTTAGCGATCGCTCATGCTAGCCACAGTAGAGATGCTCCGTGAGAACGCCTCCATCCACAAACAACACAACCATCAGACCTAGTTGAACTGGATGAACGTGATGATCGCTAGCGCCAGTTCATAAGTGCGATGAATGCCAAAAGTCATGCTGCAGATTTCGGATAAACGCGAATTGCACAGCGTTCTGCCTCCACCAGAACGGTCAAAAGCCGTTTTATGTCCTGTAAATTTTCGAGCAAATAGGCATCCTAAAAGGCTTGCCAGTCAACCAGTCTTGTAGCGTCAATTCGACAGTCTGCTGACGTTAAGTTCTATGTTTTCTTGCTGAAGAAATTAAAAATCAGATGTGATCTTTGCTGTGAGCAGTCGTTTGTGGGCGATCGCATTCACACTCCTCTACACCTGCCGTCTTCCAGGTTTAAAGCATAGGAAAAACGGCTTTTCTAGAGCGCGCTAGTTAAGTTTAAGTTGGCTATTTCAAAGCCATCTTTTGCTTTAATTGTGAAACATTCAATCAAAAAACAGCATCAGTTTTGATATATATTCATACTTACGTTGAATATACTTTACAAAAGTAGTAGCTTGAGTAGAGCGAATGTTTGACCCAACAGAGCTGAGACACATGCGGGCTATAGCCTACATCTACTTGCCCCTGCCTAGAAATGAGGCAGTTCAACGACGAGATTCGATGGTTACAGATAGCCTTGCTGGGGCTGCGATCGCCTGTTACTCCAATGCAATCAGAAGTTAACTTATGTATTCACCAATTTAATTACATCAACTCAGTTAGTTCACGACTGACGCACTGCATAAACATTAAAATTATTGGATGTAGCAGGTAACAAAGCATTCTTTTTTACTGTTACTTCAAACCCATGATGTTAGAGAATAGACTGAAATAACTTCAATTTATTGTCGATATATCGCCCCTCCTAATTGGGAATTTTACCGATCAGATGCATTGGTGGATTTCATGAAATATGACCTAGACAAACATCATCGGCGATCGATTCGGCTGAAAGGATATGATTACACCGCCGTAGGCATGTATTTCATTACCATTTGTACCTACCAGCGGAACTGTTTGTTTGGTGAAATCATCAATAGTGAGATGCGGTTGAATCAATTGGGGCAAAGGGTTGATGCCTGTTGGCAACGCTTACCTTTCTATTTTTCAAACCTTAATCTGGATGCATTTGTGATCATGCCCAATCACATTCACAGCATCCTGGTATGAACCCATCTCTAAGTGGTAGGTTAGTTCTCTTGAAGAGCTAGGCGATCGCCCTATTCAAAACTTCAAGCCTGTAAACCTGTATCAAGAACCACTTGCGAAAAGCTCTATTCTCAAGTAGTCTGGTTCCTCAGTACAAAAAACATATTCAGTATCAAAGCGTCACCTGCTGTTGCGACCAACAACAACAGGCGACTAACCCTCAAAACTGCGACAACAGTTCGGAGGGCTAGAGGGCAGTTTATCACTCCACTAGCCACCCTGACTTTGCTATGGCAAAAAAGCAGCAGGGTGGCTTTGGTTTTGGGTATCTCTTCAACCCGTTTCCTTAGTGGAGTAAAACTGCCATGACTGATAATTCTGCTCTGATTCAAATTAACCCCGATCCGCGCATTCTCACTACATTTGTGATCGGCACTGAAGACAATGTCAAAGCACACATTCTTCGGCAACATACCCTTGGCGTTGCCGAAGCAAGCGCCTGGAGCAAACCGATTCCAGTTCCCCGTTACCCGGATAAGGTGATGTGTGTTCTCAATCGCATCATGGTTTAAGTACTGTAGGATGGGCATCTTGCCCGTCCCGACAGGTGGGACATCCATCCCACGTAATTCCTGAGTAGGGGCATGGCATTGCCATGCCCCTACAGTAGGACGGTTGTGCAGGTTATTTAGTCCACGATCCTAAGGCACTTGCAGCGGCACCAGAGTATTTTCTGGCAAATAGTTTCGATAACAGCCGTCCTCCGCCAGGATCAAAACTAGCTGCAAAGACCAGTCTGGTTCAACGGTGTGCAAGTCTGCCCAAGGCACAGCAATTTCCAGGCAAGAGTCAACAGCAGCTTTAGCGCGGCAGGGGTGCGAATGCCACTGGAAATTTTCTCCGGCTTCCTGAAACCAGGTCGATTGTGTAAGCAGATTTACCCCTAAATGATGGTGAAACAGGTAGTTTGCGGGTGGCTCATCCGGCAATTCTGCCAAGGGTGCTGGGCTGTTGTGCATGGTGCGACCGGGATAGAACCAGAGCAGGTGTAGCTCTGGGGGAATGTCTACTCCGGGGCGAGTAGCTGCCTTGAAGTCGAGACGCAGATAGAAATTTAGGTGATCAACGCCATACCAAAGCCGCTGGGCGAGGCTGCTGCGGTGCATGGTACCGCGTGCGCCGCCGATTTCAATGCGTCCGGCTTTGTCCCAATCTTGCTCGTCTCCGCGTCCATCTACAGTTGGGTGAATGAAGCTGCGGGGTTGGCGATCGCCATTCTCAGCATGAGCCTCAACCTGTTGGCGCACGTTGAAGGGAACTGGCTCATTTAATGCTTGATACAGTGCCGCCAAATGTTCTCGGAAAAGCTGGTCAAACATCGCATCCTGGTTAGAGGAATGCCCTTCGCCAAACCACCAGAACCAGTCAGAGCCTTCCGCTGCGTAGAGGGCTTCCCAGGCTTCGGGGTTATTTTCTTCGGTCGCTTCGGGGTGGTTGGCTAGCACCTGTCGGGCTTCGGTGAGCAAGTCCCAGGCGCGGTTTTTGGCGGGGTCGCCGATCCAGGTGGTGAAGCTGCCGTCTACCCAGGAGCCGCTGTGCAGTTTGTTGGCAGGAATAGTTTCGGTAGCGGGGAATTTGTCGAGGAATTCGGCGACGGTGACGAGTTGCAGATTGGGGTCATCACTCAGGGTTTGGTAGAGCGCTTCCAGGAAAGGTTTGCCATCTTGCTGGTAATATTCCCAGCAGTTTTCGCCGTCAAGGGCGATCGTGACCAGCCAGGGATTTTCTAGGGTGGTGCTACCGTCGGATTGACGGGCTTTGAGGGAGCGGGCGATCGCCTCTAACTGTCCCGCTAGATCAGAAGCCGCCTGACGTGGCTCCATTGACCCGTAAGTAAAGCCAATCAAGTCAGACAAACGGTGATCGCGAAACACGATCGATAAATCGCCCTGAGGAGTTTCCAGGCGATAGGGGCGATAGAGAACTTCCGGCTCAAATAGAGTCCCTGAACCATCGCGATGGAAGAAGTGACCTAGCGTCCAGCCCAACACTGCCTCATCGGAGCAGAGCCATTCAAACCCGTGAGCCGCCACATCGGGCAAGATTGCGGGGCTAACAGATTGCTCTGAAGGCCATAGTCCACGCGGATCGCGACCAAAGCGCTCTTTATACATTTGCTTGGCTTTTCGCAGATGGCGCGGAATGTCTTCTGCCCACTGAAACCGATGTTGCGGCAGCGCCATGTTTGGAACGGCGACTCGTCCGGCATCGGTATCCGCTAACAGCGGCAAAATTGGGTGCGTATAGGGCGTAGTCATGACTTCTAGCTGCCCGCTTTCCTGCATCTGCCGATGGTGGGGAATGATGCGGCTGAGGATTTGTCGCTGTTTGGAATAGATTCGCTGGCGATCGCTCAGGCTAAAGTTGCGCCCCTGCTCTAGCCACTGGGCAATTTCGGGGTCATCCCAAAACAGCGGATCGATCCACGCCAGGTTATGCCATGCCAGCAGGTCGCTGTAGTCTTGCGCGGCCCAGTTATCTAGACACCAGGCACGTCCCTTATCCTGCCGCTGATAAAATAGCTCAGCATAGCGGGGATGCGGGTCAACCAGCGTGTGGTGGTTTGCGTCAAAGAAATGCTCAATAATAAATTGCTGCTGGTCTACCTCAAGCTGCTCTACGGGCTTCAGCGCCAGAGACAGGTACGGATCAAACGCTGTTCCCGCTACATAATCTTCGATTTGCAGAATCAGCGAAGGCACCAAATTCACGGTTTGGTGCAGCCTGGGATAGCGCTCTAACAGCAGGATCAAATCTAAATAATCTTTTGTGCCGTGCAGTCTCACCCAGGGCAACTGATAGTGACCTACGGTGCGGCTTTTGTATAGCGGCTGATGCTGATGCCAAATGAAGGCGACGTAGAGAGGATAAGGCATAAACCAGGAGGCGACCCACAGAAATAAAAATAAGCAGGGAAAGTTCGTAAATTTTCCCTGCTCTAAAAGTAATCGGTAACTGTAATTTTGGCGATCGCAATTTCACATATCAACTTGAAAGGTGCGATCGCGAGAAACAACCGGATGAGCCTGACTTAAAAAGCTTGCTCAACCTCAGCAATCTCAGGAATATATTCGCGGAGTCTGCGCTCGATGCCCATTTTCAGGGTCATCGTGGAGCTAGGGCAGGAACCGCAGGCTCCCTGGAGCCGCAGCCGCACGATTGGGCCATCTAACTCGACCAGTTCTACGTTGCCGCCATCAGAGATGAGGTAAGGGCGCAATTCATCCAGCACCTTTTCCACATTCTCAGGCGTGAGTTCCATTGTTTGAGGCATAGTTCACCTTACGGAGATTCGCACTAGTTCTATTCTATCAGACTGCAAAATTCAGCCTAATCAAACTGCAACAGGCTGAAGCAGCTTGACGTTGGAGAAATTAAACTCATCAACGGTCTGCTTGCCTTGATCCTCTGATTTGAGCAAGCGACGAGTCAGGATGTAGTAATCCCCAACTTTTTCGTACTCATCTTCATGCTCAGCGCTGCCTTTTTGCTCACCCGTTTTAGGGTCGTTGTAAACCGAGTCATAACGGTGGGAGAGATAGCCAGATTCGGTCTGATGGCTGCTAGCAGTGTTGATGGTGACGACAATGCCGTGAATGTGACGATGAACCAGACAAACTTCGTTATTGCGAACTTTGTAGCGATCGCCCTCCGATTTGCCGCTCACCAGAATTTCGACCGCGCCCGTGTCGTCTGTTTCACCAAACGCGAAGGTATTTTTGCCGTGCGTTTCATCAAAGCTTCTACGAATCCGGTGAATCGCCACCTCGCGCAGTTGCCCCTCGATCGCCTGCTTTGCCTGCTCATCTGCCACATCGATTATCTCAACGCTGAGATTGCGATTAACCTGGGCTTTACCTCTGTAGACTTGGTCCCCTTGCTTTAGCTCGATGTCGGCTGTAAAACCAGGGAAATTTTTATCCCAGGTGTAGCGATTTTCGTAGGCAGCCTGAAACAATTCACGTGCTGTTTGTTCGGTCATCTAAAAACTCTCCTAGCATCAGTCTCTAGTCTAGGATAGCCATTCTTGACTGTGGAAAGCGGGTATCCCTACTTGAGGGCTGTCGTGCCGGTTGGCTGAGGAATCACTTTGGTCAGAATCGGGTACAGCACTGCCGCAATGATGATGCCGTTGACTGGAGCAATGCCAATGCCTGCCTTGCCGGTGAAGTAGGCGATCGCCGCTGCCACCACATAAGCCGCAATTCCCGCCCAATTAAAGGCAGGCTGCGGTTCATCCAACGAGGGAAACTGACCGCGACGATAGAGCCAATAATCTGCCATGACTACGCCGCCTACTGGGGGGATAAACGAACCGAGCAGAATGAGGAAATTGATGAATTGAGAGCTTTCATAGATGCCGCCCCAAGCTAGTGCAAGGGCGATTGTGGCTCCGATCAACACAAAGAAAGTGCGTTTTTTGGTGCGAAACATGTGAGAGAAGGCGATCGAAAATGCATAGATCGTGTTGTCCTGCGTACTCCACATGTTGAGAAACAGCAAAATGAAGCCAGCCACCAGCAGTCCCTGACGTGCCATCACCATAACCATGTCAGAGTTCTGATAGACCAGAGCTGAAAAAGCACCACCAAAAACCACAAAGCCATTGGCAATAAAGAAAGCCGCCAGCGTGGAGAGCGTTGCTGTGCGAGGAGAGTCAGAAAATCGGCTCCAGTTGGTTGCTTGAGTGCCGCCTGAGATAAACGTACCGACGATAATCGTCAGTGCTGCCCCAATACCCAACTCGCCTGAAGGCTGAACCGCCTGCAAGCCCTCAAAGCCGCCGATCTGGTTTGCTGAAATGGTCAAACTCCACAGCATCAAAATGATGATGGCGGGGACGGCAATGCGGCTATACCAGTCCATTGCTCGATAGCCAATGTAAGCAGTAATGCAAAAGAAATAGGTGAAAAATAAAATGATTAGCCAGTTCCACGATTCTGGTACACCTGCCAGCTGATTGAGCAAATCGGCAATGAGCCCTGAACCCCAGGCGTACCAACCCACCTGTGTGAACCCCAGGAGAAAATCGACCCAGCGAGAACCCACACTGCCAAAACTAAACCGCGCCATGAGGACGGTAGAAAGCCCTGTTTTAGAGGCGATGTAAGCCAGAGCAGCGGCATATCCACCCAAGATCAGGTTGCCAACAACCAGCAGACCAACCAAATCTGGGAAAAATCGAAAGGCTGGACCCACTAACCCTCCAGCAAAGAAGGTGCCTGAATAGAGGGTAAACCCCAGCAGCATGAAAGCCATTGAGAGGAAGGACTTTCGCGCATATAGGGGCACTGCAGTTAAGGGATAATCTTCTTCTGCCTGCGATTGGTCAACCGTTTGCGAATCCTGCGAGTTCGTCACACTCATAGCTGGCAAGCCCCTTTATGAGAATCTCATAGTTTTTTAGATGGGGCATATTCTCAGGCTTCTTGAGCAACGTGAACGGTATCATAGACCACCAGACACTATGAAGCTCCTTGGATATTAGTTTGTCCCGGAAAGATTTTGGTCAGACTGAGTTGCTGATCGGGGAAATGGGGAAGGGCGATCGCCTCTCCCGCTAACACAATCCGCTTCACTCGATAGCCAAACTCACCTGTTGGCTTTTGATAGGGTTCGCTATAAGCTTCCAAACAGTTCTCAGGCAAGTTTAATATCCAGTAATCAGGAATTTCAGATTCAGCATAAAGCGGTAATTTCGTTTCTTGGTCGTAACTTAGTGACGAACCTGAGATTTCGATTACGAGCAATACATCAGCTGCACTTGGATGAGCAGATAGATAGTCATCTTCCCGGTTACGAACAATCGAGAAATCAGGTTCCGGTTCACTATCGTCAATCAAAGTGATAGGCGATTGGCATCGCAAAAGTGCCTGTTCAAGTAGGAGTTTTGGCAGTTCTCTTAATAGTCGAGTTAAACAAACTTCGTGGGCTGTGCCTTTGGCCGCCATTTGAATAATTTGACCTCGAATGAGTTCAACCCGGTCATCTTCTTGAAAGAACCCTAACTCGGTTAGGCGATGATATTCAGATAGGGTGAAGCGCTTGAGAAGGGCGACCGCCATAAATCTACCTGCCGGAACTATATAGATAGTATCTCTGCCGAATCTCCCGTAGAGCGTAGCATTCGGCAGATAGTTCCTGGAATAGACCAGAGATTTTTACCCGAATGCTACGCCCCTACATGCCCTTGCGAAAAAACTGGCGCAGAATTTCACTTGGTTTGCGATCCCAGGTATCAATATGTTCGTAAATCAGCTTTTCCTCAGTTAGCCGATAGCACGATTGACCGTTAAAGAAAATTTTTGCTTTCCAGGGCAGTCGTAGCGTTCCGCGTACTGTCCAATCTGCCAAGATGATGTTTTCTTCAGACTGATACACATCATGCAAATCAAAATACAGCTCTGTAAAAAATAGCTGACCGTGAAATCGCAGCGTCCAAAAGATAATTCGATAGTTAAACTTTCCCTTAAATCGACTAATCGGATCTTTGAAAAGAATATCTTGAGAATAAATATCGTATGAAATATCACGCTCAAACAATATTGGCAAATCTTGCTTGAGCGTTTGAATGATGTGTTCAATCTGAGTCTGATCAGTTTCTGTTTTCAAAGCACTAATCTGCTGCGGTTAGACTTTAGCTACGAATATTGTAAAGTGAACCGAGTCAAGCGGAAAGAGGCGAATGATGACCTATACCCCCTCTAAACTCCTTTCCTTTGAAGAATTCTGGAGTTAATACGGAAATGATCCGCGCTACGAATTAATTGATGGCGAACTCCGAGACATGGAACCAACTGGTCCTCACGAATCCACTTCAGGAAAACTAGCTGGGAGGTTATTTGCCGAGATTTTACGCTTGAATTTGAAGTGGACGATTCCCAAAAGTGGACTTGCGTTTATCAGAAAGCCAAAACAGCCTACTTTTACAGTCTGCCAGTTGGTGAATGGTGAGTATCAACAACAGCAATATCGTTTAGGCCAAGCGATCGCCTCACCCCTCTTGCCTGAGATAAATCTCAGCCTGAATGACATCATGCCCTGATTGATTTTTCAAATTCTTCTAGCGCTTGCGTAACTCTAACTGTTTTGGCGCGTTGAATGAATTGGGAATTAGTTGGGCGATCGCCCCAGCAGGAAAGCGAAACCATAATTAATGTGTCATGAGTAGGGCGATCGCATCCACATCCGCTGCCATGGCGGTATTTTAAGAAAAGCTGTGTTTGATGAACCGCATTTACGATGACGCTGACAGATTCCCAAAAGCGCAAAGCCAAAGCCCTCAAGCCGAGTAGTATCCGTCCTGCCAAAGAACTTTGTAGCGAGTGTGGGCTATGTGATACCTACTACATTCAGCATGTAAAAGAAGCCTGCGCTTTTCTCAATCAGCAGATTGGCGAGTTGGAAGAACAGACCCACGGGCGATCGCGCGATCTCGACAATCCTGATGACTGGTACTTTGGCGTAAGTCAGGGCATGATGGCAGCGCGAAAAACTGAGCCAATCGAAGGCGCGCAGTGGACGGGAATTGTGAGTTCGATCGCGATTCAAATGCTGAATCGGGGCATGGTCGAAGGCGTAGTTTGTGTGCAAAACACGAAAGAAGACCGCTTTCAGCCGATGCCCGTAATTGCCCGAACGCCAGAAGAGATTTTAGCAGCACGGGTAAATAAGCCGACGCTGTCGCCCAATCTATCGGTACTGGAGCAAATTGAGCAGTCTGGGATGAAGCGACTCCTGGTAATTGGGGTAGGCTGTCAAATTCAAGCACTCCGGGCAGTTGAGAAAGAATTGGGCTTAGAAAAGCTTTATGTGTTGGGCACACCTTGCGTGGATAACGTCAATCGTGCCGGATTGCAGAAATTCCTGGAGACGACGAGCCGATCGCCCGAAACTGTTGTGCATTACGAATTCATGCAGGACTTTCGGGTGCATTTCAGGCACGAAGATGGCTCGGTCGAAACGGTGCCCTTTTTTGGACTGAAAACCAATCAGCTTAAGGATGTGTTTGCTCCGTCCTGTATGAGCTGTTTTGATTACGTCAATTCGTTGGCGGATTTAGTGGTTGGCTACATGGGCGCACCTTTTGGTTGGCAGTGGATTGTTGTGCGAAACGATCGCGGACAGACGATGCTCGATCTGGTTTGGGATCAAATCGAGACGCAGCCTGTGATGAGTCAGGGCGATCGCCACAATGCTGTTCAGCAAAGCATTCCTGCCTACGATAAGGGAGTCACCCTGCCAATGTGGGCTGCCAAACTGATGGGTGTCGTAATCGAGAAAGTCGGACCAAAAGGATTGGAATACGCCCGCTTCTCAATCGACTCTCACTTCACCCGCAATTACCTGTACGTCAAGCGCAATCACCCAGAGAAATTGGAGGCACACGTCCCAGATTACGCCAAGCAAATTGTGGGGCAATATGACTTACCTGATTCGTGAATTCGTAAGCTGAGTTAGCCTTAAGCATTCTCTCAGCTAACCAAGAACGGCTGTAGGATAATAGCGATCAAACGTCAGAGCCGCGACGCTGCCCTTTAAACATGACCGAAGCCCTATTCCGCATTGAAAATCTGCGAGTTGCCTATCCCAGTCATCGCAGTGGAAACGGTGCAGCAGCGACGGATCAAGATTCCACTTCGGAGCGTACCCCAGACTATTCCTCAACCCCTTGGGCGGTTGATGACGTGTCGCTAACGATTCAACCGGGAGAGCGGCTGGGCTTGGTGGGTGAATCGGGCTGTGGCAAGTCAACCTTGGGACGAGCGGCAATGCGGCTGCTGTCCGCCTCGACTCGCATAGAGGGCAAAGTTACGTTTGAGGGGCGATCGCTCTTCAACTTTTCCCCGGAAGAACTGCGGCGATTTCGAGGCGAAGCGGTCGCGCTAATTTTCCAAGACCCGATGACTCGCCTTGATCCGCTGATGACGATTGGCGATCACTGTGTTGAAACACTCCGCGCCCATCGTCCCCAACTTTCCCAGCAGGCAGCAAAGGCAGAGGCGATCGCCACCCTCGAAGCTGTAAAAATTCCCGCAAGCCGTTGGAATCAGTATCCGCACGAGTTTAGCGGCGGCATGAGACAGCGGGTGGCGATCGCCCTGGCCCTGTTGCTCAACCCCAAACTGATCGTCGCGGATGAACCGACCACCAGTCTGGATGTAACCGTTTCTGCTCAAATTTTGCGCGAACTTACCCGGCTTTGTCAGGAACGGCAGATGGGGCTGCTGCTGATTTCCCATGACTTGGCGATGATTGGCGAATATTGCGATCGCATCGCCGTGATGTATCGAGGCAAGGTTGTCGAAACCGGAGCCGCTCGAGCGGTTTTGCAAAATCCTCAGCATGAGTACACGCAGATGTTGCTGAAGGCAGCGCTGCATGTTCAGGCAGTTCCGGCGGAGGGGAGTGGGGGGATAGCGGAATTGGGGAGTAAGAAGGAGCACTCTAATGCAACAAAGTCAGGTGAGCCGCTACTGCGGTTGCAGGATTTGAAGCAGTACTACACGCTTGAGCAAAATTTTGTTGCCAAGCTGTTCTTCCCGGCTGAAGACCGCACGATTAAAGCGGTTGATGGGGTCAATCTGGAGCTTTATCCGGGTGAGATTTTAGGGTTGGTTGGGGAATCCGGCTGTGGCAAAAGCACGCTGTCTCGCACCATTCTGCAACTGATTCGCCCGACCGATGGGCGGGTAGAGTTCCTGGGAAAGGATTTGACTGCTTTTTCTGGTGCTTCTATGCGGCAGCAGCGACGACAGATTCAAATGATCTTTCAAGACCCTCACGCCTGCCTGAATCCTTCTATGACTGTGGGGCAGAGCATTGCTGATCCACTCCTGATTCACCGCTTGGCAGATGCCACCGCTGCAAGGGAAAAAGTTTTGCAAATGCTGGAGCGGGTGGGGTTAACGCCAGCGACAGAATTCTACAATCGCTATCCGGGGGATCTTTCGGGCGGACAACAGCAGCGGGTGGCGATCGCCCGTGCCCTAATCACCCAGCCCAAACTGCTGATTTGCGATGAACCCGTGAGTATGCTCGATGCCAGCGTACAGGCGCAGGTGCTGGAACTGATGCTAGAACTTAAGCGCGAATTTGACCTGACCTACCTGTTCATTACCCATGACCTTTGGGTGGCAAGGTTTTTGTGCGATCGCATCGCCGTAATGAACGCAGGGCAGATCGTAGAACTGGGAGCCACTGCAAAAATCTTTTCTAACCCTCAACACCCCTACACCAAAACCCTCCTCGCGGCTGCGCCCTTATTGTCTCGATAGTTCGGCGGTCTGATGGCAATCCACAGACGATTCCGATAGGATTGCAATACTGGGTTAACACTCGCTCAAGTTCTATCGACGATCGCCAGCAAGTTTTTCTTCTGGTTCATGGCTTCATGTAGTATTTTTAAGAGTGTTTACTTCTGTTTTCGCCTTCATATCCCCCATTTCGCCTAAATAGCAGGCATAGCGTAGAGCCATTCATGTTTGGTTTAATCGGTCACCTCACCAGCCTAGAACACGCCCAATCCGTCGCTAGAGAACTTGGATATCCCGAATATGCCGACCAGGGATTAGATTTTTGGTGCAGCGCCCCACCTCAAATCGTTGACACCATCAAAGTCACTAGCGTCACAGGTCAACAAATTGAAGGTCGATACGTCGAATCCTGCTTTTTACCAGAAATGCTAGCGACTCGACGCATCAAAGCCGCCACTCGCAAAATCGTCAACGCGATGGCTCATGCCCAAAAGCACGGCATCAACATCACGGCTCTGGGCGGCTTTTCCTCAATCATCTTCGAGAATTTCAACCTCCAGCAGATTCGCCAGGTGCGAAATGTCAAGCTAGAGTTTGAACGTTTTACTACCGGAAACACTCACACGGCCTACATCATTTGCCGTCAGGTCGAGCAAGCTTCCCAAAAGCTAGGAATTGAACTTTCCAAAGCAACGGTTGCGGTTTGCGGGGCAACAGGAGACATCGGCAGCGCCATCTGCCGCTGGCTCGATGCCCGTACTGACGTAGCCGAGCTGCTGTTAGTCGCCCGCAACCAGGAACGATTACAGGTTCTTCAAGAAGAGTTGGGGCGCGGCAAGATCATGAGTCTGGATGAAGCGTTGCCCCAGGCGGACATTGTCGTTTGGGTTGCCAGCATGCCCAAAGGCGTGGAGATTGATCCCACCACGCTAAAGCAGCCTTGCTTGCTGATTGACGGCGGTTATCCCAAAAACCTGGCAAACTTGCTCCAGCATCCCGGCGTACACGTCTTGAATGGCGGCATCGTCGAACACTCCCTGGACATCGACTGGCGAATCATGAGCATCGTCAACATGGACGTGCCGGCTCGCCAACTCTTTGCCTGCTTTGCTGAATCTATGCTGCTGGAATTTGAAAAGCTCTATACCAATTTCTCCTGGGGCCGCAATCAGATTACGCTAGAAAAGATGGACTTGATCGGTCAGGTATCGGTCAAGCACGGATTTCGTCCTCTGCTAGTTTGAGGGGCTAGGGGTTGGGGCAAGGGGCAAGGGGAAGTTGGTAAGTAGGAAAGTAATTTTTCCTCTTGGATGTCCTCTTGTTTCCCTAGCTCTAGCTTGGGAACGAGCAAAACGAGCAAACCGGAAACTGGGGATGGAACAAACCCCTAACCCCAGTCCCCAGCCCCTTCACCTCTAATCCCCCAGTTCCTAACTCCTAACCCCCTTATGGCAACTCCTGAACGTAGACCTGTCCTGCTTGATTTTGAGAAGCCTCTGGTGAAGTTAGAGGCAGATATTATCCGTGTGCGTGAACTAGCAGAGGAAAATAACGTCGATCTCTCTGATCAAATTCGTCTGCTTGAGTCCCGTGCCGTGCAGCTTCGTCAAGAAATTTTTAATAGTTTGTCTCCAGCGCAGCGGCTTCAGGTCGCTCGCCATCCTCGCCGTCCCAGTACGTTGGACTACATTCAAGCGATGAGCGATGACTGGCTGGAGTTGCATGGCGATCGCCTGACAGGCACAGATGATCCGGCTCTGGTAGGTGGTGTTGCTCGGCTAGATGGTCGTCCTGTGGTGATGTTGGGGCATCAGAAGGGCAGAGACACCAAAGACAACGTCATGCGAAACTTTGGCATGGCTTCTCCGGGTGGCTACCGCAAGGCAATGCGGCTGATGAATCACGCAAACCGATTTGGGATGCCGATTATCACCTTTATTGACACCCCCGGAGCATTTCCTGGACCCGAGGGAGAAAGACTGGGGCAGGGAGAAGCGATCGCCTACAACTTACGGGAAATGTTCCGTTTAGATGTGCCGATTCTCTGCACAGTGATTGGCGAAGGTGGTTCTGGTGGTGCATTGGGTGTGGGTGTGGGCGATCGCCTGCTGATGTTTGAGCATTCTGTTTACACCGTTGCCAGTCCCGAAGCGTGCGCTGCAATTTTGTGGAAAGATGCCGCAAAAGCGCCTCAAGCGGCTGAAGCACTGCGAATCACTGCACTGGACTTAAAGAATCTGGGCATTCTAGATGAGCTGTTGCCAGAACCTATTGGCGGAGCTCATGCCGACCCATTGAAGACTACCGAAACGCTCAAGCAAGCATTGCTCAGTCATTTGGCGGAGCTAAGCCAGATGACTCCACAGCAGCGGCGAGACTTACGCTATCAAAAGTTCCGCAGTATCGGTATGTTTACCGAGATTCCAGCATAGAGGTGAAGGCGATCGCTCCTGCTGGGATCGCTAGTGTTATAATCTCTTAAGAAACATTTGTTCACATTTACTGCATCAGGCGATCGCTGCGCTGCTTAGAGCGTTAGATTGCTTGGGGCTTGAACTGGTTGTTATTGGTTTTTTAACCTTATGCTCTTTTGCGTATGCTCCCCTGTTGAAACCGCAGGTAGCCGCTTCAAACGTGCCGATTCGGCGACGATTTGGAGAGAGTTGACGCTGTTTGGTCAGCCTTGTTGTCTTTAACCTTTTGTTTTTAGTATTAGTTTCAACTTTGTAGCGTTGGTTTTAACGCGATCGCCAATCCTTCACCTTACTGCTTTGGGACATCAAACAGTCCCATCAGTCCCGTAGGTCGGCGCACTGGCTCAATCGGCTGAGAATTTTGGAAATTTCATGACTCTTGATCTAAAACACCGTGCCCTAATTACTGGGGCAAGCAGTGGAATTGGCAAAGCTACTGCCCTGTCCTTTGCAAAAGCTGGAATCGATCTAGTTTTGGTCAGCCGCAATCAGTCTAGGCTAGACGCGGTCGCCGTAGAAGCGAGGCAGATAGGCGTAGAGGTACAGGTTTGTCCTGTGGACTTGGCGGCGATCGCCCAGGTCAAAGCCGAAATTAGCCGCATTGCAGAGCGCCATGGCCCAATCAACATTTTGATCAACAGCGCCGGAGTAGGCTATACCGGCGGCATTTTAGAAACTTCCCTGGAAGACTGGCAGCAGGTCTTAACGCTGAATTTAACCAGCGTTTTGCAGTGCATTCAGGCGGTTCTGCCAGGGATGCACGATCGCCACTCAGGAACGATCGTTAACGTTGCCTCAATTGCCGCCTATCAGGCTTTTCCCAACTGGGGTGCGTACAACGTCAGCAAGGCAGGATTGCTTGCTCTCTCTAAGACCTTGGCGGCTGAAGAGCGATCGAATGGCATTCGAGTAGTCACCGTTTCCCCCGGTGCAGTCAACACTGCCCTGTGGGATACCGACTTCGTTCATGCTGATTTCGATCGTTCCAAAATGCTCACCCCTGAAACGGTCGCCGAGTCTATTTTGCACACAGTTTTGCTACCTACCCAGGCAGTCATCGAAGAGCTGACACTGATGCCCAGTGCTGGAGCGCTGTAGTCCCCTTCTACAGTGACTCTACTGCTTGATTTACAGTTCATCCAAGATCATCTCAAACCACTATGACTATCGTTTCTTCTAACGGTTACACCAGTAACGACGCTCCGATCGAGCCCGATTCCTCAACTGATGCAGATACAGCCTCTCGGCTGCCAATTCGTCCTGACCGCAACACTGCCAGGGGGCAAACGGTTAAACCCCAACCGCCAGCGCCAGACACCCAAGAGCAAATGATGTCAGCGGTGCGGGACTTGTTGATAGGTGTAGGCGAAGATCCAGAGCGGGAAGGGCTGCTGAAGACGCCCAAACGGGTTGCAGAAGCGATGCAGTTTCTCACTGGTGGCTACCATCAATCTTTAGAAGAATTGGTCAATGGTGCCATTTTTGATGAAGGGCACAATGAAATGGTGTTGGTGCGAGACATCAACGTGTTTAGCCTGTGCGAACACCACATGCTGCCTTTTATGGGGAAAGCTCATGTCGCCTACATTCCCAACGAAAAGGTTGTGGGCTTGAGTAAACTTGCCCGAATTGTCGAAATGTATGCTCGCCGCTTGCAGGTACAGGAGCGTTTGACTCGGCAGATTGCTGAAGCCATTCAAATCATTCTGGAGCCACGCGGCGTAGCGGTTGTAATGGAAGCTAGCCACATGTGCATGGTGATGCGCGGCGTGCAAAAACCAGGTTCCTGGACAGTTACCAGCGCAATGGTTGGCGTATTCCAGGATGATCACAAAACCCGTGAAGAGTTCCTCAGCCTGATCCGCCATCAGCCTGCTTTCTTCTAATACCAATCTTTAAATCTAGATATTTTGAAAGGTGCCCCGCGAACACGGGGCACCTTTCAAAATATCTAGCCTCATGTAGAAAGCTTCACCTAATCTACCGGCTAAAGCTTCTTGAAGTATCTGGCGATCGGTAACTGCCTAAAGCCGACTTTCTCGTAGGTGTGACGGGCTGGAGCATGACCCGGATCGCCTCCCGTTTCGACCATGTCGATCGCCATTCCAGCGTCTTTCATCCAGGCAAGAGCAAATTCTATGAGAGCAGTGCCAATGCCTTGACTTTGAAAGTCTGGATCGACAGCAATCATGTAGATTTCACCCATGTTGTTCTCTGAGTGTAGTTTCACAGCTACGAAACCTACAGTGGAATCGGCATCGACCGCAACCCACACGTTTGTGTCTTCGGCAGCGCAAACATCCTCGACAGCCTTTTGCTGACTTACACCCCAACCAACGGGATAAAACGCTTGGTACACCTCAGCATCCAAAGCGTTTTGAATCGAATCAAAGACTGGCTCCCACGCTCGAAGCGAAAGCTGAATAACCGCATCAAGTTGATTAGGGGCATATGGTTCAATTTGCATTCTCCTATGAACCCCCAATTAACGGCGTGAGCTACATCAAAATCCAAAGCATTTTGAATCGAATCAAAGACTGGCTCCTATGCTCGGAGCGAAAGCTGAATAACCGCATCAAGTTGATTAGGGGCATATGGTTTAATTTGCATTCTCCTATGAACCCCCAATTAACGGCGTGAGCTACATCAAACTACAGCATACTACAAACTTTGGTAGTTTAGCTCTGTCATCACGCAGATGGTGAGTATGCTGGCATAGCTTGCTTGAGCTAACACGGAATCGGTTTTGTAAAGAAGCACTATTTGGTGTACGGGCGAAGCATTCGGCAGGAGGATTGTGATTAAGTTGCAGAGTTTGTGACCGAATGCTACGCCCCTTGTATGTAAGCGCCAGCATCAGCGAGACTGCTGATAGACCCTGTCAGGAGTGAAGTACTCTGATTCGCCCCTAGGGATAACCAAGCCTGTACGTAGATTAGACCTC
>NZ_JACJPC010000011.1:0-15748 GCF_014695875.1 Leptolyngbya sp. FACHB-541 | reverse complement strand
TAGTTGTCGATGAACGTGACTGTACTAACGGCTTGGCGGGGTGTAACCATTGCCCTATCTAACTTTGGAGAAACTCACTCTTATTTTACTCCGCCTAGAGTGATGAAAGAGGGATATCTGAATCAAATTTGGAAAAAACGCCAAGCGATATCGCCGCAAAACTGCTCCTCAGGCGAAGGTCTCAAATTGTTCGCAAGACTTCGCTTAATTGCTGCAAGCGATCGCTGGATGTTGTTCAATGAAGCATGATCAGCAAGCATCCTATTCATTCTCTTTTTCCTCACAATGTCGCCTCTAATCAACGAGTGAACCTGAATTGCATCATGCTCTATCAAGTTCTCAAGCTAGAGCAGCTGAGATTATGCGTTCTTCTATAAAGAAACATAAATCTGATAGCGGCTAAACTTCGATCGGCTGTGTTAACGTTTCGTCTTTGTTGATACTCAATTCATGCTGGCTGTTCTCCACATGACTACTCTTGAAAAGGCAATTCTGATGCGTCGCTTCGGTTGGCAAACTGCAACTGTGAACGGCATCGTCCTCAGTGCAATTGTGCTGGGATGGACAACTGCGGCAGTGGCGCAACGCCGTCCGATCGCCGATAACACGCTGGGAAACGAAAGCTCAACCGTCATCCCGCTCGACCCCCAGGAAGCAAGCGATCGCATTGAAGGTGGAGCGCAACGCAGTGATAACCTATTTCATAGCTTTCGAGAATTTCACGTCGAGCAAGGGCGCAGCGTCTACTTTGCTGACCCAGGGGTCGAGAACATTGTGGGTCGTGTCACCGGAGGCGTCGCGTCTGACATTTTAGGCGTGCTGGGTGTGCTGGGCGATGCCAACTTGTTCTTACTCAACCCCAGCGGCATCATCTTTGGTGACAATGCTCGCTTAGATGTGCGCGGTTCCTTTACGGCAACTACTGCTGATACCATGCAGTTCGGTGAGCAAGGGTTTTTCAGTGCTACCGACCCGACGGCTCCCCCGCTGCTGACGGTGCAGCCGACTGCGTTTTTGTTCAATCAGCTTAATCCAGCACCGATCGCGAACAATTCACGTACTCCATCTGCCATTAACCCGTCTGGCATCCCTGAATTTGGGTTACGAGTGCCAGCGGGAGAGGGTTTGACGCTGCTGGGGGGCAACGTCAGCATGGACGGGGGCGGGTTGGTCGCACTGGGCGGACGAGTGGAGGTCGGTGGGTTAAGCGAACCGGGAACGGTGACACTCAATGCCGATGGCAGTTTAGGATTTCCAACCGGAGTGGCGCGATCGAATGTGTCGCTGCTCAACAGATCGCGTATTAATGTGGTTGCAGACGGCGGCAGTATTACCGTGAATGCTGGAGCGTTAGAGATTCAAGACAGTATTTTGTCAGCAGGCATTGGTCGCAATTCTGACTTTGTGGGTGCTCAAGCAGGAGACATCACGCTGGACGCCAGCACCATTCAGCTTCGGGGTCGAAACACTTCAATCACGAACAGCGTTCTTGTCGGCGGTACAGGCAATGCAGGCGATGTAATCATCAATGCTGGCGATCGCGCTGCTTTTGACGGTAGTTTCGTTTTTAGCAATGTTGGTAGATCAGACTCCAACACAGTTGCAGTCGGCGACGGCGGCAACATTCAAATTACGACCCCGTCGCTGTCGCTCACTAATGGCGCACAACTGCAAGCTATCACCTATGGACAAGGCAATGCGGGTGATGTGATTATCAACGCTCCCGATCGTGTCTCCTTGAATAATAGCAGTATCTTTAGCAGGGTTGGGGGTAGCGCAAACACGACTGGTGTGGGCAACGGTGGCGACATTCGCATCACCACAAGCTCTCTCTCCCTCACGGATGGTGGACTAAACGTCGATGTGTCAGGACGAGGTAACGGTGGCGATATCCACATCACCACAGATTCTGTTTCCCTGTCGAATACTGCCAGCCTTGACGCTAGCATTTCAGGACAAGGTACTGCTGGCAATGTCATTATTCAGGCTCGCGATCGAGTTGCGATCGACAGCAGTGCGATTTTCAATATCGTCGTGGGCGACAGCGTGAATGGATTTGGTGTGGGCAACGGCGGCGATATTCGCATCACCACAGGCTCACTCTTCCTCACTAATGGTGCTCAACTGCAAACACTCACCCTCGCGCAAGGCAACGCTGGCAATGTCATTATCAACGCTCGCGATCACGTCTCCCTAGCTGGAGTGAACCCCGTTAATCAATTCAGCAGTGGGATTTATAGCGGCGTCGGTGCTGACAACTCGGCTGCGGTTGCAGTGGGCAGCGGCGGCGATATCCGCATCACCACAGGCTCTCTCTCCCTCACCGATGGCGCTGTACTGAGTGCCAGCACCCGTGGACGAGGTGATGCAGGCAGTGTGATTATCAATGCTCGCGATCGCGTTTCCTTAGATGGATCGAATCCCACGATACCTCGTATCAGCAGTGCAATTCTCAACACGGTGGGTAGCGACAACTCGGCTGCAGCGGTCGGCAATGGCGGCGATATTCGCATCACTACAGGCTCCCTCTTCCTCACCAATGGTGGTCAACTGGCTGCCACTGTCTTCGGACGAGGCAACGCTGGCAATGTGATCATCCACGCTCGCGATCGCGTTTTCCTAGCTGGAGCGAATGCCACTAGCCCTGAGGTTAGAAGCGCGCTTCTCAGTAACGTGAATGAGCTTGGCGTGGGCGATGGCGGTGATATTCGCGTCACCGCAGGCTCTCTCTCCCTCAACGATCGTGCTCAAGTAAATACCAGCACCATTGGACAAGGTGATGCGGGTAACATCATCCTCCGCGCCCCGGCGGGCTCTCTTGTCGTGACCGGTGGTAGTCAAATTTCTGCCATTACCAATGGACAAGGCGATGCTGGTAATGTTGTCATCAATGTGCGCGATCGTGTGTCCTTGAGTGGCGTGAATCCCAATGCCCCTGAAAGCAGTAGTGCAATCTTCAGTAGCGTCGGCACCACCAATTCCAGTCGGATCGGCAGGGGCAACGGTGGCAATATTCGCATCACCGCAGGTTCTCTCTTCTTGACTGGGGGAACTCAACTGGTTGCCAACACCAATGGACAAGGCGATGCTGGTAGCGTCATCGTTCATGTTCGCGATCGCGTCTCCTTTGACGGAGGAAACTCGGAGGGAATTTCTAGCGGCATCTCTAGTAACGTTTCTATTTCTGCCGAGAACCGAGTTGCGGTGGGCGATGGCGGTGACATCCGCATCACCGCGGGTTCCCTCTCCTTGACCAATGGCGCTTTACTCAATTCCACCACCAGTAATCAAGGCAATGCGGGCAACATCACTATCAACGTTCGTGGTCGCATTTCTGTAGAGGGAGTGAGCCGACAGGAGTTTCCCAGCAGAATCACCAGCTCTACAGAGGCAGGCGCACAAGGACGCGGCGGCAATATCAGCATTAGGGCTGATTCAGTTCGCCTTGCCGATAGAGGCAGCATCTTTAGCTCGACTCGCAATCGCTTCCCAGGCGGAACCATTACCGTCAACGCCAATACATTTGAGGCAATCGAAGGAGCGCAGGTCAATACCTCAAGCAATAACCAAGGACGAGCGGGCAATATCATCCTCGATGTTGCCGATCGCATTACGCTTTCTGGAGTGACGGACAACAGACCCAGCAGTCTGCAAGGCAACGCCAGCGGCTTATATGCCAGTACCGCTCGTGGTGCTTCGGCTCCCAGTGGAACCATTCAAATCACTACTGAACAGTTGCAGGTGTTCGATCGTGCCCGGATTGCCGTAGACAGCCAGGGCAGCGGCATCGGAGGCGATATAGACATTACTGCCGCTGGTGTGCAGTTAAATGATCAAGCCCGCCTCACCGCTGAAACCGTTGCAGACAATGGAGGAAATATCACCCTGCACGATGTCGAGCTATTGCAGCTTCGCAACAATAGCCGCATCTCCACCACAGCGGGAAGCGATCGTGCAGGCGGCAATGGTGGCAACATTAACATCGATGCAGATTTCATTGTCGCCGTCCCGAACGAAAATAGTGACATCCGAGCCAATGCTTTCAGTGGTAGTGGTGGCAGTGTTGGCATCACTACTCAAGGGCTGTTTGGCATCGCCAAACAGCCTCAAGATAATCCACGCACTAGTGACATCACAGCCAGTTCAGAACAAGGAGTCCAGGGAAGCATATCTATCACCGAACCTGATGTTGACCCCAGACGTGGCTTAACTGAACTGCCAACCGCAGTCGTGGATGCATCAAATCAAATCAGTCAGACCTGTCTAGGGCAAAGCGGGGGAGAAACAAGTGCATTTGTAGTAAGCGGACGCGGCGGCTTGCCGCCCAGCCCGACCGATTCGTTGATTGGAGATGAATCATTGTCCGATTGGGTCACGTTGAATGAGGAAGATGGGAAAGAGAGGGGAGATGAGGAAGCCATATCTCCGCTCGCTACGTTTAGTGGAGACTTTGGTACCGCAGCGACGCCAATCGTGGAAGTCCAGGGATGGATAGTTGGAGAAGATGGCAACGTGACGTTGATCGCCACGACTCCTGCCAGGGCGGCTCAACCTCCAGCAACATGTCAATGATGGTCATGCCAGGTAGAAGTGTGGCATTGATACACTCAAGGAGAGATTGAGTTTCTAAACAAGTGATGGAATGTCCATTTTGTAACCACCCTAAATTACATCGTCATGGCAAGATCAGCAAAGGCAGCCAACGCTACTTCTGCCCTGCTTGAGTATTGTCAATTAATAAGACTCCCTTCATAGCAAGCTTCTCAGAACTTCTCTGCACCACTAAGGTCAGTGACATTGAGTTTGATGCGGATGGCAATGCTTATGCAATCATCGGTCTTGCCAGCAATCCAGCCAATCGAGACAGTCTTCAAGTCCTTGATTTTAGCCAGTTGATTGCGATCGATCGTTTTGACGGAGGTTCTTCCTGGACAAGACTCCGAGATTTTAGTGCTTATGAACAAAATAACAACCCTGACAAGCAAGATGTCAATACTAATCTTTTTGCTCAGTCAGCGAGCCTTTGTAAGCAGGCTCAAACTTCCCTCTTTGCCTCATTTGCTTATTCACAACTGCGGGAACTTTGGTCTAGAGGTAGTTTGATTACACTGATTTTGTTCGCCCGAAGAAGTTCCGAACCCTTCTAGCCGCTCTTAGTGATATATCTGTAGGGCGACAAACTCAGCAGGAGAAATTCCCAGAGTGTTGGATAAGTCGTGTAAGAGCGAAGTCTCTTCATTAAGAGGAGAAAAAGCTATGAAGGCACACTTTGCTGATAACGTAATGAAGTTTTTGAGTGATATAACCTGCATTGCAAACAACTTCTTGGAAAACACAATATGTACGATTTAAATCGGGTCATCTACCTTACTTGCTGCCATTCGTTCCAAGTTTACCTGCAACCGCAAAGCCAGCCGAGACAAAGATATTAATCAGCGATTGATAAGGGAATAAGCAGCAGTTCTTTTCTTTTAGAGAGTTCGAGAGATGCCGAGAGTGGAAGATTGGGAACAAAGAATGAACGGGTTCCTCACACTCTTAAGGAAGCAGGTTCTTCCAATCAACCCATTCTTGCCACCCCCAACACAATTTCCGGCAACACCATCTCAGACAATACTAACGGCATTTTCATCACCTCTGTAAACATTACCTCATAACGTACAGCAATGGGAAATAACCATGATTCCTCTAGTCTTCGTCGTACCTATTGGCGGGCAAATACGGCTTTAATTCGCAATCTCCTGATTGTTTGGGCATTGGTGTCTCTAGTGTTTAGCATTTTGCTGGTGCAGCCACTCAATACCATTCAATTTGGCAGTGTACCTCTAGGATTTTGGATGGCACAGCAAGGATCGATCTATGTGTTTGTTATCCTAATTTTTGTTTACGCTGTGCAGATGGACAGGCTCGATCGCAAATATGGTCATGCCGCTGTGCCCAATCGAGTCTCACGTCGTGCTAGTATTTCTCATCAACCGCTTTCCAACGACTCAGATACGGAGGCTTAAACCATGTCAGTCGAAGCCTGGACTACGGTTTTAGTTATCCTTTCATTCATTCTGTACATCTACATTGGCTGGCGGTCGCGAGTACAAGACACCCAAGGCTTCTTTGTAGCGGATCGGGATATACCATCGATTGCCAATGGGGCTGCCACTGCTGCTGATTGGATGTCTGCTGCTTCGTTTATTTCTATGGCAGGCTTGATTTCCTTCCTGGGATATGACGGCTCGATCTACCTCATGGGCTGGACGGGCGGCTATGTGTTACTGGCGTTGCTGCTGGCTCCTTATCTACGCAAGTTTGGTAAGTACACCGTGCCCGACTTTGTGGGCGATCGCTACTATTCCAATCTGGCTCGAACAGTAGCGGTGATTGCTGCCATTTTTGTCTCGTTTACCTATGTAGCAGGACAAATGCGTGGCGTGGGCATTGTCTTTAGCCGCTTTTTGCAAGTAGATATCAGCACAGGTGTGATTATCGGCATGGTGATTGTGGCGTTTTTTGCCATTCTAGGCGGCATGAAAGGTATTACCTGGACACAGGTGGCACAATACTGTGTGCTGATTGTGGCGTATTTGATTCCAACGATCGCCATCTCTGCATTACTGACAGGAATTTTTGTGCCACAGTTGGGCTTTACCTTTGGGGATATCGTGGGACGGTTAAACGATATTCAAACCGAACTGGGCTTTAGCGAATATACCCAACCCTTCGC
Organism: Leptolyngbya sp. FACHB-541; assembly: GCF_014695875.1. NCBI lineage: Bacteria > Bacillati > Cyanobacteriota > Cyanophyceae > Leptolyngbyales > Leptolyngbyaceae > Leptolyngbya > Leptolyngbya sp. FACHB-541. The sequence continues at coordinate 9,030 of NZ_JACJPC010000011.1, read as the reverse complement.
CAACAAATCCATGTTGGATGTGTTGTTCATCACGTTGGCGCTGATGGTGGGCACGGCTGGACTGCCACATGTGATCGTTCGGTTTTACACGGTACCAGATGTGCGATCGGCACGTTACTCGGCGGGTTGGGCACTGTTGTTTATCGCCATTTTGTACACCTCTGCACCTGCCTTGGCTAGCTTTGCTCGCTACAACCTGATCAATAGCATTAACAACAATACTGTTGAAGAAATTCGTCAGTTAGATTGGGCAACCAAGTGGGAAAATACCGGACTGCTGGCATTCGATGATAAAAATGCTGATGGACGGATTCAGCTTACGCCCGACGCGACGACCAGCGAAGTCAAAATTGATCCCGATATCATCGTGCTGGCGACACCAGAGGTTGCCAAACTGGCTCCCTGGGTGATTGCGCTGGTGGCAGTGGGTGGGCTAGCAGCAGCATTGTCCACGGCTTCCGGGCTGCTATTGGTGATCTCTAGCTCAATCGCCCACGACGTTTACTACCGCATGATCGATCCTCACGCTTCGGAGTCAAAACGTCTGATGATAGGACGGCTTCTGGTAGGGATTGCAATCGTCCTAGCTGGATACTTAGGTATTAATCCGCCGGGCTTCGTGGCGCAGGTCGTAGCCTTTGCTTTTGGCTTGGCCGCCGCCAGCTTTTTCCCCGTTATCATTTTGGGCATTTTTGACAAGCGTACCAATAAGGAGGGTGCCATTTCCGGTATGATTGTCGGTCTGCTGTTTACTCTCTTTTATATTGTTGGCACCAAGTTCTACGGTATGCCTACCTGGTTCTTTGGTGTTTCTCCCGAAGGCATTGGCACTTTAGGCATGATTGTTAACTTCATCGTGACACTGAGTGTGTCACGCCTCACTCCACCTCCACCTGCCGATATTCAAGCCCTGGTAGAAGATCTGCGTAACCCCACTCACGTTTCCCTAGCGCTAACTGATATTGGTGAATAACAGTTGTATTAGGAGAGCAATTGGCTATCCGAGCACTCCATTTGAGATTGTCACCTGAATCAACGCAGTTAAGGCTGGCGATGTCTGACGGAGGTTGGGATGATATAGGTAAGGTAGTAATCCGCAGTTGCTTCTGGTGTGCAGGATGCAACAGGGAAGGCACCGCGTAGTGTTGAGACGTTCGTAAGCCTATTGCATGAAAGACGGATAGTAACGTGGTGTGTTTTATAACACTAGAGCTTTGAGCAACAGTTGAGGTCAAATTCCTCATTGTTGAATGAATATCAGTTGGAAGGTAGAGGCTTTCTTCTAAGAATACTCCAATCCCTACTTCCAAAGATGGACTTTTGCAATTCTTGCAGCATTCCCAGAGTTTTAACCTGAGAGGTTAATAGAAGGTCGTCGATTTCATAATCGATGAGAGTTAGAAAAATTTGCATTGCCCCGTAACAAATTTGTACTAGGGAGATAAGCACATGAAACTTTGTTATCGCGGTGCTGATTACGAAGTTACTCAGTCTATTCAACTTCAGCAAACCAGAGTTACTTCAGTTACACTTACCTATCGTGGTAAACCATATCCGAGTAATCAGTACCAACTCATGACTCATGGAATTGGAAGCCGGCGCTCTATTACTAACCAATCGCCTCAAATTAGTTCCCGGAGGCCAACTACACCAAACTCTCGATTGATTTATCGCGGTGTTGCTCATACCCTTTAATGCCTACAAAACATTGCCTCAGTCCTCCGAGGCGATCGCACTTCAACTGAATACTCAAGCGATCGCTCTCACAAAGGGGCGATCGCACTTGCAGGTTTCGGGGTTTAAGTGTTTTCAACGTCAATGAAGTTGAGATTGAATCAGTTTAATTTCGAGCAAATTTATCTGTACTGGAAGTTACATCATGGATATAGCATCGATCGCGATTGCAGAACAAACTTATACTGGCTCTGATGAATCGCACGCGCCACAGATTGAGGTTTTAGCAAATGGTTTGGATGGACCCAGAGGGTTAACCTTTGGTCCAGATGGAGCGCTCTACGTCACTGAAGCAGGACGAGGCGGACCCGGAGCCAGTATTCCATCTCCCAGTATCCCCGATGCAGTTCTGTCATATGGTGCAACGGGTGCGATTACTCGAATTCAAGATGGGGTTGTTGAGAGGGTAGTCACGGGTTTACCATCGCTGGCGTTACCGAACGGTAGTGATGCGGCAGGTATCAATGATATTGAGTTTGATGCTTATGGCAATGCCTACGGCATTGTTGGATTTGCAGGAAATCCAGCACTTCGGGATAGCATTGTTCAAGTTCCCGATTTCAGTCAATTGATTGCGATCGAGAATTTTGATGGTGATGCTTCCTGGACACGGTTGGTAGACCTAGGAGCCTATGAACAAGCCAATAATCCCGATGGGCAGGATGTAAATACTAATCTTTTCGACTTGCTGATTGAAGACAATACGGCATATGTGCTGGATGCAGGTGGAAATGACTTACTCAGCCTTAAAGCCTTTAGCAATGCAGAACCGACCTTAGAGACGCTGTTTCCGACCCGTGCCGCTATTAATCCATCGACAGGTGAAGAAATTGTGCAACAGTCGGTGCCAACCTCTATCACCGTTGGTCCGGATGGTGCCTTTTACGTCGGTGAATTGACCGCGTTTCCCTTTAAGGAAGGAAATGCACGAGTTTACCGCATTGGGGAAGAGGGAGAACCAGAAGTTTATGCAGAAGGTTTCACCAATATCATTGACCTGAAATTTGACCAATCCGGCGGTCTTTATGTTCTGGAGTACGATGCTGATGCAATCTTAAATGGCGGTGAAGCAGGTGCTCTGATTTATGTTTCTCCCGATGGCTCGACTCGCAACACGATCACCGATGAACTGATCAACCCCACTGGCTTAACTCTGGGTTCTAACGGAGATATCTATATCTCAAATAAAGGCTTTGTTCCAGGGCAGGGAGAAGTGCTTCGGATTCGCCCAGAAGGGGATCTTTCATTCAGTCCTGATCCACTGTATGAACAGGTAGAACACTACTCAACGACCATTGCTGCCGATGGTGATCCAGCAGATGTTTACTATCCAGTTGTGCCCGATGCAACGGCAGATCAATTACCGATCGCCTTGATGCTTCAGGGTGGTCTGGTCGATAAAGCTGACTATTCTAACTATGCTGAACAAGTCGCCAGTTATGGATTCGTTGTGGTTGTCCCCAACAATGAACGCACAATCACTGGACCTGATGGACAAGAGATTACTGGACTTCTGGCAGATCAACAACAGGTGAATGATGTCCTCAATCAGATAAGAGTGGAGGATACTAATTCCAACTCACCCATTTTTGAAATCGTGGACACTGAAAAGTTGGGACTGCTAGGACACTCCCTTGGCGGTTATGCAGGACTAGCTGCCATTCAAAACATCAATGATCCAGCGGTTTCTTCTGATGACTATACTCGACCTCCTGAACTGATGGCAGGTGTTTTCTATGGCACTAACTTTCAGTCTTCGATGAATAGCGGGATATTTCCATCTGTCGATAACCAGGATATTCCAGTTGGCCTAATTGCAGGCACCTTAGATGGAGTCTCTGATTTTGGTGAAGTGGCATCAACCTATGTGAAGCTTCAAGACCCACCAAAGGCATTGATCATTGTGGACGGTGCCAATCACTACGGTATTACCAATGAAGATAATATTGTTCGTGATCCGAACCGTCCTACGCTTGATCAGGCAACCGCTAACAGTGCGATTGGTCGCTGGAGTGGACTGTTTTTGCGATCGCACTTACTGGGCGATCAGGGAGCGTTTGATTACATTTACAACACAGGTGGCGACCTTGATCCAAATGTGAGTGTAGTTAGTCAAAATTCATCAGGTTTTTAGCGTCTGAACATGTCCTTGCTCATCTGTTGGACTCGCTTGAAAACTGGTTGACCTTCCGTTGATACCGGAATCCACCCGAACGAGTTTGGCAAGTGTTGACCGACCGCCGTGCCCTTGCTGCCTGGATGATGGAGAATGACTTTGAGCCAAGGCTAGGACACAAGTTTCAGTTTTACAGCCGTCCCTCACCGGGTTTGAAGACAACGATTCAATGCGAGGTTGTGGAACTGGAAGAACCGACCCGTTTAGTCTACACCTGGCAGGAGTTTTCCACTGCTGAACCGTCTCTCGTTGTCTGGACGCTCAACACTGTTCCAGGTGGAACCCAGCTGCGTCTGAAGCATTATCAAAACAGCTATGAAATCGCTGTAGCGACTATAGACCGACAGTTCCAGGGTCAACGATCAACCAGCTCCGCAGGATTAGACATTTCACTCTGTTACCCAACAGTACAGAATAAAACTCATTCCAATCCTTCGGGTACATCGACAGCATTAGAGCTGCTTCAATTTCAGCCGTTTACCTGGGATTATTTTCTGAATCAAACCCTGCCGCAGGTGTTGAAGCAGGACGAACCGGCTTGTTGCTAACGAAAGTGGAGGTTTACGATCGCCAAATCCATTTTCACAAAACGATTGCGTTGTCGTCACCCTCAAAGTAGAACTGGCTGGAATATCTGACGGTCAAGCGTTCTCCGACCCTTATCGCTTTACCTGCGTCTGGCTACAGTGACAGAACTGCTGGGAAATAGTTGTAGGTCATGTGAGCCAAATCATTCCTTCTGAAGGCGAAACCGATAAACGGGCTGCACTTTCCAACTCACACACCGATTATTTATTACCAAACTGTTAACTCCACAGAGAGAAACCCACATCATGATTGGTTATTTATTGCAGAATTTCGGTCATTTAGTGTGATACGTGGCAGATAGCATGGAATTTAAATTACTTAAATTTGCGGCTATCTCTTGCAAACGAGGTCTGGGCAGTGAGCCATATCTGGGTTTGAATCAAGCTACCTCCCACTCACTGGGGAAATTAATTGAATGGAGACACAAAGATGGTGGAGATCCTGTTCGTGCACGGTGCACTTGTCCGTGACGGTAACTGGTGGTGGCGGCAGGTTGCCCAGCGGATTCATGAGCAAACCGGCTCAGCGAGTCGGTCGGTCGAGTTGCCGTCCTGCGGAGAGGGTGCTTCACCCGGAACCGCTGGCTTGCTTGAAGACACCCAAGCGCTCCGCGATGCGCTCGATAACGTAGACGAGGCTGTCATCGTCGGGCACTCCTACGGCGGCACGGTCATTGCAGAGGGCGCCGACCACCCTGCTACTCACCACCTGGTGTACATCACCTCGTACCTGCCGGACGTGGGGCAGTCGCAGGCTGACATCATGAGCGGCGAGCAAGACCCGGTCAAAATTGCGCCAGGCGACGACGGCACAGTCCGCCTCGCTGGTTACACCGTCTCGTCATTCGGCGATCGCTTCTTGCAGGACGTGACAGACGAGGAGATCCGAGCCGAAGCGTGGAACCGTGTCACCCCACAATCGGTAGGTGCCTTTGGGACGCCGACGACTCAAGCGGCGTGGCGGGGTAGACCCTCGACGTACCTCGTCTGCACGGAGGACCGCAGCACCTCCCTCGCCCTGCAGCGCTTCCACGCCAGCCGGGCCACCCGCTCGATTGACCTTGCCACTGGTCACCACCCGTTTCTGTCGCGCCCCGACCTCGTGTCCGAAGAGCTCATCCGAGTGCTACGCACCGATTAACGGCACAGCGACAATCGGCAAGCAGGCGACCCGCGCCTTTGGGTTGTGGCGCAAGGCTAGACAAAAATTTCTGCATCTTGGATGAATCAGCCAATTAAGGAACATCGCAATGACAGACAAGATTGGCGTTGGTATTATTGGCGCAAATCCTAATCGAGGTTGGGCAAAATCTGCTCACATTCCAGCTCTCTCCGCTCTACCACAGTATGAGATTCGAGCAATCAGCACCAGTCAACAAGAAACCGCGATCGCGGCTAGTAAACAATTCAACGTATCTCTCGCATTTGATAATCATGTTGAACTGGTGACACACCCAGAAGTAGATTTAGTCGTTGTTGCGGTTAAGGTGCCGTATCATCATGAACTAGTAACTGCTGCGATCGCAGCCGGAAAACATATCTACTGTGAATGGCCGTTAGGTAACGGATTAGCTGAGGCGATCGAACTAGCTGATTTAGCTCGACGCAAAAATATTTGCACTGCGATCGAGCTTCAGGGTCGAGCCGCACCAGCGGTTAACCAGATTCGCGATTTGATTGCTCAAGGCTATGTCGGTACTGTCGTCTCCACTAGCCTGATTGTCTCTGACAAGTACCCTAGCGATGTCATTGATAGCGCCAACGTCTACATGCTTGACTCGCAGAATGGAGCCAATTTGCTCACGGTTCACACTGGACATTATGCAGATGTTGTAACGTATTGTCTGGGCGAATTTCGTGAGTTAAATGCAACGCTAGCAACGCAAAGAACTCAAGTCAAGATTGTTGACACAGGTGAGAGCATTCCTGCAACGGCTCCCGACCAAATCGCTGTGAATGGCACTTTGCATAGCGGAGCGATCGCTTCTCTGCATATTCGGGGCGGGCGATCGCGCGGCACTAATTTGCTTTGGGAGATCAACGGCACTGAAGGCGATTTGCTAGTGACAGGAGATACTGGTCATACCTATATGCTGGATGTGGTCCTACAGGGCGCACAGGGACAAGAGAAGGCACTGTCACTCATTCTCTGTACCAAACAAATATCGCTGGGTTCCACCTGAAACTCCAAAAGGCTCTGCATTCAACGTCGCGCAGGTCTACGCTCGACTGGCTCAAGATATTCTCCAAGGCACAAAGACCTGTGCAGGTTTTGATGAAGCAGTCGTTCGTCATCAGATGCTAAATGCAATTCAAATTGCCGCAAACAGTGGCACAAAACAAGCTTACAAAGTTGATTTCTAGTCTTCTCCAAAGCACCTACAGAAGGGAGAGTTAGTCATGTCCAAAGAGGTGCGAATTAGGAGCAACATTCCGCGAGGGTGATATGAAGATGACCGACAAAGAAATCGTCGATGCGTACGATGCTTACAACACCAGGGATATCGACCGTCTTCTCGGGTATCTCAGCGAGGACATCAATTGGCCCGATGGCGACAAGCGGCTCCATGGACGAGAAGCCGTCAAGAACTATTGGCTGAACCAGTGGACCCAGACCCAGACGCACGACACGCCGACCGACGTCACCGTCCTGCCTGACGGACGGGTCAACGTCCGCCTCGACCAAGTCATCCACAGGATCGACGGCAGCGAGCTCTCCCGCAGCTCGTTCGAGTACCTGTTTGAGCTGCGCGACGGACTGATCGTCCGAATGGACATCACCAAGGAGCTGTAGCGGAAGGGCAGGTTGGTCCGAACGTTTGCGGCCGGGCGTTTCTATCACAAGAATCTTTAAAGATGAATGATGTAGATCATTCATCCTGTTCTTATGCAGCAACTCCAAAGATCGCTTCGATAAATTTCACTTGAGACACACTGTCTCCTTGTTTGACTCCTTGAAAGCAGCTAGAGTAATTCGGAACTTGTTCGGGCGAAGGGTCTGAGGCTACCTACGCCAGTTCGCTTTATGGTTGCGGTCGATCGCTGAGTGCTGTTCAATCAAGCGTAATCAAGGGGCATTTTATTCATCTTCTCCTTTTCGATGTCAGTTTTGATGAATACTGTGTTTTTGCGTGAGGAAGAGTCAATGCAATGACAACTATGGTTGTATTTCGCGTTTGTTTGCCCTGAATAGGACTTGCTGCAATCGACATGACTATTCTTGAGAAGGTAATCTTGATGCGCTGCTTGAGTTGGAAAGCCGCGCTTGTAAACGGCATCGTCCTCAGTGCGATTGTGCTGGGATGGACGGCTGCAGCAGTAGCACAACGCCGTCCGATCGCAGACGACACGTTAGGTGGTGAAAACTCTAGTGTTGTTCCTGGCTCAGATCCGGCAAGCGATCGCATTGAGGGAGGAGCGCAACGTGACAATAACCTGTTTCATAGTTTTCGAGAATTTTATGTCGATGAAGGACGCAGCGTCTACTTTACTGATCCAGGTGTAGACAACATTTTCAGTCGCGTTACCGGAAGGACTGCATCTGAAATTTTAGGTGTAGTGGGGGTGCTAGGGGATGCAAACCTGTTCCTGATTAATCCCATTGGTATTATTTTTGGTCCTGATGCTCGCTTAGATGTGCGCGGTTCCTTTGTGGCAACGACTGCCGATGCTATTGGGTTTGGTGAGCAAGGCTTCTTTAGTGCCGCCGAACCCATGGCTCCCCTGTTGCTAACGGTGCAACCTTCGGCGTTTCTGTTCAATCAACTTAATCCTGCGCCGATCGCCAATAATTCACGTACTTCAGCCGCAAGCAACCCATCCGGCATACCTGAATTTGGGCTACGAGTGCCCGTGGGAGAGAGTTTGACGCTGCTGGGGGGCAACGTCAGCATGGACGGCGGGTTGGTGGCGTTGGGAGGACGAGTCGAGATAGGGGACTTAAGTCAACCGGGAACTGTCACACTTGATGCCAATGGTCGTTTGTGATTCCCCACTGGAGTTGCGCGATCGAGTGTGTTGCTCACCAACGGGTCGCACATCAATGTGGTAGGAAATGGCGGCAGTATCGCGGTGAATGCTGGAGCCTTAGAGATTCTAGACAGTGCTTTGTCAGCGGGCATTGGTATCAACTCTGGTTTTATGGGTGCTCAGGGCGGAGACATCACACTTAACGCCAATGCCATTCGCATTCGCGGTGAAGATGCCGCTATTGCTAATTCTGTTCGTACTGGTGGCATCGGCAACGCGGGCAACGTGATTATTGAAGCTCGCGATCGCGTCTCCTTGGACAACAGTTCTATCTTTAGCAGCGTTGGTGCTATCAGTGCCAATAGAGTTGCTGTAGGCGACGGTGGCGATATTCGCATCACTACTGGCTCCCTTTTCTTGATTAATGATGCTCAACTGGTTGCCAACACCCGGTTGTGTCGCAAAAACTGATTAGGGACAAACGATCGGTATCGTTTTCATTCCCTTAAGCAGCAATTTCAAAGATTGCTTCAATAAACTTGGCTTGAGACACACTGTCCCCTT